>JACSRE010000036.1 GCA_014879945.1 Myxococcus sp.
GTGCAGCTGAAGACGAACCCCGCGCAGGCCCAGGCCGACCTCGAGACGGTGCTCGACGAGGCCCGCGACCTCGGTTGGCGCGAGGGTGAGGCCTTGGCCGCGAGGGCGCAGCAGGAGCTGCAGGCCCGCTGACGCCGGAGCTACGCCAGCAACAAGGGCATCGGGTTGACGCTCTCGACGGGCGCGAGCGCCTCGAGCACCGTGCGCCGGGCCGGGTCGGTGCTCAGGTCGACCACCGCGTCCATCGCGCCCGACGGGCCCTGGACGATCTTCACCACCGGCCGCGCGCCGTCGGCCGGGTTGCTCGGGCCCTGCAGCACCACCGCCAGCTCGCCCGACGACAGCCGCACGGTGGAGCCGACGGGGTAGAGCCCGACGGTCGAGATGAAGAGCTTGACCACGTCTTCATCGAAGACCGTGCCGGCGCGCCGGCGAATCATCATCAGCGCCTGGTCGGGGGCGAAGGCCTTGCGCGGCGGCTGCGGCGAGGTGAGGCGGCTGAAGTACGCCGGCACCGCGACGAGCCGGGCCGTGGCGCCTGGCCGCAGGAGCGGGTTGGGGGCGTCGACCGAGAGCGACACTTCGAAGGCGTTCGCGGCGGCCACCAGGCCCTCACGGTTGTGCCCGAGCGCGGCGACGTTCAGCATCGAGCGCGCGGGCAGCTCGGCCGACAAGAGCGAACGGGCGGCCACGTCGGCGCCCAGCTCGGTGAAGTCGAAGCGCGCCAGGTCGTGCAGCAGCGCGGCCTGCACCAGGTCGACGAGGGCCACCTTGCCCAGCTCGAGCTTCCTGCCCATCAGCAGCGTCAAGGCGGCGGTGGTGACGAGGTGGAAGTGCAGATCGCCCTGCAGGTTGGGGAAGCGGGTGAGGCCCGACAGCAGCGCCTCGGTGCCCGAGCTGGCGTCGGCGAGCTGCTGAATCGCGCGGCGGAGCGTCGACACCTTGAAGGGCTGGTGCTCCTTCGCGTGGTCGACCACCACCTTGGTGAGCATCGCCAGGCGCGCGTACGACCGCAGCAGGTTCTGCCGGTGGTCGATGGTGCCGGCGGCGAGGGCGTCGACCTCTTTCTTGCCCAGCGCCCGGAACCGAATGACGCCGACCTCGTGCGCCACCGCCTCAGGCGTCGGGCTCTGCCAGTGCCGCTGGAACACCTCGAGGAAGGCGAAGAGGTCGGCCTCGGTCGCGGTGGCGTCGAACGAGACCTCGTGCACCTTGAGCCGCTCGAAGAGCTTCTTGATGGTCTCGATGGTGTGCGCGACGCCGGGGCCCTGGTTGACGAGGCCGCCGTTGACGAACATCGCGCCCGAGACCCAGAGCAGCTTGACGGGCTCGTTGTTCTGCTGCGCGGCGATGGCCTCGTGCAGCTGGGCGACGCCGGTGCGCAAGAGCTGGTTGGTGAGCGCGTGCACCTGCGCGGCCTTGAGCACCTGGGCCACCCGCTGCATGACGACGAGCCGGCTCATCATTCGCCACGCTCCAGGCGGGCCACCGCGTCGGCGGCCGCGCGGCGCACCGTGGGGTTGATGAGCAGCTTGCCGGTGAGGCCGTTGAGCGTCTTGAGCGCCAGGGGGCTGGCGTAGTGGCTGATGGCCTCGATGCACGCCACCCGCAGCGGCACCTCTTTGCGCGCGTCGAGCTCTTCGACCAGCAGGACCTGCGCGTGGGGGTGGTGAATGCTGCCCAGCGCCTCGTAGACGATGAGGCGCTCCTCGTCGGGCAGCGCGCGCTGGAGCACGCCCTTGAGGTGCGGCACCGCGCTGGCGTCCTCCATCTCACCCACCAGGGCCATGGCCTTGCGGCGCACCACCGGGTCGGCGTCGCTGAGGCGGCGGTGGAGGCTCCCCTTCGGCATCACCATGGCGATGGAGGCGTCGAGCTTCTGGGCGGCGAGCCGGCGCACCCGGGTGTCAGCGCTCCCCAGGGCGCGGGCCACCAACTCGGCGGCGTCGGCGGGCGCGAGCGTCTCGAGCGCCTCGAGCGCCGTCGCGACGCCCTTGTCGTCGAGCTTCGCGACCGGCACGGCCAGCGCGGGGCGCGCGGCGGCCGTCGAGCTCAGCACCGCCTTGAGGCGCGCGCGGCCCTCGTCGGTCTTGAGGGTGACGAAGCGCTCCTGCACCTGCGGCGCGACCGAGCGGACGATGCGCTTGAGCCCGGCCTCGCACGCGACCGCCTGCGCGGGGTCGTCGAGCCCGGCCACCAGGCGGTCGAGCACCTCGGGCGCGACCAGCCCCTTCTTGAACTCGGTCAACATCGCCACCCGCTGCGGGCCCATGACGCTGTCGTCGCGCGCGTCCGTCACCAACTGCTGGAACACGTCGATGGCCTGAACGAACTGCCCCTCGGCGGCCATGGTCAACGCCAGCCGGTTCGACGCCTCGAGGCAGGCCTGCTGCTGCGCCGGCATGGTGACGGCGGCGTTGAGGAGCGCAGCCCAGTAGCGGTCGGCGCCCTGCAGCACCTCGGTCATCACGCCCTCGCGCAGCCCCACGCGCGCGTCTTCGCTGGCCGACTCGAGCACCTGCTGGCTGACGTCATGCCGGGCGAGGTCGTCGGCGGTGATGTCGCGCAGGCCCTCGCTGTTGAGCAGGTCGAGCGCCTCGGCGGTGACGGCGATGGCGCCGGCCTCGACCATCGTCGAGGGCTGGTGCTCGTGCTGCATCAGGTTCACCAGCGCGTCGACGTCGGACTGGAAGGTGGCCTGCCAGCCCGCGCTCCGCCCCACCTTGTCGCCCACCTCGCCGCCGTCGTCCTGCGCGCCGAGGTCGAGGGTGTCGAGGATGACGAGGCGAATGAACTTGAAGTCGGCCTCCCAGAAGCGGCTGGCGAGGCTCTCCTGCCCGGGCTGCTCTTCACCGGTCGAGCGGGTGAAGGCGGTGATGAGCGTGCGCACCTCTTCGACCGGCGCGCCGGGCTGGATGGTCACCTTGCGAACGCCCTCTTGAAAGAGCGTGCGCGCCAGGAAGTCCCGGCCGCCGGCGCGGCTCACCACGGGGTTGCCGTCGAAGACGATGCACTCCCCCGTCACCTCGAACTCGATCTCGCCGAACTGCGTCAGCACCTGGCCGAGGCGCTGCTCGAGGCGCTCGACGGCCTGGGCGACCGACGGGTGGTCGGCCGCGTAGGTGCGCGAGCTCTCACCGGCGCGCTGGAGCGCCACCATGAACTCGCGAAAACCGTCGGCCCGCGCCTTGCGGTGCGCAGGGCTGAGTTCCGAGGAGGGGTCGACTGCGGAGTCCGTCATGAAGGAGCGCGGCCCACACCCGGTGGGCCACCGCTGCATTCTGCCCGAACCCCCGTGAGGCGGGGCGCCAAACGCCGATGTAGGGGGGCGTACGCCTGCGCGGCCGAACGAACCTTTGGGCGGCCGCGGTTCCTTCATGGTGTCGTCCCTCACAGGGAGAGAACCCATGGGCCTGTTCTTCACCGAAGGCGGCGTCGGCATGTACCCGACGCTGGTGTTCGGCTTCGCGTTGGTCGCGGCGGCGGCGCTGTCCATTCCACACCCACACCACCGCTGGCTCACCTTCGTGCTGGGCGCGCTGACGGCCACCAGCGGCGTGCTGGGCACCTGCCTGGGGCTCATCAACACCATGAAGTACGTCGCCCGGGCGGCGCCCGACGTGCAGCTCGGCGCAGGCGCGACCGGCGTCGCCGAGTCGCTCAACAACCTGGTGTTGGCGGCGGTGCTGGTGATCCTCGCGTTGCTCCTCTCGACAATGGCGGCGGTGAAGAACGCGCGCCTCGCGCCGAAGGCCTGAGCCCGCGACATGTTCTCGCGCTCCGACGAGTCGCTGTACCGCGCGCTGCTCGAGGGCGACCTGCGCGCGTTCGACGCGCTGTACGAGCGCTACGAGGCGCCGCTCTTCGGGTTCCTCACGCGCCAGCTCGGCGACGCGGCCGAAGCAGAAGACGTGCTCCACGAGGCCTTCCTGGCGGTGCTCAAGGCGCGCGAGGCGGGCCGCAGCGCCCGGAGCTTCAGGGCGTGGCTGTTCGAGGTGGCGCGCCACCTGTGCCTCAACCGGGTGCGCACCCGGCAGCGCGCGGCGAAGGCCACCGACGCGGTGGCGCAGGCGCTCGCGGTGAGCGAAGGCGCCGCGCTCCCCGAGGCGGCGCTGCAACGACGACAGACGGCCGAGGCGCTGGCGCGCGCGGTGGCGGAGCTGCCGGCCGCGTGGAGCGAGCTGTACCACCTGCGCGCGGGTGGGCTGTCGTACGACGAGCTGGCCGAGGTGCTGGGCGTTCCGCTGGGCACGGTGAAGTCGCGGCTCCATGAGCTGGTGAAGCGCTTGAGAGACGAGGTGGCGTCATGACGTGTGCGTCGATTCGCGGCGAGCTGGTGGGCTTTCACTTCGGCGTCATCGACGAGGCGCCGCGCGCGGCGGTGGAGCAGCACCTCGCCTCGTGCGCTGGGTGCCTGGGGGAGTTCCTCGCGCTCAAGCGCGACGTGGAGCTGGCCGCGTCAGCCGCCGAGCGCCCTCGCGCGCAGGTGAGGACGAGGCTGCGGGCCGCGGTGGCGCAGGAGCTCGGCCTGGTGGCGGGCCCGGCGGCGTGGTGGCAGCGGCCCCTGGCGTTCGGCCTCGCCGCCGCCGCGGTGGTGCTGGCGATGGTGACGGTCGACGCGGTGGCGACCGCGGCGCCCACGGCCCCGGTGGGCCTCTCGGCGAGGCTCGAGCCCTGAGGGGCGCCGCGCCTCGCGCAAAACCTGCGGTGAGGGCGACGCCTGACGCTTCGGTCAGCTTGTCAGCCATCGCGCCGGGCGGTCTGCTGCGAACGCCGCATGCGCTCTGTCGTCCTCGTCCTCCTCCTGATGGCGCCGCTTGCCCTCGCCCAGGGCGTGAGCGAGGCCGTGGACGCCGGAGCGCCCCCCGTGCCCGCGGGTACGGTCGCGCTCTACGCCAGCGCCGCGACGGCGGCGGCCCTCGCGACGGCAGCGCTGGCTTCGTTCGCCGGCGCGCTGCTCCCGACGGCCGCCTTCGAGGCGCGGGGAAGACCAGACCCGCTCGCGCTCGCAGGAGGCTTCGCCATCGCCGCGCTCCTCAACGCCGCCGTGCTGCACCTCGCGGTGCCGCTGCTGACGGCGATGGGCCAGTCCGGCGACGTAGCCGCGAGCACGAAGGCCGCGCGCGCGAACGCCTGGCGTGCTTCGCGGTGGGCCCTCCTCGGGGCAGCGGTGGGGTTGGTGGTGCTGACCGCCGGCGCGGTCGCCGAGCGGGACCAGTTCGGGAGCGGGCAGTGGCCGATGCTGGCTGGCGCAGGAACGCTCGTCGCCTCGATGGGCACCTTCGACGTGCTCGAGGCGGTCTACGCGTGGCAGGGCTTCGTCGCAGCGCGACGGGAAGGCAACCGATGAGGCGCTCACGTCGAATGCTGTTCACCGCGCTCTTGGTGCTGGCCGCGACCGGCTGCGAGTCGGCGGGTTCTCCCGACGGGGTCACCCCGCCCGAGTTCCCGCTGGGCGTGGCGAGCGGCGACGCGACGTCCGAGGGGGCCCTGCTCTGGGCGCTCTACCGCGGCAGCGCGTCGGTGCAGCTGATGGTGGCGCTCGAAGACGGCGCGAGCAGCCAGACGATTCCGGTGACGCCCGACGCCGAGGGCTTCGTGCACGCCGAGGTCCGCGGGCTCGAGCCCGGGCGCTGGTACCGCTACGAGTTCGTCGAGACGCTGGGCGGGGCCGAGACCGCGCGCTCGGGCCCCGGGCGGTTCCGCACCGCCTTCGGCGACGACACGCTGGCGCCGCTCCGCGTCGGCGCGGTCTCGTGCATCAACCAGCGCTACCCGCTCCTGCCGCTGCGCCGCGCGGCCGAGCGGACCGACCTCGACGCGTTCCTCCTCGCCGGCGACACGCTGTACGCCGACGGCGCGAAGACCATCGACGGCTTCCGGAGCAAGTGGCACGAGGCGCTGGGCCGCGAGCCCCACCGCCTGCTGCGCGCGTCGACGAGCCTCATCGCCACCTGGGACGACCACGAGGTCGTCGACAACTTCCCCAACGCCCAGTCCGAGGGCCTGGTCGACATCGCGCGCGACCGCCTCTTCGAGTTCATGCCCATGCGACGGCAGGCGCAGCCCGAGCGCCTGTGGCGGAGGCTCCGGTGGGGGCGCACCGCGGAGTTCTTCGTGCTCGACACGCGAGGCGAACGGAACCGCGCCAACGGGGAGTACGTCTCGCAGGCGCAGCTCGACTGGCTGACGACCGGCCTCTCGACGAGCCCCGCGCGCTTCAAGGTCATCCTCAACTCGGTGCCCATCTCGGAGTTCCCCGGCCCGCTGTTCGGCTCGCAGCGAGAAGACCGCTGGGAGGGCTTCGCGACCCAGCGCGCCGCGCTCCTCCGCCACATCGACGACGCGAAGATTCCCGGGGTGCTGTGGGTCTCGGGCGACTTTCACCTCGCGCTGGCAGGCCGCGTCTCGCGCCAGGGCCCGGGCGCGTCGGCCATCGAGGTGCTGGTCGGCCCCGCGGGACAGCGGCCCAACACCTCACCGACCTACCCAGGCAAGCCGCAGGTCGACTTCGCCACCGGCGTGAACAACTTCACCGTCATCGACCTCGACCCGGCCACGGGCGCCGCGCGGCTGCAGTTCATCGCCGGTGATGGGCGGGTGATCGGCGACTTCTCGTACGCCCTCTGAGCGCCTGAGGGGGCCAGTCCACGCTCGCCGTCACCGGTGTGCGACGATGCCCAGCTCGCCCGAGAAGAGCCAACAGACGACGAGGCGAATCTGGGTGAGCGCCTGGTTCAGGTCGACGCCGTCGGAGCGGGTGTCTCGCAGCGCGCGCACGAGCTCGAGGCCGGCCACGGCCTCTCGGCCCACGCGGACGAAGGCGTTGAGGTGCGCGTAGGTGATGGCGTCGTGGCCGGCAGGCTGCGTGTAGAAGCCGCCGAAGAGGTTCCACCGACGCACGCCGAGGCTGACGAACCCGAACCGCTCGTTGGTGAGGCTCACCTCGCCCTCGAGGTGCACGCCGGGGCCGACGTGGTAGTCGCGGCTGCCCACCACCTCACTCGGCGCCACGACGCCACCGGCCCCGAACGGAATCGCCGAGACGATGGCCGTCAGCTCGAGCGACGTCTGCGCCGTCAGCGCCAGCGCGCCGAGCGAGCCGCCGCCCAGGTTGACCGACGAGGCGCGGAAGAGGCGCGGCGCGACGTACTCGTAGGAGCCGAAGAGACCGGCGACGCCCCGCAGCAGCCCCAGGCGATAGGCGCGGCCCCACAGGAGCCCGCGCACCGTGAAGTCGCCCACCACCTGCGTTCGGTCGATGCTCAGGTCGGCGGCGATGTCGAAGTGGCTGAACGGCGCGCCCACCTCTTCGTACGGCGAGCCGTGAATGACGCGCGCGGTGATGAAGGCGCCCAGGCGCGCGGCCTGGCTCTGCACCACGATGCCGCCGCCGAGCCACCCCCGGTAGAAGGGCACCCTGGGCAGGTCTCCGGCCGCGAACTGCTCATCGAAGAGCGCGTCGTTGACCCACGCAGGGGGCGCGAGCAGAAACGAGAAGACCTCGCGCGCCCACTTCGGCAAGCCGCTGCGCACGACGAGCATCGAGAGACGAAAGAGCGCCTCACCCAGGAGCGCGCCGCCGACGGTGGTGGTGATGTGGTCGTTCACCGACGGCTTGTCGACCTCGAAGAAGAGCTCCCAGGCGAGGCTGGTGACGAACGGGTACAGCGTCGACCACCAGAACGAGAGCCCGGCCGAGCGCGCCGCCGTGAAGGCCAGGGCGCCCTGGTAGGGGTGACCGAACTGGTTGGTGAGGAAGTAGTCCGAGTCGAGCTCCCAGGCCGAGAGCGGCAGGTTGACGCGAATGCTGTCGAGCGAGATCTGCGCGAACGGCTCGCGGCTGACGAGGTTGTTGAAGCTGGCGAGGGCGAAGTCGACGAACAGCGCCTCGATGGCCGGCACCACGAAGCTGCGCCCGCGGGGCAGCTCCGTTGGCCGGGGCCGCGGTGGCGCGAGCGGCAGCGGCTCGTCGGCGCGAGGTACGTCGGCGGGCGGCGGCGCCGCTTCGACGTTGGGAGCGTCGGCGGGCGGGAGGTCGGGCTCGAGCGCGCCTGGCGACGCGAGCACGAGGAGCGCGACCAGCGTCACCACCGGCCGACGACTCCCAGGGGGCTGAGCGCGAGGCCGGGCGCAGAGGGGTCGTCCGTCCAGAACCACATGGGCAACGAGAGCAGCGCGATCAGCGCTCCGCTCGCCATCAGCATGACGCCGCCCACCTGAAACGCGCGCGTGGTGTTCAGCACCGTGGCGTCGGTCGGCATGGTGCCGTCGAGCACGCGCGAGGCGATGAAGAAGCCGAGGCCCGCCACCACGACGGCGCCGCCGGTGACTGCCACCTTCCACGCGCGGCCGCGAATCGAGGCCTCGCTGGGTGAGGGCTCGGCCGGCGCCGCTGCGAGGATGATGGCGAGGAGCAACGGCATCGGGGCGGGGAGCTTCTCATAGCAGCACCCGGCGCCGGCGCGACTGCTGGCGTGCCGCGACGATGGACGACGGGCCGGGAGCAGAGCAGCCTCTGGCACCTCATGCGGGCCTCGAGCGCCATCGCCGTGCTGGTCACGCTGGCCGTCGCGGCGACCAGCCTCGCCGACCAGCCGCTCCAGCCCGCCGACCCTGCCGCCGCGGCGGAGCCGGCCCCTGCGCCGACGCGGGAGGAGCCGACGACGGGCGTCTTCCTGGGCGACGCGTGGCGGTACCGCAGCAGCCCGCCCTGGCCCTGGCTGCGAGGGCTCCTGCTGCGAACGCTCGCGGACCTGGTGTCGATTCCGTCGAACGTCGGCGCGTGGTCGGCGGGCGACTGGGCGCTGCTGGCCGCGGTGACGGCGCCCACGGTGGCGGCGCTCGTGCCCATCGACGGGCGCTCGGCCGACGCCCGGCTGCAGGACGCGCTCCACCTCGCCCGCGGCGCCAACTGCGGCGTCGCCCCGCCTGACTCGTCGGTCTGCCAGCTCGCGCGCCCGGCTTCGTTCCACCTGTGGACGCCCGCCAGCAACCTCGCCATCGGCCTCACCCAGGTGCTCACCCCGTTGACGCTGATGCTGGTGGGCGCGCTCGGCGGCAACGAGCGGCTGCTCGAGGCGAGCACGCTGGCGGCCGAGGCGCTGGCGGTCGCGCAGGTGTACCACGTGACGCTGAAGCTGCTGACGGGGCGAGAGGGCGCGCTGCACCGAGGGGGCGCCGGTGACTTCTTCGGGCCCACGCGGCTGTCCTTTCCCGACGGGTTTCCCTCGGGCCACTCGGCGAGCGTGTTCGCGCTCATCGGGGCGTACGCCACCTACGTCGACGCGGCCTGGCTGCACGTGTTGCTGGTGGGCGTGGGCGGCGCGCTCGCGACGTGGCTGGTGCTCGACGACTACCACTTCGCGTCCGAGGTCTTCTTCGGCGCGGCGACCGGGTACCTGGTGGGCCGGTGGGTGGTGCGCCACCGCGCGGCGCGGCCGACGGGCGGCGTCACCTGGCAGGCCGTGACGCCGGTGTTGTCGGGCAGCGGCGTCGGCCTCACCAGCAGCTGGGCGTTCTGAGGCCCAACGCGGACGCGCGTTCATCGACGGCAGACGGTGCCTGGAGTGGCTCCTCTTGAGCGGTGAGGGGTGTGGCCGTGGGCCGCATCGCCGATGGCGGGGCGAAAGGGGCGCGCGGTGAGGTAAGCCGAGCGCCATGAGAATGACCGCGGTGGTGGCCTTCCTGGTGTCGGCGCTCGTGCTGGCGACCGAGCCGTCCGGAACGGTGGCGCGGGTCGTGTCGGTCGAGGGCGCGACCGTCACGCTCGAGGTGCTGTCGGGCAGCGTCGTCACCGGTGACGCGCTCGAGCTCTTCAACGAAACGGGCAAGGTGAACGCTACGGTGACGGCGCCGAGGGGCATCGACCTGATGCTGGCCGGCGACCGCGTGCCGGGCGTGACGTTGAGCGTGCCCGCTCCGGCTGGCGCCCTGCTCGGCGAGCGCGGGCTGTTCAGCTCTCTGGCGGCCATCTCGGCGCGCGTGCCGAGCGGAGCCCGCGCCGCCGCCCCCCCCTCCGCCGTCTCCAGCACCGCCGGAGCTGAGGCCGTCACCGCGAGCCTATGCCTACTCGGACGCGGAGCTGACCCGTGCGCTGGGCTTTCGCGTCAACGCCGGGACGGGCACCGAGCTCGCCGCGGGGGCCGACGCGACGTCATTCTCGTGCACGTGGAAGGAGGCCAGCGACGTGCGCTCGGTCATTCTCAATCGAACGGTGGTGACGTCGGCCGATCCGCGTCACGCGCTGGGCAGCACGCCGCGGGTGTTGGCCGGCCGCCTCGAGCCCATCGCCGGTGACGCCGATGGCGCGGCGTGGCAGGTCGAACAGGGCGACCTCACCGGCGTCACCCTGCACTACCTGCGCGGGAACGCGGCGACCGAGCTCCGTGTGATGGGCGTCGACGTGAAGACGCCCGCGGTCGTCAGGGCGCTCCGGGCGCGCGTGCTGGCGCTCCCTCGGCGGTAGCGCGCCAGGTTCGCGAGACGAACGGCCCGCGCCGAGGCAGAGTCACCCAATGCCCAAACGAGGAAGAGCACGCACCAGCACGCCCCGCGCCGGCGACGACCTGCTCAGCACGCTGAAGGCCCGCTTCGAGGCGCACCCGCACCGGCACCCCGGCCTCGCCTGGGCGAAGGTCGAGGCGCGCCTGAACGCCAGGGCCCTCGCGACGCTCGAGGCGATGGAGGCGAGCGGCGGCGAGCCAGACGTCGCGCTCATCGACGGGCCAGGCGTCATCGTCTTCGTGGACTGCGCCGAAGAGAGCCCCGCCGGGCGCCGCAGCCTCTGCTTCGACCGCGAGGCGTGGCAGGCCCGCAAAGAGGCGCGCCCGAAGAGCAACGCGCTCGACGTCGCCGCTGCCATGGGCGTCGAGCTGCTCACCGAGGCGGAGTACCGGGCCCTCCAGGCGCTCGAGGCGTTCGACGCGAAGACCTCGAGCTGGGTGCAGACGCCTGACGCGATTCGTGCGCTCGGCGGCGCGCTCTTCTGCGATCGCCGCTACGACCACGTCTTCACGTACCACAACGGCGCGCAGTCTTATTACGCGGCCCGGGGCTTCCGCGGAAAGCTGCGCGTGTGAGCGAGGGGCGAGCGCGCGTTCAACGACGGGCCGCGCGCTCGGAGAGGCGCCTTGCGATGGTCTTCTTCGTCAGCGCGGGGTCGTCGAGGTAGGTGGTGAAGCGCGCGAAGTCGCCGTCGAGGTAGCTCAGCACCGTGGCGCGCACCTCCCAGCCGTCGGCGAACTTGCAGGGCGTCTCTTGCGTGCAGTCCGGCACGTCGAGGGCGTCCCACATCATGTCGGCCAGCACCGGGTCGTGCGAGTCGCACAGCAGGTTGATCAACAGCCCCTTCTCCCGCCACGTCTTGAGCGCGCGGTACTCGTTGGCGAAGTGCGGCAGGTCCTCCTTCTTCACCTGGTCGCGGCCGCTCTCGGTGTCGAGCGTGCCCGCGTGGACCTGCTTCATGGCGAGGTCGACCCAGGGCCGCCGCGGAGGGAGCGGGCCGGTCGCGCCCTTCGCAGCGAAGGGCGCGCACGCGCCGCTGGCGTCGGCGGTTCGGGTCAGGCCGTCGTCGACCTGGAGCACCGCGGGCTCCTTGCGGCTCCAGCACACCAGCGCGCCGGTCTTCAGCCGCCCGCAGCGGGTGCCCACCTCGGAGAAGCGGGTGCCGACGGGGCCCAGGGGCGTGGCGACGCCCGAGGGGCCGAAGCAGAGGCCGCCGCCGTCGTCGCGCACCGCGCAGGCCTGGAACTGGCCGACCGAGACGCTGGTGAAGCGCCCGGCCGGCGCCTTCGGCAGATCGCCCCAGCACGAGAGCTGGCCCTTCACGTCGATGGCGCACGCCGCCTGGAGCCCGACCGCGACGTGCTTGAACGCGCCCTTCGGCGGCGCGAGGTGCGCGTCGGCCTGGCTGCCCCAGCAGGCCAGCGCTCCGTCGGCGCGCACGGCGCAGCTCACCGAGTGCCCCACTGACACCGAGGTGAAGGTGCCCTTCGGCGCCTCGAGTGAGCCCTGGTACGCGCTGCCCCAGCACCGCAGGGTTCCGTCCTTTCGCAGCGCGCAGGCGTGCGGCTTGCCGACGCTCAGCTGCGCGACGGGCCCGAGGTCGACCGGCACCTTCGCCGGCGCGAACGTGCCCCAGCACACCACGCGGCCGTCGGTGCGCAGCCCGCAGCCGCTGCTGCCCTCGCTGGTGCCGAAGGAGCGAAACGCGTCGGGGGGCGGGGCCGAGACGCAGTGGTCTTGCAGGTCGATGCACCGCAGGTGGCCGTCGGCGTCGAGCAGGCAGGCGTCGTCGCTCACCGTGGGGGGCTGGAGCAGGGGCGCGGCGGAGAGGAGGAGCGGGAGCAGCGCGGCGATCATGCCGACACCGTACTCCGCGCGAGGGTGACAGCACGCGGCGGCGTCGGCTATGGCCACGCCGTGCCGAAGCCCCTGCCCCGTGGTGTCCTGGTCGCCTTCGAGGGAATCGACGGCTCTGGCAAGTCGACCCAGGCCGCGCTGCTGACCGACTGGGCCACGCAGCACGGCCTCGACGCCGTGCGCACCCGCGAGCCCACCAACGGCCCGTGGGGCATGAAGGTGCGCGAGTCGAAGGTGAGCGGCCGGCTCTCGCCCGACGAGGAGCTGCAGTGCTTCCTCGAGGACCGCAAGGAGCACGTGGCCACCCTCATCGCGCCCGCCCTCGCGCGCGGCGCCCTCGTCATCATCGACCGCTACTACTACTCCACGGCGGCCTATCAGGGCGCCCGCGGGCACGACCCGCTGGCGCTCATCGCGAAGAACCGCGAGTTCGCGCCGAAGCCCGACGTGGTGTTCCTGATGGACTTCGACCCGCGCCTCGGCGTCGACCGCATCAACGCGCGCGGCGCTGGAGGGCAAGACACCTTCGAGTCGCTCCCGGCGCTCACCCGCTCACGTGACATCTTCCTCTCGCTCGACGAGCCCCACATCGTGAAGCTCGACGCCAGGAAGGCGCCCGACGAGCTGCACGCCTCGGTGCTCTTCACCCTGCTGCACGGCCCGCTGAAGGACTCGGTGAAGGCCCTGCACCTCGACGAGCCGCCCGACGCGCCCGCGCTCAGGCCCCGCTAAGGCCCGCTGACGAAGGGCTCGTCGCGAAGGGGGAACCGCCGCGCGTCGGGCAGATCGTAGTGCCACCACTCCATGGGGTTGATGGTGAAGCCGGCGGTCGTCATCGCGGCCTTCAGCGTCTGCCGGTTGCGGCGCGCCTCCGGTGTTCCGCCGTCGAAGGCGTGGTGCGCGGCCTTGCCGAAGAAGTCGTAGGGCGACGGCATCTCCACCACGCCGCCGTCGAGCTGCACCAGCGACAAGTCGACGGCGCCGCCGCGGTTGTGGTTCGAGCCCTTCGTCGGCTCGGCGACGTAGCCGGGCTTCGGGAGCACCTTCCACAGCTCGAACTGCACGTGGTGGGGCCGGTAGCAGTCGAAGAGCCGCAGCCTGAAGCCCTGGCGCCGGAGCTCAGCCGCGGCCACCTCGAGCTGCTTCGCCGACTTCTCGAGCAGCAGACACCGGGCGTCGGGCGGGTAGACGGCCTTGCCCATGAAGTTGTCTGCGGTCGCGTAGCGAAGGTCGACGACGGCGTCGGGAATGCGCGAGGCGACCTCGACGAGCGGCTGCGGGGCGACACCACCATCGGGCGCGGCGAGCAGGAGCGAGAGGAGGGCGGCGTACACGCGGCCAGAGAGGTTACCCGCAATTCGAGGCCCGCCCACCTCGCCGAATGAGCGCCCCGGCGCGCGCGGGCTTTGAATATGACGGCCCCGTGCCGACCGACGCCCCCCCGGCGCTCGACCTCTTTCACCCGGCGGTGAAGGCGTGGTTCTCGAGCGCGTTCCCCGCGCCCACCCGCGCGCAGTCACTGGGCTGGCCGGCGCTGGTGCGCGACGAGTCGACGCTGCTGCTGGCCCCGACCGGGAGCGGCAAGACGCTCACCGCCTTCCTCCACGGCATCGACCGGCTCATGTTCTCGCCGAAGCCTGACGGCAAGCGCCGCTGCAGGGTGCTGTACCTCTCGCCGCTCAAGGCGCTCGCCGTCGACGTCGAGAAGAACCTGCGCGCCCCCATCGAGGGCATCGCCCGCGTCGCCGAAGCGCGCGGCGACGTCTTTCGCAGGCCAGAGCTCGTCATTCGCACCGGCGACACGCCCCAGAAGGAGCGCGCCCGCTTCTCACGCGAGTCGGCCGACCTGCTCATCACCACGCCCGAGTCGCTCTACCTGCTCCTCACCTCGAACGCGCGCGAGGCGCTGCTCGGGCTCGAGACCGTCATCATCGACGAGATCCACGCGATGGTGCCCACCAAGCGCGGCGCCCACCTCGCGCTCTCGCTCGAGCGCCTGGAGTGGATGCTGGGGCGGCCGCTCCAGCGCGTGGGGTTGTCGGCGACACAGCGGCCGCTCGACGAGGTGGCGCGGTTCCTCGGCGGCGGGCGGCCCGTCACCGTCATCGACGCCTCGACGCCCAAGCAGCTCGAGCTCACGGTCGAGGTGCCCGTCGAGGACATGGCGAAGCTCGGGCCGCCGACGATGGGCAAGCCGACCGGGCCCGCGCCCTCGACCAGCATCTGGAGCGCCCTTCACCCGCGGCTGCTCGAGCTGGTGAAGGGCCACCGGTCGACGCTGCTCTTCGTCAACAACCGCCGCACCTCGGAGCGCCTCGCCGCGGCGCTCAACGACCTCGCCGGTGAGGTGCTGGTGCACGCGCACCACGGCTCGCTCGCGAAAGACCAACGCGCCCTCATCGAGGCACGCTTGAAAGAGGGCACCCTCAAGGGCCTGGTGGCGACCAGCTCGCTCGAGCTCGGCATCGACATGGGCGCCATCGACCTGGTGGTGCAGATCGAAGCGCCGCCCTCGGTGGCGTCGGGGCTCCAGCGCGTCGGCCGCGCGGGTCACCAGGTGGGCGCGTCGAGCGAGGGCATCGTCTTCCCCAAGTACCGGGGCGATCTCGTCGCGTGCGCGGCGCTCACGAGCGCCATGCAGGAAGGCGCCGTCGAGCGCACGCAGTACCCGCGCAACCCGCTCGACGTGTTGGCCCAGCACCTCGTCGCGATGGTGTCGGTGGACGAGTGGAAGGTGGAGCCCCTCTTCGAGCTCGTGCGGCGCGCGGCGCCGTTCGCCGAGCTGTCGCGCGCGATGCTCGAGGGCGTGCTCGAGCTGCTCTCGGGCAGGTACCCCAGCGACGACTTCGCCGAGCTGCGGCCCCGCCTCACGTGGGACCGGCTGACCGACACCCTCACCGCGCGCGACGGCGCCCGCCGGGTGGCCGTCATCAACGGCGGCACCATTCCCGACCGGGGCCTGTACGGCGTCTTCCTCGTCGGCGCGCCGAAGGGGCAGGCGCGCGTCGGCGAGCTCGACGAAGAGATGGTCTACGAGACGAAGCCCGGCGAGACGTTCGTGCTGGGCGCGTCCACCTGGCGGGTGCAGGAGATCACCTTCGACAAGGTGATGGTCACCGCGGCGCCTGGTGAGCCGGGGAAGATGCCCTTCTGGCGGGGCGACCAGAGCGCCCGGCCGCTCGAGTTCGGCAAGCGCATCGGGGCGCTGGTGCGCGAGCTGAGCGCGCTGCCGCGGAGCAACGCCCACCACGTGCTGACCAGCCGGCACCAGCTGACCGAGCCGGCGGCGAAGAACCTGCTCAACTACCTCGACGATCAGCGGCGCCACGCGGCGGTACCCGACGATCAGACCGTCGTCATCGAGCGCGGCCGCGACGAGCTGGGCGACTGGCGCCTGTGCCTGCTGTCGCCGCTGGGCGGGCAGGTGCTCGCGCCGTGGTCGATGGCGGTGCAGGCGCACGTCAGAGAGACGCTCGGGCTCGAGGTCGAGACGCTCTGGGCGAATGACGGCTTCGTGGTGCGCTGGCCCGAGGGCGCGGCGCCTCCCGATGGGCAGCACCTGCTCCCGCGCGCCGCCGAGGTGGAGCGCCTGGTGCTGGGGCAGCTGTCGCAGACGCCGCTCTTCGCGGCGCGCTTTCGTGAGATCGCCAGCCGCGCGTTGTTGTTGCCGAGGAAGCGGCCGGGCCAGCGCACCCCGCTGTGGCAGCTGCGCAAGAAGGCGCAGGGCCTGCTCGCCGCGGCCTCGCAGTACCCCTCGTTCCCGATGATCCTCGAGACGTACCGCGAGTGCCTGCGCGACGTCTTCGACATGCCGGCGCTCCTCGAGACGCTGAAGGACATCGAGCGCGGCGCGGTGACGGTGAAGACGGTCGAGCCCGCCAGCCCCAGCCCCTTCGCGGCGTCGCTGCTCTTCGGCTACGTCGCGAACTTCCTCTACGAAGGCGACGCCCCGCTCGCCGAGCGCCGCGCGCAGGCGCTCACCATCGACACGCTCCAGCTGAAGGAGCTGATGGGCGACGCCGAGCTGCGAGCGCTGCTCGACGCCGAGGCCCTCACCGAGCTCGAGGCCTTCCTCCAGCACACCGGGGAGCGCCCGAGGGCGCGCACGATGGACGGCGTGCACGACCTGCTCCTGCGCCTGGGCGATCTCACCCGCGCCGAGCTGAACGAGCGCTGCGAGCCCGACGTCGCGAAGACGGTCGAGGCCCTGGTCGCCGCACATCGGGTGCTGCCGATCGAGCTCGCCCAACAGCCGCGCCTCATCCCCGTCGAGTACGCCAGCCGCTACCGCGACGCGCTCGGCGTCACGCTGCCGCCCGGGCTCCCGGCTTCGCTCCTGACACCGGCGCCCGACGCGCTCGCCGAGGTGCTGCTGCGCTACGCGAGAACGCACGGGCCGTTCACGCTCGATGACGTCGCGCGACGCTTCGGGCTCGACGAGGTGGCGCTGGAGGCGAAGCTCGGAGCGCTGGTGCTCGCCGGCGCGCTGCTCGAAGGCGCCTTCCGCCCCGGAGGCACCGCGCGCGAGTGGTGTGACCCCGAGGTGCTGCGCAGCGTGCGCCGCAAGTCGCTCTCGCGGCTTCGAAAGGAGATCGAGCCGGTCGCGCCCGAGGTGCTCACGCGCATGTTGCTGTCGTGGCAAGGCGTCTCGTCGAAGCGAACCGGCCCCGATGCCTTGCTCGACTGCGTCGAGAAGCTCCAGGGGCTGCCGCTCCCCGCGTCGATGTTGGAGCGCGAGGTGCTGTCGGCGCGCCTGGCGCAATACCTGCCGTCTGACCTCGACGCGCTCGCCGCGGCGGGCGAGGTGGTGTGGGTCGGCGTGGAGCCCCTGGGCGAGCGCGACGGCAAAGTGGCGCTGTACCTCACCGACCACCTGCCCTCGCTCTACCGCGCGCCCACCGTCGACGTCGCCGCGCTGCCGGAGCGGGAGCGCAGGCTCTTCGAGCACCTCACGGCCCACGGCGCGTCGTTCTTCCCCGCGCTGCAGCAGGCCGCGGGCGGTGGGTTTCCCCAGGAGACGGTCGACGCGCTGTGGGCGCTGGTGTGGAAGGGCCAGGTCACCAACGACGGCTTCTTCGCGTTGCGGGCGGCCACCCGGCCCCTCGAGCCACACGCCTCGTTCCGGAGCCGCAGGGCCGGCACACCGCCTTCCGTCGAAGGCCGCTGGAGCCTCGTGGCGTCACGCTTCGTCGCGCCCGCCGCGAGCCCGACCCAGTGGGCCCACGCGACCGCGCACCAACTGCTCTCACGCTACGGCGTCGTCACCCGCGAGGTGGCGCTCGCCGAAGAGGTGCCAGGGGGCTTCACCACGCTGCACGACCTCTTCCGCGCCCTCGAAGAGTCGGGGCGGGTGCGCCGCGGCTACTTCGTGACTGGCGTCTCAGCGATGCAGTTCGCGCTCCCGCCCGTGCTCGACCTGCTGCGCGCCGCGCGGAGCCAGCCAGCGCGCGCGCCCCTCGAGGTGTTGGACCTCTCGGCCCTCGACCCGGCCAACCCATATGGCGCGCTGCTGCCCTGGCCGGCGATCGTCGAACCCCGGGCCGACAAGCGCCTGGTCCCGATGCGGATGACGGGCGCGAGGGTGTTGCTGGTGAACGGCGCGCTGGGCGCGTGGCTGTCGCGTGGAGGCCGGAGCGCGCTGGTGTGGCTGCCCGACGCCGAGCCCGAGCGCACCCGCTTCGCAGACGCCCTCGCCGCGCGCCTGAGCGCCCTGGCCCGCAGGGCGCTGGAGCGAAGAGAGGGCCTCTTGCTCGAGGAGGTCAACGGCGCGCCCGCGCACGAGTCGGCGATGGCGGGGGCCCTGGAGCGCGCGGGGTTCGCGCGCACCTCGAGCGGTTTTCAGATGCGAAGGGCCCGCTGAGCCCGCGCTCACCGGAGCGCGCCCGGCAGAGCGTTCACGCAGCGTCGGGCGGCGGCGGCAACGGCAAGCTCGCCAGCTCTCGTTCGAGCTGGAAGCGCCGGGCCACGGGCCAGAACGCGAAGAACATGACGGCCAGGCCGATCACCAGGGTGCACAAGGCGTCGAGGCGCCTGGGCTCGCGGCCCTGCTCGAGCACCACCGCGTCGTCGGCCATCATCTGCACCAGCGCGGCCCGGCTCCCGGTCGGCGCGAGCGGGGCGACGGCGCCGCGGAGCTCCTTCGGCGCGAGCACGGCCTCGATCTGGGCGGCCTGCGCATCGACGAAGGCGTCGACCTGCTCGGGCGGCAACCGGTCGAGGGTCTCGACCAGCGAGATGAGCGCGGCGTCCATCGTCGCGAGCACCACCCGCGGGCGCTCGGGCTGCGAGGTGCCAAGCGGCGAGATGGGAATGAAGAGCTCGAGGTGCCGCGCGGTGGTGCCGCCGTCGCTCGAGCTCCACCACCCCTTCCACCGGCGGGTGGTGGCGACGTTCAAGTCGAGCCGGCACCCCTCGAGCACCACCCAGTGCGCGGCCGTCGGGTTGGCGATGAAGTCGGCGCACGAGAGCCGGGTGGGCGCGGTCGCCACGGCCACCCGGATGTCGGCGGTGCCCGACCAGGTGAGCCCCACGCCGACGCCGAGCAGCAAGAGGGTGCCGACGAGCCCGCCGAGCCCACCGTCGCCCATCACCACCCTGCGCGCGCGCTCGCGGAAGCTCACTCGAGGCAGGGTACCGGGGCGTGGCGCGATACGCGAAAGACTTCGGAAGAAGTGACACGGCTCCCCGGCGGGGCACGACGAGGAGCCGGTCGGGTCTTCAGTGGGTCAACGCCCGCTCTGCAGGCCGCTCCGTCGTCTCACGGACGTGGAGCTTCCCGTCGAGCGGCAGCACGTCGAGCTCGAGCGACAGCGTGCCGTCTGCGTTCATCGTGGCCCGCCCTGCCCTCACCCAGATGCTGCCGTTGCGGCCTTCTCGAATGCTGAAGACCGTCAGGCGCGTCGCCGGTGTCGTCATGCGTGTCCTCCCTCGTGGATTGCCAGGGGCCGATTCCCCTGCGCGGTCCGCACGAACGCCACGTTCACGCCAACGCGCGGAGGGCGCCAACGACGCGAAAGCGCTGGCCGCGCAGCGGTGCTCCAGTCTCGCGCTCACCGCGTGAGAAGGCCCGGGCGGTTGTTGGCTCGAGCCGACAGCTGCAGGGCCCAGCCGCGACGTCGGGGCCGGCCCTCCCTCGGCCGACGCGCGGCACATGGGTTGCTCGAGGGCCGCCCGCCCACCGATTCACGGTGGCCACAACGGAGAGAATCGAACCAATGCTGCGAAGACTGCTGGGGGCGATGGCGTGCGCGATGATGGTGGTGGGCTGCGGGCCCGAGGCCGTTGAGCCCTCGAGCCGGGTGCAGCGGGCGCATGACGCGCTCCTCCCGCCCATCAACCCCTGCCTGCTCAACCCGTCGCTCTGCAACACCGGCTTGAGCAACCCGGGCGCCATCCTCGGCCGGGGCTGGAACGCGGTGAGCGACCAGGACCTGCCGTCGCTCCTCTCGTGCCTCGACTCCTTCACCACCGCGTCGGCAGGCCTCACGGGCCCGGTGGTGACCTCGAAGGTGAGCTTCATCTCGGACGTCTCGGACGTGAAGGACGTGCTGCAGCTCGACGGGCGCGTCAGCGGCGGCGTGCCGGGCACCAAGGTGCCCATCTCGGGCTCGGTCTTCGGTGACATGGGCCGCACCGCCACCGCCACCACCAGCGCGGTGCAGCTGCTGGTGCACACCAAGGTCGAGTTCAACCCCAACCGCATCACCTCGACGCCCCGCGTCTCGACGGCCGCGCTGCAGACCTTCGACTCGACCGGCGCCGCCACCTTCCGCACCCGCTGCGGAGACCGCTACGTCGAGCAGGTGGCGATGGGCGCCGAGTACTTCGCCGTCTTCAAGATCTCCTCCACCAACACCTCGGTGCAGAGCCACGTGAAGGCGAACCTCGCGGCGCTCATCGGCGCCTCGAGCACGCCCGCGCAGGCGGTCCAGGCGGTCACGACCGCGGCGGGCGCCAACCCCAACGCCACCGTCTCGCTCAACGGGAGCCTCACCGGCTCGGTGAACAACACGGTGGTGGTGATCGAGCTCGAGGTGCTGCAGCGCGGCGGCCCGGTGACGACCAACCCGACGTCGCTCACCGAGGTCATCGCGCGCTTCCGCGACTTCCCCACCTCGATCACCAGCGAGGCGCAGCTGCGGCCGATGCGGGTGACGCTGAAGCCCTATTCGCAGACCGGCAACTTCGGAACGCGGCAGGCCTTCTCGATTCTCGACCCGACCACCTCGCTGGCGCGGGTGCTCGGGCCGGCCTACGCCGCGTGGATGGACGCGTACCATGAGCTCTCGTTCGCGCTCTCGTCTTCGGGCTCGAACATGTTCTTCGCCTTCGACGCCAACGCCGCCGCGGCGCTCCTCGACACCGCCGCCGTCAAGCTGCTCGACATCGAGCAGGCCATCGACGCCTGCGGAGCGGGCGCGAGCTGCACCGAGGCCCAGATGCGCTCGCTCATCGGCAACGAGTGGACGACGCTGCGAAGCCAGCTGCCGGTGCGCAAGCAGCTGTACCGGCTGACGGGCAAGCAGTTCAAGTCGGTCACCGACGCGGCCAACGCCCTCTCGACGGGCGCCACCGACGGGTGGACGAGCGCCCCCGCGCCCTGCCACATCGACATCGACGACGCCTCGGCCACCAAGCGCAACTCGGTGCGCATCTGGACGAGCTCGGGCGTCGCCGGCGCCGGCTGCCGCTACAAGCTGTTCAACAACGGCAGGCTGGTCAGCCCCTGGCTCATTCAGTCCATCGACAGCGACCTCGACCAGAGCACCCTCGTGCGCATGCCCACCGCGTCGAACCTGCGCCTCGAGCTGACCCAGTTCGCCGTGCCGTGGAGCTGGCCCATCAGCTACGTCGACGCGGTGACGCTCGCGGGGCCGCAGGGTGACCCGGCCGGAGAGCCCTGGCGCACCTCGGTCGCGCTGCGCTGAGTCGAGGTCGACGCCCCGGCCCCGCCCCTCCCAGGGCTCGGCGCGGGCTCACACGTGGGTGGCGTGCGCCTCGAGGAACTCGGCCACGCGCGGGAACAGCTCCTCGGGCGCGCGGCGGGCCAGCACCAGGTCGCCGTGGCCCGCGTCGTAGCTGAAGCCGCTCCTCAGGCCCACCGTCAGCTCCGTCACCGGCCCGCCCAGGTGCTTCGCCGCCAGGTGGGCCGACGAAGGCGGCGCCAGCAGGTCGCGCACGCCGGCCACCAGCAACACCGGCACCCGCACCGCGTCGAGGTGCCCCAGGTAGTCGAAGCCGTCTTCCCCGTCGAAGCGGCCCGTCGAGACCCACCGCACGAACTGCTTCAAGACGCCGTGCGGAACGTCGGACACCAGCGAGCGCAGCGCCTGGCGAATCACCACGTCATCGACGTTGTCGCGGTTGAGCAGGTACCCGCCGATGGGCTCGGGCGGCAGCCCGATGGGAATCGCCGCGCGCGCCATCATCGCCAGCGGCGCCACCTTGAAGCGCAAGAGGGGCTCCACCAGGTCGACGAAGCGCTTCACCCCCTTCTGGTGGGTGAAGGTGAAGGGGCTGCCCAGCGCCACCAACGCCTTGAAGGGCGCCTCGGGCAGCCGCGCGAGGTGGGCGAAGGGCAACAGCCCGCCGCGGGAGTGGCCCGCGAAGAAGACCTGCCGCGGCCCGGTGGAGAGGACGGCCCGCAGCGCCGCGGTGACGTCGTGCGTCGCCTCGAGGTCGAAGGTGCTGTCATCTCCGCTGCCGCCCAGCCCGTGCCCGCGCAGCTCGAGCACCCACGTCTCGAAGCCGCGCCGCGCGAGGAAGCGGGCCAGGGAGTAGCGCTCGTCGAAGTCGAGGTTGAAGCGGTTCGTGGCGAGGCTGTGGCCCAGCAGCACCGGCTCGACGAAGCGGGCCTCTCCCCGCGGGTGGTAGCGGCCCAGGGCCACGGCGCTGCCGTCATCGGTGCCGACACGAAAGAGCTGGTCGGGCGCGAAGACGAGCGGGGGCGGAAGGCGAACCGGCACGGCGCCTCAGGCCTCGAGGAGCAGCACGGGCTTGAACTCCGCCGCGTCACAGCTCGCCAGCACGTAGCGCACGCCCTCGCGGGTGCCCCGGTAGCCCGCGCCGATGCCGGGGCCGTGCAGGTGCCCGTAGACGCAGACCTGCGGCCTCCACGCCTCGAGGGCGCGAGAGAAGGCGGTCTCGACGCCGTTGACGTACATCGGCGGGAAGTGCACCGCGCACACGCGCACCGCCGGCGAGCCGCGCTTCTGCTCTTTCGCCTCGGCGTCCTTGATCGAGAGGGTGAGCCGGTTCACCTCGCGCTCGATGTAGTCGGGCTTCACCACCTCGTCGCCCATCTCTCCGCCGGGCAGCGGCGGCGCCTCGGGCGCGGTCCACAGCCGGGAGCCCGCGATGATGAAGGGGCCCACCTCGACGGCGCAGTTCTGGATGAAGCCGACGAACGAGCGGTACGGCTCGAACAGCTTCTTCAGCTTGGCGGTGCTGTCGCCCCACCAGAAGTCGTGGTTGCCGCGCAGCAGCACCTTCTTGCCCGGGCGCGCGTCGAGCCAGGCGAGGTCGTCGAGCACCTCGGAGGTGCGCGTCGCCCAGGAGATGTCGCCGGCGATGATGATGGCGTCGTCGGCCGTCACCATCGCGTCCCACGCCTGGCGCAGCGGCTCCGGGTGGCCGACCCAGCCGAAGCGGTCCATGTCCTTCTTCCGCGACGAGGGGAGGTGGGTGTCACCGATGGCAAAGAGACGCATGGCGGAGCGCTTGTAGCAGCGCTGGCCCGCCAGCGGAGCCTCGACGGCCCCGGCCTCGGCGCCCCCCCAGGACACCCCGGGCTCAGCGGGCCAGCAGCTTCTGCACCTCGAGCGCCTCGGCGCCTCGGCCCAGGTGGTTCAAGCACCGCACCTTCTGCTGCAACACCATGCGCCGAAGCGGCGCCTCTTCGAGCGCGTCACCAGCCGGCGCCGTCAGCCACTTGTCGGCCTCCAGCAGCGCCAGCTCGCAGTTGCCCACGTCGGCCAGCCGCCCCACCGAGCGCGCCTGCTGCTCGCGGGTCGTCTGCCCGATGGGCGCGAAGGGCACGTGCGCCTGACGCTCGAGCTCGCGCAGGTTCTCTTCGATGGCCTTGAGGCTGAAGCCGGTGCCGCGCCGCTGCCGACGGGTGGAGGGCTCGGGTGCGCCGGGTTGAACGGTGACGACGGTGTCGGGCGGCGCGTCGATGGGCGGCGCGGGCGGAGGCGACGGCGGGGCGAACGCGCTCCCGGTGGGCGGCGCGGCCCACTCGGCCTCGGGGTTGGGAGAGGCCGGCTCGGCGTCGACCTCGACGTCTTCGGGCGCGATGGGCGGCGTCTGCGGCTCCACCGCCGCCGCGGCCTTGACGCCGAGGGCCGCGGGCCCCACCGGCGGCGTCGAGGGCTCCTGCGTGGGCCACGCGTAGTCGTCGAGCTCGCGGTCGTGCCAGGCCACCGCGCGCCCGGCCGTCACCACCCGCGTCGACGTCGGGGTGCGCACCTCGACGCTGCCCTCTTCGACCGCCACCACCACCTTGGCCACCTCACGCGAGACGAGGAAGCGGGTGCCGAGGTCCTTCACCTCGACGTCGCCGGCGCGCACCGTCAGCACCCGGTCTTCGCGGTGCGGCACCACCATCGCCAGGCTGCCGCGCGTCACCTCGAGCGTCAGCGCCTGGTCGTCGAGCGTGGTGAGCTTCACGTCGGTCGCGCCCGTCAGGCCGGCCTTGGTGCCATCGGGCAGCTGCAGCCACAGCGAGCCGCCTTGCTCGGTCGAGACGGTCGAGCCCGCCGCCAGGGTCTGCGCCTTCGTCAGCGCGCCCCCGCCGTTCCTGGCCTTGCGCGCGCTGGCGACCGTCGCCTTCACCGGCGCCCGCGCGGGCGGCGGCACCGTCACCGGGTCGAGCGTCGGCAGGGGCAGCGGCGTCACGTCGGCAACGGGCGCGACGGCTTCGCCGGCCGGCGCCTCGAGCACCTTGAACGCCACGAAGGCCAGCGCGCACGCCGCGGCCACTCCGATGAAGAAGCGCGGCGCGAAGAGCGCCCTCCACCACCCACTGAACGAGCGCGCGGCGGCCTCATCGGCCTTCTCGGCCAGCGCCGCGCCCACCCGGCGGGCCATGGCGTCAGGCATCGGCGGAGGCTCAGGCAGCAGCGCGAGCAGCGACACCGAGGCCTCGACGTCGGCGAGCGCCGCGCTGGCCTCGGGCGAGGCCTCGAGCTGGGCCTTCACCTGCGCCGCCTCGGCCGCGTCGAGCTCGCCTTTGGCGTAGGCCCACAGCGTCTCGGTGGAGGGCGTCGTCATGGCGCCTCCTTCTTCAGCAGCGTCACGGCCTCGGTGAAGTCCACGCGGGCGCGGTTGAGCCGGCTGCGCACGGTGTTCACCGGGCAGTCCACGAGCTCCGAGATCTCCTCGGGCTTCAGGCCCAACAGGTCGTGGTACACGAACACGGCGGCCTTCTCTTCGCTCAAGGTGGACAGCGCCTTCTGCACCATCGCGGCGGCCTGTCTTACCTGCGCGGCGCGCTCGGGGTCGAAGGTGTCGGGCGCCGGCTGCTCCGGCATGTCGTCGGCGTCGGTCGGCTGCTCGGGCTTGCGGCGCTTGGAGCGCAGGTGCATCAGCCCGACGTTCACGCACACCCGGTGGAGGAACGTCGTCACCTTCGAGTCGCCGCGGTACCCCTTCAGCGCGCGCATCAGCTGCAGGTAGCTCTCTTGCACCAGGTCTTCGAGGTCGGGCGACTGGCCCACCACCCGGTACAGCACCCGAAACGCCAGCTCTCGGGTGCGCTCGTAGAGCTGGGTGAAGGCCACCCCTTCGCCATCACGGGCCGCCAGGGCCAGCGTGCGCAGCGGGTCGACCGCGGGCAGCGCGTCCGTCGCCAGGGAGTCAGTCGACATGACGCTCGCGCGGGTGGGGGGAGGCCTCGAGGGGAAGGTGAGCACGAGCGCCGACATGGCCCTCGTCAGTTGCCGCAGCCGGTGAGGGCGATCCACCCGTCGGCATGCATTTTCCCAAGGGCTTTCGCATGGTTGGTCACAACGACGACCGTCACTTCTTCTTCTTCAACTCCCGAATGGCGTCGGCCGCCTCGTCCTGTCCGCAGTTCGAGGCGCCGGTGGGGCCCTCGTCCTTGGGGAGCTCCGAGAGGTCGCGCAGGGCCGACACCGCGTCGAGGTCGCCCAGGGCGCCCAGGCGGAGGGCGGCCAGCTGGCGCACGCGGCACGACTTCGATTGCAGCGACGCGCCGTAGCGGGCCACCAGGTCGAGCCCCTCGGTCGCGCCCGACGCGTCGAGCCAGCGCAGGGCGCCCCACTGGCGGGCCGAGAGCGGGCCGCGGGCGTACGAGATGAACGCGGGCGTGAGGAGCTTCTGGGGCACGACGCTGATGAGCTCCTTGAGCTCGGCGTCGGCCTCGGCGTCGGCGAAGTCTTCGGCGAGCGCCTCGAGCAGCAGCGGGTGCGCGTCGTGGAGCGGCTGGTACGGCTGCGCGAGCAACAGGCCGCGCTCGGCGTCGCGGCGGCCGGCCTTGTGGAGCGCGGCGGCCTTGAGCGCCAGCAGCCGGGGCGTGTCTCCCTTCGCGTTGGGCAGGGTCTCGTCGATGAGCTCGATCGCCTCGGTCGTCTTGTCGGCGGTGATGAGCGTGGCGACGCGCTCGGTGATGGGCGGCGGCCAGAAGGCGTACGCGGTGGGAATGCCCGCGACGACGATGGCGGTGACGACGAGGCTCTTGCGCCACTGCGAGTCGAGCTGGCTGGTCAGCTTCGCCACCGTGCGGGCGCCCAGCCCCACGTTCGACTGCACCTTGCCGGCGGTGATGGTGAGGTTCGTCCACGTCTGGGTGGTGACGGCCTGGAGCGCGCGGCGCGTCTGGGTGCCCAGGTCGGTGTCGGCCGGCAGGCTGCGTCGAATCGCCTCGATGAGCGCGGCGCCGTCTTTGGGGCGACTCGACGGCTTCTTCTCGAGGCACTGCATCACCAGCTTCGCCAGCGCCGGCCAGGTGCGCAGCTGGGGCGCGATCTCGGTCAGCTCGGGCGGGCGATCTCGCACGTGCTGCTCGAGGTAGTCGCGGGTGTCGGGGCCCAGGAACGGCAGCTGCCCCGCCAGCATGCGGTAGGCGAGCACCCCGAAGCTGTACACGTCGGTGCGCGAGTCGACCGGCTGGGCCATCGCCTGCTCGGGCGCGACGTAGGCGGGCGTTCCGACGGCCTGACCGGGGTGTGAGACGAAGGGGTTCGAGCCGGGCGCGGGCAGCGGCGGCGGCCCCACGCTGGCCTCCTCGTCGGGGATCTCCATCAGCCGCGCGATGCCGAAGTCGAGCAGCCGCGCCTGCTCTCCCCGCAGCCCCGGGCCGATGACGACGTTCTGCGGCTTGATGTCGCGGTGCACGATGCCGCGCTCGTGAATGGCCGCCAGCCCCTCGGCCAGCTGCAACATCACCCGCATCGCGCGCTTCGGCTCGAAGGGCCCCAGCTTCAGCGCCTGCTCGAGCGTCTCGCCGTCGGCCAGCTCGAGCACCAGCACGGTGCCGTCTTTGCCCGACTCGAAGTCGATGACGCGCACCACCGAGGGGTGGTCCACCGTCGACAGCAGGCGCGCCTCGCGCTGAAACCGGTCGGCCATGGCGGGCTGCGACGACAGATCGCGCTTGAGCACCTTGAGCGCGACCAGCCGCCCCAGCGACACCTGCTCCGCGAGGAAGACCTCGGCCATGCCGCCACCTCCGAGGTGCCGGATGAGCTTGAAGCGACCTCCGAGGACCAACCGGTTGGCGACGCCCACGCAGTCGGGAGACCTACCATTCCTGAGGCCCGATGCCGAAACGCCGTGACGGCCCATGACGCATCAGCGCCACGTCACCACGAGCTTCCCCACCGTCCGGCCCGTCGCGCTGCGCTTCCACGCCTCGGCCAGCTGCGCCGCGTCGAAGCGACCGTCGATGATCACCTCGAGCTTCTCTTGCGCGAACAGCGCGTCGAGCGTGCCCAGGTCTTTGGCGTTGGGCGACAAGAGCACCGGCAGCACCGCCTTCGACGAGAGGACGTTGAGCGCCCGCCGCACGAAGACCGCCGGCCCCGGCACGCACGAGGCGAAGCGGCCACCCGCGGCGACGAGGTGCAGGAAGGCGCCCGGCGCGCTGCCCACGCAATCGAACACGAGGTCGAACGGCGGCACCCCCGCGTAGGCGTCGGGCGTGCCGTAGTCGATGACGCTGCTGGCGCCGAGGCGCCGCACCAGCTCGGCGTTGCGCGCGCTGCAGACGCCCGTCACCTGCGCGCCCGCCGCCGCGGCGAGCTGCACCGCGAGGTGCCCCACCCCGCCCGAGGCTCCGATGATCAGCACCCGCTGCCGAGCGCCTGTCATCGGCAGGCCGCCGACGTCGCGCAGCCCCTGCAGCGCCGTCATGCCCGCCAGGGGGAGCCCGGCCGCCTGCTCGAAGTCCATGCCCTCGGGCATCGGCCGCAGCACGTCGAGGCCCGCGCGCACCAGCTCGGCGTTGGCGCCGCCCGCGCGCCCCGACAGCCGAGTGTGCACCCGCTGCCCCACGGCGAAGCCCGTCACGCCCGGCCCCAGCGCCTCGACGACGCCAGCGAGGTCGTACCCGGGCACGAAGGGGAAGGCGGCGGTGAGAAAGGGCCGGTAGCGCCCCGAGGCCTGCTTCCAGTCGATGGGGTTGACGCTGGTGGCGTGCACGCGCACGAGCACCTCGCGCTCCTTCGCCACCGGCGCCGGCAGCTCGGTGACGCGGGGCTCCAGCCCATACGAGTCGAGGGTCATCGCTCTCATGCGCACCCCTGAACACCGACGCGTCCCCGGGGAAAGCGAAGAGACGCCCTCGCGGCTCGAGGCGGCCCGGTGGTACGTCTGGACTCCGATGCCCGCGCCCCTCTCTGACCGCCGCCTCGCGGCCGTCTACGCCTCGCTGGAGCGAAGCCTCTCGAGGCAGCCCCGCGCCACCCTGGGGCGAGACCAGGCCCTCGAGCTGCTCGCCGACCGCTCGGGCAAGTCGTCGAAGGCCATGCTCGCCGAGCTGCGCGCGCCGGGCCTGACGGTGGCGCAGCAGGCCGCGCTGGTGCGGCAGGGCCTCTCGCCGAGCGAGCGCGGCGATCTCGCGGCGCTGCTGCGCGCGGGCACCGTGCCCCTCTCGAGCGCGGCCAGCGCGCTCTTCGAGGCCGTGCTCGGTGGCGCGCCGCTGGCCAAGAACGTGGCGCTCGACGCGGTCGTCACGCCGGGCGCGAGCGTCAAGGGCACCACCGCCCCCCGCGCCACCATCGAGGTCGTGAACGTCTCGGCCTCGGCCGGCTCAGGGCGCGACGTCTTCGTCCTTGGCCGCGCCGACGAACAGGGCCGCTTCTCGGCGCGGCTCACCGGCGCTCAGCGCCCGAAGGCCGGTGACTTCGTGCGGGTGCGCGCGCGCTCCGACGACGGCCGCACCTCCGACTGGCTCACCGTGCAGGCCGCTGGCGCCGATGCCCGGCCAGCGCAGCTGCTGGTCAACCGCCTCGAGCTCACGCCCTCGTCGAGCGGCAAGGTGGCCGTGTCGAGCCGCGACGACGAGCCCCACCTCTCGGAGCCCGGCGCGACCCTCGCCTTCAGGAACCTGCGCACCTCAGACGTCGAGCGCGTCACCCTCGACGGGGCGGGCAAGCTCCCCAGGGGCTTCTCGCTCGGGGGCAGGGCCGGAGATCGGTTCTCGGTCGCGGTCACCGACGGCGCGCACGACGCGAAGCTCAAAGCGGTCGTCGGGCACCTGACGGTCGCCGGCGGCGCGCGCGCAGGCGGCCTGGCGCCCACCCCCTCGCTCCACAAGGACGAGCTCAACGCCGACGGCACGCCGAAGATGGCGAAGAAGACCTTCTCGGGGCCCCTCTTCGCCAACGGCGTCAGCATGCACGACGTGCAGCAGGGCAGCCTCGCCAACTGCTACTTCCCCGCGGCCGTCGCGGCGGTGGCGCGCGCGCGGCCTGCGCTCATTCAGAAGCTCTTCACCGACAACGGCGACGGCACCTTCACCGTCACCTTCACCCAGCGCGACTGGGACACGGGGCGCACGAAGAAGGTGCCCATCACCGTCGACGGCGACCTGTGGACCAGACCCGACAAGGGCACGCCGGTGTACGGCCGCGGCGGCACCGACCACCGGCCCGAGGCCATGGAGCTCTGGTTCCCCCTGCTCGAGAAGGCCTACGCGCAGTGGAAGGGCAGCTACGACGTCGTCGGCAACGGCGGGGTCGCCAGCGACGTCTTCGAGGAGCTGACCGGCGAGGCCAGCGACTACTACGACCTGCACGCCCGCACGAACCCCGACACCCTGTGGAAGCGCCTCACCACCGCCATCGACGACGGCCGCCCGGTCGCGGCGGGCACCCACGAGCGGGCGGAGCTGTACACGAACAGCGGCGTCTTCGAAGACCACGCCTACTCGGTCATCGGCTACCAGACCGAGGGCGCCAGGCGCTTCGTCGTGCTGCGCAACCCCTGGGGCGACACCGAGCCGAAGAACAACGGGCCCGACGACGGCGTGTTCAAGCTCCCGTTCGACCGCTTCATGGTGCTCTACGCGAACGTGATGACGCTCGCGCCGGCGCGCTGACGGCGGCGAGGTTGGAGCCCGGGGCCGCGAGGCGACGGTCAGCGGCGCGTCTCGTTGATGGCGGCGATCATCGGCAGCCTCCGCGCGAGCTCCTCGGGGTCCTTCGCGGGGAGGAACCGGCCGTCGGCGCCCTCGCGCTCCACCTCGACGAACTTGGTGGGCAGGAAGCGGGTCAGCTCTCCGACCAGCCGCTCGAACTGCACCGCCGTCTTGCCGTCGACCTGCTTCTCGACCTTGTAGAACGGCAGGTCGAAGTCGCGGTCGATGGCGTCGGCGTCGATGATGAAGGTGTTGGTGTTGAAGACGGGAATCGAGTCTTGATCGAAGTCCTTCGGGAACCGGAAGCCCTCGACGATCTGCGGCACCCCGTCGAGCCGCGCCGGCGCCCCGCCCTTGTCACCGGGCGCTTTGCGAACGACCTCGGCCGTCACCTTCGCGCCGAGCTGCAGGTGCAGGCCCACCAGCGCGGGGTCGAGCGTCGCGCCCAGGTTGTCCACGTTCGACATCACGAGAACGCGGCCGCCGATGGTGCGGAACTTCTCGAGCATGCCGCTCTTGCGCATGGCGAAGGTGAGGTCGCCGTGGCCGGTGGCGTACGCCGAGTAGGTGCCGTCGGCCTCGGTGAAGAGCTCGCCCTCGGGCGTGAGCCGCAGCGAGACGAACTGCGGGAAGACGTCGACGTCGGGGCGGCCGTTGTTGGTGAGGCGCTTCTCGTCGACGTGCTGCTTGATGCGCTCGTGCGTGGCGAAGCTGCTCATCACGTAGGTGGGAATGGCCCGGCCGGCCTTGCGCGACACGCGCGCGATGTCGTCGTGCTTGAGCTCGAGGAACGACTTGTCGCCCAGCACCGGCACCACCGCCTTCACCACGCCGCCAAACCGCGTCGCCATGCCGCCGGCCAGCACCACCGCGCCCACGAAGCCCGACCGGATGGCGGTGAGGCCCTTCTTCACCAGCGCCTCACGCTCAGGGGTGCCCGGCTTCGGCAGCGCCGTCACGTCTCCCGGCAGCGGCGGCGTCAGCGTGCCTCTCACCGAATTGCCAGACGACGTCGCCAGCTTCTGGGCGAACGTGTTCAGCAAGGCGTCGTCGAACCCGTACGGCAACAGCTGGGCCCGGGTCTTCTCGTCGATGAGGAGCGTCATGGGGGCCGACACTCTCTCGGACGGGGGTTCAGGCCCAAGCAGAAAGCACCACGCAGACGCACTTCGTTGGCTGGCCGTGGCCCCCGGGCCTACCGGGTGAACCGCGCCCCGAGCGCCGCGCCGTTGCTGTTGCCGAGCCCATCGACGAGGCCGCCCACCGGCACCGTGACGGTCCACACGCCCGCGTCGGGCGCGGCGGTGACGAGGTAGCCCTGGTCGGCCTCGCTCCAGAGGGCGGTCACCGTCGTGGGGGGGCGCGCCGCGAACGCCAGCTGCAGCGTGACGGCGCCGCCACGCGCGGGCAGGCCGAGGTCGGGCCGGGTGGTGAGCTCGCGCACGCGGAAGTTGCGAACCGGGTCGCCGCGATCGAAGCGCATCGGGTTCGGCGTGTACCGGGCCGTCACCAGGGCCCGGCCGTCGGGGAGCGCCCGCGCGGCCAGCGCGGTGATGTCGGTCGAGGCGGTCAGCGAGAAGGGCCGCGACTCGAGCCGGTAGGGCTGCAGGGCGCCGGCGACCTGCGCGCGCCCGGTCGCCACCAGCCGGTAGCGGCCCAGCGGCGCGCCGGGGAGCGTCTCCCACAGGGCCGTCCACTCGTGGCGGCGGCGGACGGCCGCGGGCTCGGCGTCGACGGTGGGGGTCTGCTCGAGGCGGCGAATCACCTCGGGCCCGTTCACCACCGCGCGCGTCGGTGAGGCCATCACGGGCGCGAACTGCCCCGCCGTCTCACGCTCCACCGCGACCGAGGGCGTGCCCAGCCCGGGCTCGCCGCCGGTGAAGACCAGCCGCGCCAGCCCGCCGCGCTCGAGGTCCACGGTGTCCACGACGATGCCTGGCGCGCCGTCGCTGTCCTCCACCGCGCGCCGCTCGGGCTCGGGCAGCGCGGGCGAGGTGGGCGCCTCCTGGGCCTGGTCCTTCGTGGCCACCAGACGCGCCACCTCGTCGACGAGGTACTGGCCCATGCGCCAGCCCCAGGGCGACACGCTCGGCTCGTACCCGCCGCGCAGGAAGTCGTCTTGCTCGAGCAGGTAGCCGAAGTGGTCCTGCGCGTAGCCCAGCACCAGCGTCGTCGAGGCGCCGAGCGGCGCGAGGGCCTGGGCGGCCTTCACCCCGACGGCGGTCGTCGGCTCTCCCGGGAGCGTCACCAGCGCCACGTCCTCGACCTGGAGCAGCGTCACCGCGGTGCGGTCTCGGGGGCGGGGCTCGATGGCGGCGCACAGCAGCGCGCCCTGCTCCGGCGGCGTCAAGACGACCTCGGCGCAGCTCCTCCCGCCCACCTGACAGCCCACGGCCCCGTGCTCGGGGAACTCCCCGCGCGGGTACCCCAGCGCCTCGCGTGAGAGCAGCACCCCGCGGTCGACGTGCTGGAGCCGGCCTGCCGCGGGGGCGACGCCGGGCTGCGCCAACCCGAAGGCCTGCGCGGCGAGGGAGGCGCCGACCGCGCCGGCCCACTCGAGCCGCTGGGTGCCCTCGAAGCCCAGGGCCGACGAGCCGGGGCTGACGTCGCCGGCGGTGCCCTGCGCGAAGAGCACCGGAACGCCCAGCGCGTCGGCGGCGGCGAGCTCCAGGGCGCCCGACACGTCGGTGGTGAGCAGCGGGCTCGAGCCCGACATCACCGTGCCGTGCACCGAGTAGTGCAGCACCGCCGCCAGGGGCGTCGTCGGCGCGCCGGCCCCGTCGACCGCGTCGAAGCGCACCACCGTCAGCTTGCGGTCGCGAAACTCGGGCCCGTACATGCCGTCGTTCTCGCAGCGGCGGTCGGCGTTGAGCTGCGACGCGTCGACCGACGCCGCGCCCACGCTCACCCGGGTCAACCCCGCGAAGGCGTCGATGACGCTCCCCGCGGCGGCCGACGCGACGCGCTCCTCGAGCTCGGCGTCGTAGGTGTCCATGCCGAAGGCGACGAAGTCGGGGCCGCTGGCGTTGCCGAGGTGGGCGGGCTGAAAGAGCCTGGCGACGTGGCCGTGGGTGTGGGTCGCCTGAACGATGAACGAGGCCTTCTCGCCCGCCGCGTCGAGCTGCTGACGCACCCGCGCCCGCAGCGACGGGGTGATGAGGCACACGTCGAGGCGAACCAGCGCGGTGCGCGTCAGGCCGTTGGTGAGCGCGAGCGCGCGCGCGGTGGCGTCGGTGTGCACGCCCTTCGTCGAGGGGAAGTTCTTCGCCCAGCGCGAGCCCGGGTCGTCAGCCGGCTTCGAGCGCGAGTAGCCGCCCGTGGGCGCGCCGACCGGCACCTCGATCAACCGGGTCGCGACGCCCGCCTCGAGCGGCCCGGCCTTCGTCGGCGACGGCACCGGCGAACAGGAGAACAGCACCAGCCCCAACACGCGCAGACGACCCATGCCGCGCCAATACCGCACGGGGCGTTCTGGCGCGACCCGCGTTCGGCGCGCCGTGGTCGCGCGCACGGGTGGGGTTGTTCGACGGGCCCGGCAGGAGCACCCTGCGGCCATGCGGCCCCTCACCCTGTGCTACGCGCTGCTCGCCATGCCGACCTTCGCGGCAGCTCCGCAGCCCCTCGAGCGCGTCGAAGCCCGGCGCGTCTTCTTCGGCCACCAGTCGGTGGGCGGCAACGTCATCGAGGGCCTGACCGAGGTGAGCGGGGGCAAGCTGCGCGTCGTCGAGGCCCGCACCGCCGGCGCGTTCGACCAGCCGGGCTTCGTGCACACCCTGGTGGGCCGCAACGAAGACCCGTCGGGCAAGGTGGCCGACTTCGAGAAGGCGCTCGACGACGTCGCGGGCCGCCCCGACATCGCCTTCTTCAAGTTCTGCTACGTCGACTTCACGCCCTCGACCGACGTCGAGAAGCTCTTCGCGGAGTACAGCGCGTCGCTCACCCGGCTCCAGGCGAAGTACCCGAAGGTCACCTTCGTGCACGTCACCGTGCCGCTCACCGTGGTGCAGACGGGCGCGAAGGCGTGGCTGAAGCGGCGGCTGGGGCGCGCGCCGTGGGGCGAGCAGGAGAACGCCGTGCGCCACCGCTACAACGAGCTGCTGCGCGCGAAGCTGAGCGGCCAGCCGCTGTTCGACCTGGCGGCGTTGGAGTCGACCCGCAGCGACGGCACCCCGCAGCGCTTCGAGCTGGGCGGCGCGCAGGTGCCCATGCTGGTGCCCGGGTACACCGACGACGGCGCGCACCTGAACGCCGTCGGCCGCCGGCGCGTCGCCGAGGCGCTGCTCGAGTTCCTCGCGAAGCTCCCGTGACGCGGCGCCGTCAGCGCCCGCCGCTGGGCCCCCTGCCGAGCTGGCGCAGGCCCTCGCGCACGTAGGCCACCGAGCCGGGGATGATGAGGGCCAGCGAGAGCGCGGAGCCGGCGAGCACGGCCACCTCGGGCGCCTTCGCCGCGCCCATCACGATGACGGCGAACAACACCAGGCTCGAGGCCTTGCCGTGCCATCGGTGCTCCACGTGCACCACGCGGTGGCGCCGGTAGACGAGCACCCAGCCGACGGCGAGCGCCCCGTCGCGCACCAGCAGCGTCAGCCACAGCCAGACCGGCAGCGGCGTGAAGGCGGCGCTCGGAACCCAGGCGAGGAAGGTGACGGTCGCGACCTGGGCCAGCTTGTCGGCGACGGCGTCGAGCGTCGCGCCGAGGTTGCTCGTCAGCTTGAAGTGCCGCGCGATGGCGCCATCGACCACGTCCGAGAGCCCGAGGGCGAGCAGGACGCCGACCAGCAGCGGGCGGTCGACCTCACCACCCGCCAGGGCGACGGCGCGCGCCTGCACCGCGAGCGCCAGCCACAGCGGCACCAGCGCGATGCGCACGAACGAGATGGCGTTGGGCACCCAGGGCGGCACGGGAGGTCAGGGCTGCGGCGCGAGCTTGACCAGCTTCTGCGCCATGCCGCACTGCACCTCGTTGGCGCTGACCAGCCCGCGCAGCAGGTCTTTGCAGCCGCTCTGCGGCGCGTCGAAGCAGTTGGCGCCCTCGATGGCCGTCTTGAGCGCCAGGCAGGCCTCGCCCAGGGTGCCGGCGAAGTCGGGTGCCTTGCTCACCTTCTTCTGGAGGCGCCTGGCCATCACGCCGCAGGCCTTCTCGGCGCGCTCGGGCTCGGCCCCCTTCGCGACGGTCATCATCTGCAGGTAGTCGAGCTCACAGCCGCTCTTGAGCTTCGTCAGACACAGCGTCTGCACGAGCGCCTTGAGGTCGCCGCAGCCGAGCCCGCCCGACGCCGCCAGGTCCTTCTTCACCGACGCCCGGTCGATGCGCAGCGACTCGGCGGTCGGGGCCTTCGGGTCGCTGGCTGGCTCGGCGGCGCCGACCGACAGGGCGGTCGACAGCACCAAAGCGGTGAGGCGTCGTGACATGGCGTTCCTTTGTGGGAAGGGACGGCGACTGTGGCCCCATCGGCCGCGGCGCGCAGCACAAATGGGCCTCAGCGCAGCTTCTCGAAGCCGCTGCGCAGGTGCAGATCGCGCTGCGGGTATGGGATCTCGATGTTCGCGGCCTTGAGCGCGGCGTGAATGTCGAAGCGCAGGCCCGAGGCGATGCGCAGGTCTTCGCGGGGGTCGAGAATCCACACCAGCACCGCGAAGTCGAGGCTCGAGTCGCCGAAGCCCTCGAAGCGCACCTCGGGCGGCGGATCTTGCAGCACGTTGGGGTTCGCGGCGATGGCGGTGCCGAGCACCTGGCGCACGCGCTGCGGGTCGCTCTGGTAGTGCACGCCGACGCGCACCTGCACGCGCAGGTTCTGGGTGGGCTTGCTGTGGTTGATGACCTGCGAGCTGACCAGCTCGGAGTTGGGCACGATGATGGTGACGGCGTCGCGGGTGATGACCTCGGTGGCCCGCAGCCCGATGTTCGTCACCGTGCCGACCGACTCACCGACGCGAATGAAGTCACCCTTCCGCACCGGCTGCTCCAACAACACGATGAGCCCCGAGATGAAGTTCTGGGCGATGTTCTGCAAGCCAAAGCCGATGCCGACCAGCAGCACGGTGGAGGCCGCGAGGATGGCGGTGATGTTGAAGCCCATCACGTTGAGCGCCGCGGCGACGCCCACCAGGATGATCATGTAGCGGGTGATGCGCGCGATGGCGTACTGCAGCCCGATGGACTGGTTGCGGCGCCGCAGCAACCCCTCGGCCCCACGCGCGGCGACGCTCGCGAGCACGAACGAGAGCAGGAGCACCAGCAGGCCCAACAAGAGGGCCCCGACCGTCACCTTCGCGCCGGGGGTGTCGATGAGCGACGTCGACAGCAGATTCAGCAGGCGTTCCATTCGGCCATTTGGCACCCGATTCGGGGCGGCCTCAATTTAACGGCAGGGCCTAGACTGCCCGCATGTCGCCCTACCGACCCATCGACCGCTACGGAGTCATCGGCAACATGGAGACGGTCGCGCTGGTCGGCGTCGACGGCTCCATCGACTTCATGTGTTTCCCCTCGTTCGACTCGCCGTCGATCTTCGCGCGCATGCTCGACCACGAGAAGGGCGGGTTCTTCAAGATCTCGCCCGCGCTCGACGACGCCCGCCACCGGCAGATGTACCTGCCCGACACCAACGTGCTGTTCACCCGCTTCTTGTCGGAGCAGGGCGTCGCCGAGATCTCGGACTTCATGACGCTCGAGCCCGGCGAGCACCGCGTGGTGCGGCGGGCGAAGACGGTGCGCGGCGAGATTCGGTACCGCATGGTGCTCGACGCGCGGCTCAACTACTCCCGCGACGCGCACCGCGTGGTGCCCACCCGTGACGGCGTGGTGATCGAGAGCCTGGGGGCCGAGCCGCTCGCGCTCCGGCTGCGCTCGAGCGTGCCGGTCACCATCGTGGGCGGCCAGGTGATCGCCGAGTTCACCTTGAGGGTCGGGGAGCACGCCACCTTCGTGCTCGAGCTGGCCGGCGACGACGAGCACACCCGCAGCGAGAACCCCGAGTACCCGACCGAGGCGTTCAAGGCGACGGCCGACTGGTGGCGCACCTGGGCGGCGCGCTCGACCTACCGGGGCCGCTGGCGCGAGGCGGTCACCCGCTCGGCGCTGGTGCTCAAGCTGCTGACCTCGCGCCGCCACGGCAGCATCATCGCCGCGCCCACCTTCGGCCTGCCCGAAGAGCTCGGCGGCGAGCGCAACTGGGACTACCGCTACACGTGGATCCGCGACGGCTCGTTCACCCTCTACAGCCTGATGCGCCTTGGTTACACCGACGAGGCCGCGGCCTTCATGCGCTGGTTCGAGCAGCGCTGCCGCGAGCTCGCGCCCGACGGCTCGCTGCAGATCATGTACCGGCTCGACGGCTCCAGCGACCTGCACGAGCAGACCCTGGAGCACTTCGAGGGCTACCGCGGCTCGAAGCCGGTGCGCATCGGCAACGGGGCGGCGGGGCAGCTCCAGCTCGACATCTACGGCGAGCTGATGGACTCGGTGTACCTGTACGACAAGTTCGGCGCGGCCATCTCGCACGACATGTGGATGAACCTCAGCCGCCTGGTCGACTGGGTGTGCGCGAACTGGCGCCTCGCCGACGAGGGCATCTGGGAGGTGCGCGGCGGGCGGCGCGAGTTCCTCTTCTCGCGGGTGATGTGCTGGGTCGCGCTCGATCGCGCCGTGCGGCTGGCCCGCAAGCGCTCGTTCCCCGCGCCGCTCGAGCGCTGGGGCGCCGTGCGCGACGAGATCTACCGCGAGGTCTTCACCCGCTTCTGGGACGCGAAGCGGCAGTCCTTCGCGCAGTACGAGGGCGCCACCACCACCGACGCCTCGATGCTGCTGATGCCGATGATCAAGTTCATCAGCCCCGTCGACCCGCGCTGGCTGTCGACGATGCGCGCCATCGAGCAAGACCTGGTCGACGACTCGCACGTGTACCGGTACCGGCACGACAGCGCCGCCCACGACGGGCTGCGGGGCAAGGAGGGCACGTTCTGCATCTGCTCCTTCTGGTACGCCGAGTGCCTGGCCCGCTCGGGCGACCTCGGCGCGGCGCGCTACTCGTTCGAGAAGATGCTCGGCTACGCCAACCACCTCGGCCTCTTCCCCGAAGAGCTCGGGCCCGCCGGGGAGCACCTGGGCAACTTCCCTCAGGCCTTCACCCACATCGGCCTCATCAGCGCCGCCTACTACCTCGACCGCGCGCTGTCGGGCCGGGGTCACGAGTGAAGGCGCATGAACTCGACGCGGCCCCGCTTCGTGGCGACGATGGGGGGCTTTGTGGCTCGCCCTCCTCGCGACGTTGACTGCGCTGCCCCCCGCTCGTGACGCCGGGCCGCCGCCGCGTGGGCTCGCGTGCCTGCCCACCTGGTACGCAGGAGAGGTCACCCATCGCCCCGACGGCGGCTGGGGCTTCGTGGTGGACGGGGGCGCCTTCGTGCCCTGGCGCGCGGCGGGCACCGACGGCGCCGCGGGCGAAGAGGCGGTCGACCTCGAGTCCATCTACCGGGTGCCCTACGTGCCCGGGCCCATCGTCACCCTCGACGCCTCCGACGCCGGCGACATCGAAGACCCAGGCCGCGTGCGCATCGAGCAGCTGTTCCTCACCACCTATGGCCAGAGCCGCGACGAGGTCTTCGACCACCTGGCGAAGGTGCGCTTCTTCGGGCTGCGCTACCCGTTTCACGAGCTCGCCGCCGAGCCTCTGCGCCGGGTGGTGACGCGGCTCGAGGCCGCCCTCGAGGAGGACCCGAAGCTCCGGCCCTTCCTCACCAACATCGGCGGCACCTTCATCTGGAGGAAGATCGCCCGCTCGAAGAACCTCTCGACGCACGCCTTCGGCATCGCCATCGACCTCAACGTCGAGCGCGCCCACTACTGGCGCTGGCAGCGACGCGGCGAGCCGCTGAAGTGGCAGAACCGGGTGCCCCAGGCGATCGTCGACGCCTTCGAGGCCGAGGGCTTCATCTGGGGCGGGCGGTGGGTGCACTACGACACGATGCACTTCGAGTACCGCCCTGAGCTGCTCAGCGAGGCCTGCCGCGAGACGACGGGGCCGCGCGGCGGCCGCGACGCTGGAGTCAATCAGGCCAGGTGACCGTGTTCGCGCGCGTGTCGCTCCCCTCCTCGGCTGGTTTGCGCTTTGTTCTCGAACTCCATGCGCTCCTGGCTCGTCGTGCTCCTGGTGTTCGCCTCGTCGGCCTGCCCCCGCGCGGCCACCGAGAACGAGCGGTGCACGAAGTCGGCCGACTGCGCCGCGACGCTGACGTGCTGCGCGGGCGCCTGCATCGACGTCACCAGAGACACCCGGCACTGCGGGGCCTGCGGCGCGGCGTGCGGCGCGCAGAACGCGGTGGCGACCTGTCAGGCGGGCGTGTGCCGCGCCTCGTGCCTCGAGGGCTTCGCCGACTGCAACGCGACGGCGGCCGACGGCTGTGAGGTCGACCTCCGAAGCGCCGCGCAGCACTGCGGCGCCTGTGACGCGCGCTGCGAGCCCGCGAGCGCGACCGGGGCCTGCGTGGGCGGCCAGTGCGCGGTGGGCGCCTGCCAGAGCGGGTTCGCCAACTGCGACGGGCGCGCCGCGAACGGCTGCGAGGTGGCGCTCTCGAGCGACGTGATGAACTGCGGCGCGTGCGACGCCCGCTGCGCGCTCCCCTTCACCAGCGCCCGGTGCCTGGCGTCCCGGTGCGCGGTGGGCGCGTGCGAGACCGGTCGCGCCGACTGCAACGCCCAGCCCGAAGACGGCTGCGAGGTGGACACCACCGACGCCGAGGCGCACTGCGGTGGCTGCGGCATGCCGTGCGCGGCCGACGAGCGCTGCGTCGCCAGCCAGTGCCGGGTGCTCGAGCTGTTCGTCTTCGGGGGCATGGCGACGCCCGGCGACGCGCCGACCAACACGGTGGCGCGGCTGCAGCTGGGCCAGCGCTCCTTCACCGCGGTGACCACCACCGGCGCCGCGCCGTCGCCCCGCGCGTTTCACGTCGCGACGTGGGACGTGGTGGGCTCCCGCGTGCTGGTGCTGGGGGGCTCGTCGAGCAGCGGCGTCGCGGCCGCGCCCGACCTCTTCGCCTTCGACCCGAGCCTCACCCCGCCTGCGTGGAGCACGCTCGCCACCACCGGCCCCGGCCCCGCCGCGCTGACGGGCATGGCCGCCGGGTGGGACCGGGCCAACCGCCGCTGGTACGTCTTCGGTGGCAGCGACCGCGCCCTGGGCGGCACGCCGACCGCGACGCTCTCGGTGCTCGACGCCGCGACCCTGGCCTGGGCGCAGCCTGCCGCCAGCGGCGCGACGCCTCCAGCGCGGGCCTTCGCGAGCGCGAGCTTCGACGAGGCCAGCGCGCGCTTCGTGCTGCACGGCGGCGTCGGCGCGGCGGGGCAGGCGCTCGGTGACACCTGGGTCTTCAACCCCGCCACCACGACGTGGACGGCGGTCGCGATGTCGGGCCCGGGCCCGCGCGTGTCGAGCACCTTCTTCGAGGGCGCCTCACCGCCCGTGCTCTTCGGCGGCAGCGACGCCACCGGCGCGCCGCTGACGCACTTCGACGACCTGTGGGAGCTCGACCCGCTGGCCGGCACCTGGACCCAGCGGGCCGCCCCCAACGGCCCGGCGGCGCGGCGCTGGGCGGTGGGCCTCACCCTCGGGGGCGTTCGTCACCTCGTCGGGGGCGCGTTCGACGACGCCCAGACGCAGACGCTCTACAACGACGTGTGGGCGCTCCCCTGGCCTTCGCGGGCGTGGCAGCAGGTGCGCAGCAACGCCCCGGTGGGCGCGTCAGGCGTACGCGTCGGCTTCACCGTGGTGGGCCGCGAGCCGCGCTGAAGACGCTCAGCGAAAGAGGTCGAAGAAGCCGGGCGCGATGCCGGTGAACCGAATGCCCGCGCGGCCACGGACCTGGAGCCGCGGCTCGGCGCGCTTCGACCACGACACGGTGCCGGTGAAGGGCATCGCCTGGCCGTCGACCTGCAGCTCTCCGTGCACCATGGTGCCCGGCCGCAGCGTCGCCATCAGCTCGAGCGCGAAGCCGCCGGTCGAGACGTCGCTGGTGTACGCGGGGCGGTCGCCCAACCAGACCTGAAGGCGACGGCGCAGACGGGGGAGCAGGCGCTTGTTCATGTGGCGACGGTGACAGGCCTGTCGCGCTGATCCACTTTTCGGCGGCCAGCAGAAAACTCGCGCGTCCCCCCCGAACGCGGCGCAGCGAAGGGGCGGCGAACTCCGTCGGCCCGCAGAAGCTCGCGCAGCCCGCAGCCGCGGCGCTGCGAAGGGGCGGCGCACTCCGTCGGCCCGCAGAAGCTCGCGCAGCCCGCAGCCGCGGCGCTGCGACGCGGCGGCGCACTCCGTCGGCCCGCAGAAGCTCGCGCAGCCCGCAGCCGCGGCGCTGCGACGCGGCGGCGAACTCCGTCGGCCTGCAGAAGCTCGCGCAGCCCGCAGCCGCGGCGCTGCGAAGCGGCGACGAACTCCGTCGGCCCGCAGAAGCTCGCGCAACCCGCAGACGCGGCGCTGCGACGCGGCGGCGAGACTTCGGCGGCCCGCAGAAGCTCGCGCAGCCCGCAGCCGCGGCGCTGCGCTGCGGCGGCGGGGGCGATATGGTCTCGCGATGCGGTTCGTCGTCGTCCTGTTGGCGGTGGTGTTGGTGAGCTGTGGCGCGCCGGTGACGTCGCCCGACTCGGGCGTGGAGCCTGACGCAGGCGCCGCGCTCGATGGTGGGGCCGAGCCCACCGACGCCTCGGTGGCGCTCGACGCGGGCCTCGACGACGCCGGCCAGGCGGACGCGGGTGGACGCGTGGACGCCGGGCTGCCCGATGACGGGGGCCTCCCCGCCGAAGACGCCGGGGTCACCGACGCAGGGCCCGTCGACGCGGGCTCCACAGACGCGGGACCGCTCGATGCGGGACCGGTGGACGCGGGGGTCGTCGACGCGGGCCTGATGACGGACGGCGGCGCTCGGGTGCGCCTCATCGCCGCCAACCTCTCGAGCGGCACGCTGCAGTCGTACAGCCCCGGCCACGGCCAACGCATCCTCCAGGCGCTCGCGGGTGACGTCGTCGCGATTCAGGAGTTCAACTACGGCGACAACTCCGCCGCCGCCCTCACCGACTTCGTCGACGACACCTTCACCCCGGGCGTCTTCTTCCATCGAGGGAGCGGGCGCATTCCCAACGGCGTCATCAGCCGGTTCCCCATCGTCGACGCGGGCGAGTGGAACGACAGCCGCGCCACCGACCGCGAGTTCACCTGGGCGGTCGTGGACGCGCCGGGCCCGCGCGAGCTCTTCGTGGTGTCGCTGCACCTGCTGAGCACCAGCGCCGCCAACCGCAACGCGCAGGCCGTCGAGTTGTTGCAGTTCATGGCGACCGTCCCGAGCGACCTGCACGTGGTGCTGGCCGGCGACTTGAACACCGACGGCCGAACCGAGGCCGCCCTGGGAACGCTCGGCGCGACGGTCGTCACCACCGGGCCGTGGCCGGTGGACGGGGCGCTCCCCGACGGCGGCAACGGGAACACCAGCGCCAACCGCGGCCGCCCCTACGACTGGGTGCTCGTCTCGCCGTCGCTTAACGCGCTGCAGGTGCCGGTGACGCTCGAAGGCCGGGCCTTCCCGAGCGGGCTGGTGTTCGACACCCGGGTCTTCCTGCCGCTCCCGTTCCCGGCGCTGATTGACGACAGCGGCGCCAACGGCATGCAGCACATGGCGGTGGTGCGCGACTTCGTGCTGCCGCGTTAGCCAACGAATTCGGAGCCTTGACGAGCCGGAGTGCGGGAGCCGCGCCTGACCTGCGCCGGGGTGAGCTGATCCCTCAGGCTCGAGCCTCTGACTGGATGAAACCGAGGTTGGGAGCCCCCGCGATGACCACGCTGCGCCTGCTCACCGGCTGTGCCCTCGTCGTGACGCTCGGCTGCGAGGGCACCATCGCCGGCCCCCGGCCTGAGGTCATCGCTCCGCCCTCGGCCGGTGGTGACCCGCAGCCCAGCGAGCCGACGCCGCCCCCTCGCGTCGAGGGGCGCCTGGCGCTGCAGCCGATTCGCCGCCTCTCCATCGCGCAGTACGAGAACACCCTGCGCGCCCTCTTCCCCGGCCAGCTCGGGGTCGACCTCGTCGCGCGCGCCCGCTACCCCGGCGCCTCGACGCGAACCGGCCTGGCCGCGGGCTTCAGCAGTGACGCCGACACCAACTCGGTCGGCACCTCAGATGAGGCCACGCTCGAAGACAACGCCGAGGCGCTCGCCGACTTCCTCCTGGCCAACGCCCGCACCGCGATGCCGGCGTTGATGCCGTGCGGCCTGCCCGCCGCGTTCACCGACGCGCAGGTCGATGCCTGCATCGATGGCTTCATCACCCGGTTCGGCGGCCGCGCGTTCCGTCGGCCGGTGCGCGCCGCCGAGCAGGCCGCGATTCGCCGTGCCTACGACACCGTGCGCCTCAGCCAGGGCGCGACCGAGGCGTGGGCGACGGTGATGCAGTACTTCCTCCAGGCGCCCGCGCTCCTCTACCGGGCCGAGGCCGGCGCGGGCGCGACGGGCCTGGTGGCGCTGACGCCGCACGAGCTGGCGACGCGCCTCTCCTTCCTCATCACCGACGCGCCGCCCGACGCCGAGCTCCTCGCGCTCGCCGAGGCTGGCGCCCTCTCGGACGCCGCGCTCGAGGCCCAGGCCCAGCGGCTGCTCGCCCGGCCCGAGGCGAGCGCCGTCGTCTCGCGCTTCGTGCGCGAGTGGCTGCGCATCGACCTGCTCGACGCCGTGCCCGACAACGACCCTGCGCTGCCGGCCGCGCTGCGCGACGACTACCGCGCCCAGGCCGATCACCTCGTCCGGCGCTCCTTCTCGGCGACCTCTGGGTCGGTGCGGGAGCTCTTCCGCGTCACCCGCTTCCCGCTCGGCCCGCAGAGCGACGACGTCTATGGCCAGCCGAGCACCGGCGGCGCCACCTTCCCCGACGTGGCGGTGCCCGAGCGTCAGGGCATTCTCGCATCGGGCCCCTTCTTGAGCGCGCACGCCCCCTCGGGCCACCAGGTGGCGATTCTGCGCGGCGCGTTCCTGCGCAAGCAGGTGCTCTGCCTGTCATTGCCCCCGCTGCCTGGGAACATCGACCTCACGGCGCCCCTCGACGCGGCCCGGAGCGCGCCCACGGCGCGGGACCGCCTCGCGCCCACCATGACGCTGCCGGCCTGCTCGGGTTGCCACCTCTCGCTCAACCCGCTGGGCTACGCGCTCGAGAACTTCGACGCCGCCGGGCGCCACCGCACCACCGAGAACGGGGCTACCATCGACGCCTCGGGAACGCTCGACCTCGACGGCACCGCGCGGTGGTCGTTCTCGGGGCCTCGCGAGTTCTTCGAGACGGTGGCCGCGAGCCCCGAGCTCACCTCGTGCGCCGCGAGGCAGTTCTTCCACTTCGCCCACGGCCGCCAGAGCGCGCCCGAGGAGCAACCGTTCGTGGACGACCTCGGCGCGGCCACCACCACCTCGGGCGGCACCGTGCAGCAGCTCGTGCTGGGCATCATCCGCTCACCCCGCTTCACCCGGTTCCTCCGCGAGGCCGCGCCATGACCTTGAGCCGCCGTCGTTTCCTTCGTGGTGCCTCGGGGGCGGCGCTCGCGCTGCCGTGGCTCGAGAAGCTCGCCGGCGGCCGGGCGTTCGCGCAGGCCGCGGTGACGCGCCCCACCCGCCTCGTCGTCGTCGCCTACCCGATGGGCTTCATTCACGACGAGTGGGCGCCCTCGGCGGCGGGCAGCGCCTTCACCCTGCCCCGCATCACCGCGCCGCTCGAGCCCTTCCGCCGGCACCTGCTCATCGTCTCGAACGCCGACAACAAGGCGACCCAGCTCAACAGCCAACACGCCTTCGGCCACCCGGCGAAGAAGGAGAGCGTGCTCACCGGCACCTTGATGCGCGCGGCCTTCGGCGGCGACCAGGCGAACGTGATGGCCAACGTCATCGCCGACCGCGCCGGCAGCGACCAGGGCGGCCCGAACAACGAGAGCGTGTGCAACTACGTCGGCACCCGCATTCGCGGCGGGCGCCCCTACGCGTCGATCGACCTCGCCATCAGCGGCGACGACTACGACCGCAACGACACCAACTCGAGCTTCTTCTTCGAGGGCCCGGTGACGCCCGTGAAGGTGCAGGCGAACCCCTCGCGCGCGTTCCACCAGTTCTTCGCCAACGTCACCACCGACCAGGCGGCCCTCGACGCCCAGCGCCGCGCGCGGGCCCGGAAGAAGAGCGCCCTCGACGCGGTGAGGGCGAGCTACGTCGAGCTGCGGCAGGGGCTCAACCCTCAAGACCGCACCCGGCTCGAGGACCACGCCAACCGCGTTCGGCAGCTCGAGCTCGACATGGCGCGCGCCGCCTGCGCCCGCCCGGCAGGGAACTACGGCACGCCCTCGCCGACGGCGCCGTACCTGCCCTTCCGCAACCTCTCGATGATGGCGCGCGCGAACCTGATGGTGCCGCTGCTGACGAACGCGATGGCGTGCGACCTCGCGCCCGTCGGTCGGCTCGAGTTCATCGACCAACAGGGGCCCAACTTCGGCGTGCCCTCGGTCGACGCGGCCCAGGCTGCGTGGCGCACGGCCCCGAACCCCAGCGACTGGCACGGCATGGTGCACGGCGACGCCTCACCGGTGGACGGCGTGCGAACGCGCGGAACCCCGAACGCGCCGTACCTCGTGGACAGCTACCGCTTCTTCGTCGAGAAGTTCGTCGACGTGTTGTCGGGGCTGCGCTCCATCTCCGAGGGCCCCGACGGGCGCACCGCGCTGGACAACTCGATGGTCGTCCTGGTGTCGGACTACGGGAACGGCGACGGCCACTCGTCGAACAAGCTGGGCTTCGTGCTGGGGGGCAACCTGGGCGGCGCGCGCACCAACTTCCACTTCGATGCGCGTGGGCGAGACGCCGGCTTCTACACCTCGAGCGCCTTCGGCTCGAGCCAGGTGCTCAACACCATCATCCGCGGGTTCGACCTGCGCGTCACACCGGGCGGCGCTCCGGTCGGCGACTTCGGGTTGCAGGGGTTCTCCGCCGGCGCGGGCGCGCTGCCCGTCTTCTCTTGACGGCTCGAGCCGGGTCGAGCTGCTTCATGGGGCTGCAGCGCCAGGCTCCCGCGCGCGCTCGGCCGACGCGCTCACCTGGCGCGAGGCCGCCGAGACGATGAAGGTGCACGACGGCTCGCGGGTCGTCGCCGGCGTCACCACGAGACGCTCAGCGGCAGGCCGTGCTGCTTCGCCGTCGCGTTGATCTGCGCGAACACCTGCCGGAAGTCGCCGCTGGCGCCCACGTTCTCGAGGTTCTGGCTCATGCCGCCGACGCAGCGGAAGAACTGCACGGCCTCTTTCGGCGGCTTGATGGTGCCCAGCGAGAGCGCGTTCTTGAGGAAGTGGTTGCGCATGTCGCGCGTCATGCTCGCGCCGGCGAAGTCGAACCACGGCTCGTTCACCGAGCGGCAGGCGATCTCGAGCACGGTCGCCACGAAGGGCCGGGCCGCCTCGCCGTCCTTGAAGACCATGCCCGCCTTCTCGCTGTCGGCGATGGGGTCGTACGCGGGCCCCCCGAGGATGGCGTCGAAGAGCTTGCGGTTGGCGAACGTCCACGGCTCGCTCATCTGCTTGATGGCGCCGAAGTCGAGCACGCCCAGGGAGCCGTCCTTCAGCAACATGAAGTTGCCCGGGTGCGGGTCGGCGTGCACCAGCCCCGTGCAGAGGAACGGGCCCCAGGTGACGCGGGTGAGGAGCCGCGAGATGCGAAACTTCTCGTCGTTGCTGTGGGTGTCGATGCGCCCGATGAACTCCTTGAGCGTCTCGCCCTCGAAGAACTCGAGGGTCAGCACGCGCTCGGCGGTCAGCTCGTCGAACACCTTCGGCACCTTCAGGTCGGGGAACGCCACCAGCGCGCCGGCGAAGCGGCGCGAGCGCTCGGCCTCGACCTGGTAGTCGAGCTCCTCGAGCAGCCCCGCCTGCACCTCGCGGAAGTAGTCCTTGCCGTGGGGCATGCGCGAGGTGGTCGCGAGCACCGACACCATGGTGCCCAGGTTGTCGAGGTCGGCGTGAATCGCGCGCGCGATGTCGGGGTACTGCACCTTCACCGCGACGACGGTGCCGTCCTTCATCACCGCGCGGTGCACCTGGCCCAGGCTGGCCGACGCGATGGGGGTCTCTTCGAACGACGCGTACGCCTCTTCGGGCGGGCGGCCCAGCTCGGCGGTGATGACCTCGCGCACCGTCGCCCAGGGCATCGGCGGCGCCTGGTTCTGCAGCTTCGCCACCACCGCGCGGATCTCGGGCGTGAGCAGGTCGGGGTCCATCGAGATGCCCTGGCCGATCTTCATCGCCAGGCCCTTGAGATCGCCGAGCGTGGCCACCAGCTTCTCGGCGGCGCCCTGGCCGAGCAGCGACACCGAGCCGTCTTCGCCGCCCTTGTTGGCGAAGCGCTTGACCACCCGCGCGCCGACGTCGGTCGACAGCCGCGCCGACAGCGACGCGAGCTTGGCCAGTCGAGCGAAGCGGTTCGTCGAGGGCTTGTAGTCGTCGTCGGTGGCCACGGCTGGAGCAGCCATAGCGGGCAGGGTGCCGCCGAGCAAGGCGACCGCGGGAAATGAGGCAGGGAGGTGCGGGCAACGCGCGTGGCCGGCCTGGGGTGAGCGGGCCGCGCGAAAAAAGCCCGGCGGCGGCCGACACTTGTTACGACAGGAGAACGAGCGCGCAGTCACCTCGAAGTCAGGAGTCACCATGATCATCCAGTTCCACACCGACGCGAACATCACCTCGACCCCCAAGCTCCAGGAAGAGGTCAACGACGTCGTGGCCAGCACCCTCGCCCACGTCAGCGACCGCATCAGCCGCGTCGAGGTGCACCTGACCGACGAGAACGGCAAGAAGGCCGGCGTCGACGACATTCGCTGCATGATGGAGGTGCGCGTCGAGGGCCGGCCGCCCACCGCCGTCACCCACCACGCGTCGTCGGTGCACGAGGCCATCGGGGGCGCGGCGGAGCGCCTGCTGCACTCGCTCGAGCACGCGCTGGGCCGCGTGAACGACCGCAAGGGCAACGAGTCGATCAAGCAGAAGTAGGCACAGGCGAGCCTCTGCGATGACCCTCGACCCCGCATTGCGGGCCGCGCTGGTGTCGGCCGAACTCTCGCTGCCGGCCGCCGGCGTGGCCGCGACGCTGGCGCTGCTCGAGGGCGGCGCGACGGTGCCCTTCATCTCGCGCTACCGGAAAGAGGCGACCGGCGGGCTCGACGACGAGGCCATCTCGCGCATCGCGGCCCACGCGAAGGTGGTCGACGCCCGCGAGGGCCGGCGGGCCTTCATCCTCGAGGGGCTGCGCGCGCAGGGCGTGCTGACGAGCGAGCTCGAGCGGGCGGTGCGCCAGGCCGCGACGCTGGCGGCGCTCGAAGACCTCTACCTGCCCTTCCGCCCGAAGCGGCGCACGCGCGCCATGGTGGCCAGGGAGCGCGGGCTCGCGCCGCTCGCCGAGGTGCTGCTCGCGCAGGGCCCGGGGAGCGCCACCCGTGAGGCGCTCGCGCAGCCCTACCTCTCGGCCGAGGTGCCCGACGCCGACGCGGCCTGGGCGGGCGCGCGTGACATCGTCGCCGAGGTCATCGCCGAGCGGCCCGAGCTGCGCGCCGCCCTCCGCCAGCGCTTCATCGACGACGCCCAGCTGGTGGTCGAGGTCGCGCGGGGAAAGGCGAAGGCGCCCGAGCTCGCGAAGTACGCCGACCACCTCGACCGCCGGGAGCTCGCCTCGAAGGCGCCCTCGCACCGGGTGCTGGCCGCCGAGCGCGGTGAGGCCGAGGGCCTGTTGAAGGTGCGCCTCGAGCTCGATCACCCCTCGGTGGCGGCCCGCGTTCGCCAGGCGGTGGTGAGGCGCGGCGCGGCCCCGGTGCTGGCCAGGGAGCTCGAGCTGGCGCTCCTTGACGCCTGTGACCGGCTGCTGCTCCCCTCGCTCGAGGCCGAGCGGCGCCGCGCCCTGAAGGACCGCGCCGATGAAGAGGCCATCGCCGTCTTCGCGCGCAACCTCACCGCGCTGCTCCTCGCGGCGCCGCTGGGTGGAAAGCCCGTCATCGCCATCGACCCGGGCCTGCGCACCGGCTGCAAGGTGGTGGCGCTCGACGGCCGCGGCGAGGTGCTCGCCTTCGAGACCATCTACCCGCACGCCGGCCGCGAGGCCGAGGCCGCCGCGCAGCTGGCGAAGCTGCACAAGGCCCACCCGAGCGCGGCCATCGCCATCGGCAACGGCACCGCGGGGCGCGAGACCGAGCTCTTCGTCAAGAAGCTGATGGCCGCCGGGGCGCTCCCCAAAGACGCGCGGGTGGTGAGCGTGAGCGAGGCCGGCGCGTCGGTGTACTCGGCCTCCGAGGTGGCGCGCGAAGAGCTGCCGACCCTCGACGTCACCGTGCGCGGCGCCGTCTCCATCGGCCGGCGGCTGCAAGACCCGCTGGCCGAGCTGGTGAAGATCGACCCCAGGAGCATCGGCGTGGGGCAGTACCAGCACGACGTCGATCAGCCCGCGCTCGCCGAGGCCCTCGACCGCGTGGTCGAGACCGTCGTCAACCGCGTCGGCGTCGACTTGAACACCGCGTCGCCCACGCTGCTGAAGTCCATCGCCGGGTTGGGGCCTGCGCTCGCGTCGGCCATCGTGGCCCACCGGGCCAGACACGGCGCCTTCGAGACGCGCGCCCAGCTCAAGCAGGTGCCCCGGCTGGGGGCGCGCGCCTTCGAGCAGTGCGCCGGCTTCTTGCGCATCTCGCAGGGCGCCGAGCCGCTCGACGGCAGCGCGGTGCACCCCGAGCGGTACGCGGTGGTCGCGAAGATGGCGAAGGACCTGGGCGTGTCACGCAAGGCGCTGGTGGGCGACGCGACGCTCGCTTCGCGCATCGAGGTGAGCCGCTACCTCGACGAGGCCGAGGGCCTGGGCCTGCCGACGCTCCACGACATCGTGACTGAGCTGAAGAAGCCGGGCCGCGACCCGCGCGCCGAGTTCGTCGAGGTGGGCTTCGACCCCGACATCACCGAGCTCTCGCAGGTGAAGCCGGGTCAGGTGCTCAACGGCGTCGTCACCAACGTCGCCGCCTTCGGCGCCTTCGTGGACATCGGCGTTCACCAGGACGGGCTGGTGCACATCAGCGAGCTGGCCAACCGCTTCGTGAAGGACGCCTCCGACGTGGTGAAGGTGGGCGACCGCGTGAAGGTGAAGGTGCTGCAGGTCGACGAGGCGCGCCGCCGGGTGGCGCTGTCGATGAAGACGCTGCAGCCTTCGGCCCCGGGGCCGGCGCAGGGCGCGGGGCACTTCAACGCGCCGCGCTTCTCGCCCCGGCGCTGAGCCAGCGGCGCGCGCTCAGCCCAGGCCGTCCCGCCACCGGAGCCACTGCACCCGCGCGGCGTCGAGCTCGCCCATGCGCAGGGCGACGGCGGCGTCTTCGAGCCCGAGCGCGAGGAGCTGGTCGATGGCCCCCAGCCGCACCAGCGCCTCGGCCTCCGAGATCCACCGGGCGGTGCCCGGCTCGACCTCGAGGTAGCGCTGAGCCGGCGCGGGCGTGCGCTCGTCTCTCGCGCTGCTCTCCACGACGTACAGCGCCGGCGGGAGCTCGACCGTCTCGGCGCCGTCACGCGGCCAGCTCACCCGCCCCACCACGAGGGGGTAGAGCGGACACGACGGGTTGGGCCCCAGCCGGCGAACCAGCGCAGACGCGCGCGCCTCGTCACGCGCGACGAAGACTCCGGCCGCCTCCGTCGGCGTGATGGCCCCCTCTGGCAGCGCGACGAGCGTTCCCAACGGGCCTCACGACTGCAGCGAGACGACGCCGCGACGGAGCAGGTCTTTCACCACCGACGCGACCTCCATCGGCGTCACCTGGAGCCGGCTGATGACCTCGGCGGGCGTCAGGCGCTGCTCGCACAGGAGGCGCGCGACGGGCAGCCACGCGGGAGGCCCCACCGTCAGGTAGAGGCGGTAGAGCTCTTCGTCGGGCACCAGGGCCCTGGCCTTCGACAGCTCGTCTTCGCGGGTGCGCTTCTGCTCTTCGTTCAGCCACGAGACCAGGCGCGTGAGCGTCGCGTCCGTCGAGTGGCGCGCGAAGCCCTCGTCGGCCGCGCGGGCGCCGGCAGAGAGCGAGCCCTCGGACTGGCGTGACATCAAGAAGGTGCACAGCGCGCGGTCGCCGCTGAGCAGCGAGGCGCCCATCTTCGCCGTCATCTGAACGAGCCGGCCGCTCTCGAAGAAGCCGCGCCAGGTCGCCCACGCGTCGCGCGCGTCGAGCTGCCCGCTGAAGCCGGCCGACGAGAGCGCCTTGAGCACCCACTGAGGGCCCAGCGCCCCGAAGGGAAACGACAGCCCGCCCTGCGGCGGCAGGTTGCGCAGCAGGCGGCGCCGCGGCTCGACCAGCTCCTTCACCTGGGCCTCGAGCGCAGACAGGCGCAGCGTCTTGGGGAAGTAGGCCTGCGCGCCCGCGTGCAGCAGCCGCAGCGACTCGCGGTACTCGTCCTGGGCCGAGAAGAGCGCGACCGGCACCTCGTGGGTGCGCACGTCTTCGCGAATGAGCCGCAGCAGGCCCCAGCCGTCGAGGCGCGGCATGTTGAGGTCGGCCACCACCACGTCGAAGGGCGTGGTCGCCAGCAGGCTCAGCGCCTCGACGCCGTCGCCGGCGGTCTTCACCGGGTAGCCCTTCTTGGTGAAGTAGCTGGCCAGCATGGAGACGACGGCGGGGTCGTCGTCGACGAAGAGAATGGGCGTTCGGGTGGCCTCGGGGTCGAGGGCCGGCGCTGGCGCTGGCGCTGGGGCGGGCGCGGCCGCGACGGGCTCAGGCAACGCCTGGACGATGGGAAGCTCGCTCGTGGTGCGGCGGGGCATCGCGCTGTCGCCGTAGGTCATCATGTACGGCTCGACGGCGGCGTCGGCCTCGAAGTCGACGACCCCGGCGTTCCCCTCGGCGCCCTCGGAGAACGTCCACGGGACCTGGAGGCGAGACATCGCGGCGAGCGCGTTCTGCAGGGTCTGGGTCTGGTAGCGGGCGCTCCTGAGCACCCCGCGCACGAAGAAGGCGCGCCCCTCTTCTTTGTGACCGACCACGAGGCCGCCGGTGCGGCGTGTGCGCATCACGTGCTGGAGCAGCCCGCTGAGCTCGTTGGGCGCGCCACGCCCCTGCAGCACGCCGGTGCGCGACGGGAGCTCGGCCAGCAACAGGCGCAGGCGCGACAGGTGCAGCCTCGCGTTGAACGGCGCCTCGAGCATCTCGACGATGCCGGTGCGCATGGGCCGCACGAAGACGTCGTCTTGCGCGTCTTTGCAGAGCAAGGCCACCGGCACGCTGGCCGAGCCGGCCGAGTCCAGGCTGTCTCTTATACACATCTGACGCTGCCGACGACGGA
>JACSRE010000033.1 GCA_014879945.1 Myxococcus sp.
ACCGAGACGTTGCGCTTCGTGGGCCCTGTCGAAGACGAGTGGCTCGCGTGCACGAAAGGGGCGCCATACGGGTCGTCGCCTTCAGACGACGATGAGGTGCCAGAGGAAGGCGCCGTTCGTGGCGCGATGAGGCGCGCATTCGCTCGCTTGCGACCCTGAGCCCTCGCACGGCTCAGTGAAGCGGGTTCGTGTCGCCGGGGTTGCACCGTCGTGGTGCTGTGCCCGCGCGTTTACGCAGAAGCGGCGCGCGTAGTCGGGCGGTGGGTCGACGTCGATCAACCAGCACTGGCGAAGCGCATGGGGCGTTCAACGCATGAACTGCGGGTCCCGCCAATCCCAGAGTCGGGCGGGCTCAAGGTCGACGTCCACAGGGCTTCCGCTCCAGTCCCAGGTTGACCAGCGGAACGCTCCGGGAGCGTTGGCGAACAGACACAGCGCGACCAGCGATCCGAGCAACCATCGGCCTGCACGAGCCTCCGCCAGAGGAGTGACGACGGGTAGACAGGCGAACAGAAGAAAGGGGACTGCGTCGCTCGAAAGACGGGGGCCGTAGCAGTGGCCGCCCCACCAATGAGGAAAGCGGCTGGCGACGAGCAGATGTGCTGCGCCGAGGACCAACGCGATGACATGCACGCGGCGCATTCGGCTCCGGACCCAGGGGATTGCGAACGTCAGCAGCAGAAAGGGGATGTAGATGAAGAGGCCGCGTGACGGGCTCAGGAGCTGGCCTGCGAGCGCGGCGAGGCCGTCGGCGAACGAGGCTTCGAGCCGCGTGACGGCGTAGTACGGCGGGAGCAACCGGCCCCACGTGGCCTGCGACCACCCGAGCCAGGGCGCAGCGACCGCCACGGCACCGAGAATGGCCGCGATCGCCTCGAGCGGGCGCCGACGCTCGACCGCGCCGGCGATGGCTGCGGCGCAGAGCACCCCGCCCGGAAGCATCGCGGTGGGGCGGCAGACCACCGCGAAGACGGCGAGGGCGCCGACCAAGAACAACGTCGCGGGCCGCAACCGACCTGCGCAAAGAACGGCCGCCGCAGCGGCGAGCGAGGCAAAGGCGGGGCCGTGACTCCAGAGGGCTCGCGTCCACGTCGACAAAGAGGGGCTGCCGAACGCGAGGACGATGGTCACCACGAGCGCGACCCTGGGGCCTGCGTACGCCCGACAGACGATGAAGAAGGCAATGATGCCGGCGGCGACGAGCGCGCTGGCGATGAGCACTTCTGTAGTGTCGAAGAAGCCGAGACGGACGCCGGGGTTCGGCTCGATGCCAGTGCGCCATCGCGTGAATGGCCTGCTCAACGGTGCCGGCAACTCCTGGCCCAGCAACGCGAACTGATTGGCGACCCACAGGAAGGGGGCGGCCACGAGCGCCGGTCCCAAGGGGAAAGTGGAGTGAACGCTCCCCGCAGCCGTGGTTTCCAGCCCGTGGGGCGTGGTGGCTACTGCCGCCCCGTATTCAGAGAGGTCAGTGTCGCCATCTCGCACGAGCGACAGCGCCGTTGGGATCGTCCAGATCGAGTCTGTCTGCACACGCACGGGAGCGATGGCGTAGACGGTTGTCAGGGCCAGCCAGGCGAAGAGAAGCGGTCTCACAGCTCGTTGTCGAATTCGACCTCACACGAGGAGGCGCCTCGGCAGGGATTGATTACCCAACCGCGCCGCAGGTAGCTCTCGCGAACCCACAGCCTGGTTTTCTGAGCCACATTGTCGAACGCGGGTTGCCGTGTGCCGGTCCGGTCGTAGCCCCGGATCATTGCCTGAGAAACGCTCACGAAAGACCGGGTTGCGGAAGCCTCGACTCGAATGGCGCTCTCGCTTGCGTGTTGAACGTCCAACTGACTTACAGCGAGCCAAATGAAATCTCCGGTCACTAGGATCGGGATCGACGTGCGCCCCTCTTCTCCTTGGTAACTCATGTTCGTGATCATCAGCCCGCGAGTTCCTGGGCCTGTAATGGCAACTCCACGGCCACAGACATCCGCGTCAAAGTTCACAACCTTGGCCTTGCTCGTCACGCAGTCCGCACAGCCACTGCTTCCAAATTCGACACCGGTTGAGTATCCGAACGCAAAGACGTTGGTGAGGAAAGGGTTGTCGTTCCACAACGACTCGATCGCAATGCCATGCTTCTTGGTCCATTCGAGTGCGTGACCGGTGCCTCCATCCGAGAATGGCCAGAAGTGCAGTTGTTCAAGTCGGACTACATCCCGTGCTCTGTCCACGACGATTCCTCGGTGGAATGAGTGTGCCCGCACGTTACGAACAAGGATGCGGCCAACGGAACCCTGCGGAGAAACCGGAGCCAATCGGATTGCACTGTAGGCCCGGAAGAACAATACGTTCTCGACCAGAATATCGTCGCCGACGGCATGCAAGGTGGGGCCGTAGACGTAGGGTGACCAGCCTGGAATGGGGTCCGGTTGTTCTTGGTCGAATCGGATACCACGCACAGTGGTATTATTGTGAACTTCAAGAAGTGGCGCGCTAGCGAACACAGGCAAGTTTCGCTGAAAGATCGTGCTGCGATCGCCGTCGCCCTGAATGGAGCAACCCTGTGGCAGCTTCAGCGGCTGGGTGATCGTGTAGGTGCCAGAAGGTACGTGAAGAACTGCGGCTCTGTCGGCACACAGCGACAGGAAGCAAGCAATTGCCGCAGTGTCATCGTTCGAGTCAGAAGGGTCTCCGCTCGGGCACGCTCCCGACGTATCGCGTCCGAGTTCATCCAAGTCGAAGCGACGGGTGTCCTGGGCCGAAGAAACGCAGGCCAATAGACCAACAGCACAGGCAACCGACGGGGCTGATGATGCCAATACTCTCATGTGTGTGTTCCCTCAGACCTCTGAAGCGTTGCCCGGGTAGAACCCTCAAGGACGTCTTTGTACTTGGTCTCGACGGCCTTGCGAACAGTTTGCGCTCCCTGAACGCAAAGAAGAACAAAGCAGGAAGCGGGGCAAAGGGTCGAGTGCCGAGGCGGCGTGCAGGGGCCGCGACGTCGTCGTCCGTCGGCGGAAGCACCTCCACCACCTCGCCAGCGCTGGAGTTCTCTCCCTGCGACGGCTTCGTCCTCCACTGCGCCTCCGGGACCAACGAGCGCCGGCCGAAGACGAGTGGCGCCACACATGCAGCGCCCGCCCGGCACCATCGCCTTCGCCCGGGGCCCCACGCACGCGACGCTCATCCGCCTGGCGGGAAACAGACGATTCGTGGGGACTCTCCAGGGAACGCCGGATGGACGGCGCCTGAGCTCGTCGGCTCGCTCCAGGCGGCCCCAGAGGCGCCCACCGGCCTGCCCCTCGACCTCGAGTTGGACGGCGCGCCGACCCCGACGCGCTCGCGGCCGTCGCCAGCACCGTCGTCGACGCGCTGAAGAGGCAGGGCCTCGCGCCCGAGTGGGACGGCATGACGAAGGTGTGGGCTCCGCTCACGCGGCAGAAGCGCGCAACCTGCTCGGACGTCGGCGCTCGCGCTCACACCAGCTTCAGCTGCGCCGGCGTACGCACCGCCGGCGCTGGCGCCGCCACCTCCGACGGCGGGAGCGCGTTCAGCCGCCCCCCCGCGGCGCTCCCGCTCAGGTACGCCAGCTCGAGCCGCGACCCCAGGCACCAGTCACCGCACGCCACCAACCGCCCCGAGGCGTGCACCACGCAGGCTTCACCCAGCGGCTTCACCGCCAGCGCGTCGCGCCACAGGTGCGCCTTCGCGAAGGCCGGCTCCACGCGCGTCGCCCCGGTGGTGGCGAAGAACGCCTCGACCAACTGCGGCAGCACCACCTCGCCCGGCTCGTCCACGTGCGCCTGGCTCCACTCGGCCGACGCGTGCAGCACCCAGCGCTCCCCCTCGTGACGGTCGGGCTTGGAGCTGTCGCGCGAGAGCCACCCGAGCGGCCCGACGTTCACGAAGGCCGCGTCGAAGTCGATGGCGCACGGCGCGTCGAAGGCCAACATCGCCGCCCACGTCGGCCCCATGGTGGCCTCGCGCACGCGTGAGGCCATGGCGTAGTCGAGCGGGTCGATGAGCGCCGCGGCGCGCGGCGAAGGCACCGCCACCACCACCGCGTCGTACTCACCCATCGGCGCGCCGCCTTCTTTGGTGAAGGCGAAGCGCTCGCCACGCCGCGCCAGCCCGTCGACGCGCTGCCCGTACCGAACGTCGATGCCCTCGAGCATGCGCTCGAGCAGCACGTGCATGCCCGGCGAGGCCACCAGGCGCACCGTCGACGCGGCCGGCTCCGACACCACGCCCGGCTTCGGCGTACCCAGCACCGCGAGCCTGGGCTTCCACTCGACGACGAAGCGCTCCTGCCACCAGGAGCGCGCGTAGCGGGCGAAGCGCTCGTCGCGCACGGTGAAGTACTGGGCGCCGAGGTCGAAGGAGCGCTCCCCCTCTCGCAGCGTCGAGGCGCGCCCGCCAGGGCCGAGGCCCTCGTCGAAGAGCGTGACGGCGTGGCCGGCGTCGAGCAGCGCGCGCGCGCACGCCGCGCCCGCCATGCCCGCGCCCACGATGCCGACGGCCAGCGGCTGGCCGCGCGAAGGCAGCCAGGTGCGCCGCCCGTACTCCGCCACGTCGAAGCGCTGCGCGTGCTGGTCGAGGTCGCGGGGCCGCACCGCGCCGAAGTACCGCCTCGCCGGCTTGAACTCGCGGTCGAGCGCGCCGAGGCACCACAGAATGCCGCCGTACGAGGCCGGGTCTCGCCCGTCGAGCGCGTAGCGGTGGTTCAAGTCGATGAGCAGCGCGAGCGCCTCGCTGGCCGTCCTCGTCCACGGGATGAGCGCCTTCCCCCACGTCATGCGCACGTTGTTGTGCAGCTCTCCGTGCGTGAGGAGTGAGCGCTGCGCCGCGTCCCACAGCGCGTGGCCGGTCTTCGCGCGGGCCAGCTGCCCCCACGAGGGGAGGAACTCGCGCCCGTCGCGCTCGTGCTGGTGCAGCGTCTGGCGCGCCCACGCCGGGAGCACCTCGACCGACTCGTGGTCGGGGTGGTGCAGACAGAAGTGCCACGACAGCTCGCGCCACGTCAGCAGCTCATCGAGGAACTTGTCGGCCCCGTCGGTGCGGTGGGCAGCGCAGTCGCGGGCGACGCGAAACGGCGAGACGTGCCCGAAGTGCAGGTACGCCGAGAGGCGGCTGGTGCCCTCGCGCAGCGGGTCGTTCCGGTCGGCGGCGTAGCGGTGCAGCGCGGTGTCGAGGAACCGCGCCCACCGGTCGAGCCCGGCGTCGCTCCCGCCGCGCGTGTGGTGCACCGGCCCGATGCCATGGTCGATGTCGCAGCCCGCCACCAGCGCCGGCAGGTCGGCCGTCGAGAGGTCGAGCGAGTCGAACACCGGCACGAAGGGCGGGTGGTGCGGCTCGACGTCGCGCCAGGGCGTCGAGCGCCGCGGCGCCCACAGCGGCTCGGCGGCCTTGCGAAAGGAGAACGCGCGGTCGTGCACGCCCTCCACGGCCCAGAGCGGGGCCACGCACGAGGCGTCTACCCGCCACAGCGGCGCCACCTTCGCCACCTCGGCGTCCCACTTCAGCAGCGGCTGCACCGGCATGAAGTCGGTGACGACGAGCGCCGCCGCTCTCGCCAGCTGAAGGAGGTGAGGCGCGCGGTCGCCCGGCCGCTGCAGGTGGAACACCGCGCCCAGGCCCCGCGCGGCCAGGTCACGCTGCAGGTCCCTCGCGCCCTCGAGGATGAAGGTGTGCAGGCGGTCAGAGGCGTAGCGGTAGCGCTCCGAGAGCGCGTGGTAGACGAAGCACGGCACCCCGAGCGCCTTCGCCATGGTGAGCGCGACGTCGAGCGCGGGGTTCTCGGTGGCGCGGGCGGCGACGCGAGTCCAGTAGATGACGAAGCGGCCGTCGCGCGGCGCGGGCGCCCGGGGCTCGACACGCTCGGCGAGGTGCGGCGGCAGCGACATTCTGGGCGGGAGATAACAGGCCACCGGCGGGTCGGCACGCTGGGGCCCGCGCGTCGGGTCGGCCGAGGTGGGCGCGGTCTTCGTGCTGGGTTTCGGAGTATGGGCGGCGAATGACGACTCCTTCATCGGTCCCCGAGGCAACTTGACGAGCGCTACCCTCGGCTCGCTGACCGTCACGAACCAGTCGGGCTTCGCCCTCTCGTGCGGGCACTCGTCGTACCTGAATGGACTTTTCGGCAACCCCTTCTGCTGCCGCATCAACACCAGCTCTGGCGAGACGACGTGCAACCTCGCGACGGGCGGCAGCGGCGCCTCCTGGGCGGCGACGGCGTTCGGGTACCCGGGCCTCAACGCCAACACCGGGGCGACGACCTGCGGTCAGGGTACGAGCTACTCGCTGGGTGCGAACGGCCCCGTGAACGTGCCGTTCTGAAGCGGCCGTCGCCGTCGGGCCGCGCTGGCCATCGGCTGCATCATGAACAGAGCTCCGAGCTCACCCGCTGGCTGCGGTGGAGCGCCTCGTCGAGGGCGCGCCCGATGACGAGCCTTCGGGGCGAGCCGTGGCGCCAGCCGGTGACGGACGTCGCCCCCGCGTTCGGAGGTCCCTGCGACGTCAGGCGCGCTGCGTGGCGCTGCTCCACCGCCGCGCCAGCACCACGACGAACGCGCTGATCAGCAAGAGCCCCAGGCCGGCCACGCCGACGATGCCGCGAGACGGCCACTGCTCCGTCTCGAGACACAGCCGGGCCAGCGACGCCGACGCGTTGAGGGTGCCGTGAAAGAGGCAGGCGTGGAGCAACGTGCCGCGCTCGCGCACCAGGTGCAGCGCGGGCGTGAGCAGCACGCAGAACCCCACCATCAGCCCGATGCCCAGCACCGGCGCGTCAGGGTAGTTGTGGCCCATCGCGATGAGCGGCGCGTGCCACAGGCCCCACACCACGCCGGTCGCCAGCGCGTTCGGCCAGAACCCCAGGCGGCTCCACCGCGCCCACAACAGGCCGCGCCAGCCGAGCTCTTCGCTCAACATCAACGGGGTGTTGAGGAGCGCGCCCACCACCGCGGCCTGGAAGACCAGGCCCAGCGACAGCCACACGGGAGACAAGCGCTCGAGCTCAGCGAGCTGCGCCGCGCCCGCGCCCAACCTCGACAGCTCACGCGTGAGGCCCTCTGCCGGAGAGACGAGGGTCGCGGCCGTGCTCAGCCCCGACAGCAGCGTCGCCAGCAGCACCAGCAGCAGCGGCGCCGCCCACGCCGCGAAGAGCCATCGGTCGACGCGCAGCGAGAGCCCGAACGACGCCGCGCGCTCCCGCCACGGCACGCCACGCGACACCACCAGCGCGGCGAGGGCCGGGCCCAGCATGAACGCGAAGCCCCACCCGCTCTGCCGCACCGGCGTCGAGAGCCCTCCGGTGAGGAAGGCCGCGAGCGCGACCGCCCAGCTGAACCCGTAGCTGGCCGCGAGGAACGTGAGGGCTTGTCGGTCGGCGAAGGCAGTGAGCGCGGGCATCGACGCTTCCATCGCGCTTCGGGGCCGGCAGCGTCAACGCGAAGGGCCTGGCTCCATCGAACTGACCGGCCCGTCGCCCAGCCTGACCGAAGCGTCGGCACGGCCTGACGCACGCCTGCGGCACTGGTGATGCACCAGCGGGCCGTCGGATGCCCTCGTTGCGCGGGAGGTGCCTCATGCGATTCCGACCGAAGAACCCCCACACGTCGGCCACCCGAAGGCGCCGCGCCCAGGAAGGCGAGCCGCCGCCCAACCTCGAGGAACCCAGGGCCAGCCCCGCGGCGGGCGCGACCGCCAGCCCAAAGGCGGCTCCCGACGAGGCCCGACGCACCGCCAGCAGCGCCCTCCGCGCGTTCGAGCTGGGCGCGGACGTGGCGGCGACCGACCTGCGCACCGAAGACGAGCACCTGCTCGACGACGTCTACGAGTACCTCTTCATGGCCAGCTTCGACACCAGCGCCGTCGAGGCCCGCGCGCGCGACGGCGTCGTCACCCTGACAGGCACCGTGAGCGCGCACGACCGACTCAAGCGACTCAAGCAGCTCGTGCTGGGCATTCCAGGGGTCGTCGCCGTCGACCTCCAGGTGCGGGTGAAGGCTCGCCGCCCGCTGCGCCCACTCGACGAGGAGCCCCGCCCGGCCAGGCCGTCATGGCCCGGCCCGGTGGTGGCGCTGTCACCGCCCAGCCGCGGTCGTTGAGCTTCGAGGGAACCTCGGCGGGTGTGCTGGAGTCGTGGCTCCATGCTCCTCGCGCTGCTGCTGGCCGCTGCCCCCTCGCCCGTCGAGCTGCACGCCCTCTCGGCGGGCCTGCTCGCGCCCGAGACGAAGAAGCCGGTCGGCGCCGTCGATGACGTGCCGCTGACGGCGACCCGGTGGAGGTCGCAGACGGTGTTCCGCGCGCGCCACCAGAGCAAGACCGTCGAGCTCGAGGCGTGGGTCGACCTGTCGCGCGAAGGCACCTACGTCGAAGCGGTCGCCTCGCGTGACGTCGCCCTCTCGGCTGCGGGCCCGTGGACGGTGGTGTTGAAGCGGGGCGCGAAGGTGCCGCTGCTGGGCCGCGTCGCCGACGGGCTGCGGGTCGGCTTTCTGCCTCGACACCGCATGGCGCTGCCGGCCGCGACGGTGCCAGACGAGGCGCGCTCCATTCCTTCGGCCGCGGGCCCGGTCGAGCCCTGCCTCGTGCGCGCCCTGCACGCCAGGCCCGCCGCCAGCTCGGCGAAGTGGGGCACGCCCTCCTTCGCGTGGACGGTGCACCGCGGCGCCTCGACGAAGGCCGGCTGGGCGCCCGCGTGGGCCGAGTCAGAGGTCACCATCGTGCACGGCTTCGTGCGCGACGCCGACGTGGTGTGTGACGAAGGCCCCGGCAGCGGCCTGGGCCTCAGCGGCACGGGCGCGGGCTCGGGCGATGGCATGGTGGTGGCGCGAGAGGTGACGCTCCCTGCGGGCTCGAAGCTCTTCAGCTCGCCCGCGGCGTCGACGCCCATCGCCACCCTCAAGGTGGCCGTGCGCGCGCTGGTCCTCGACGACGGCACCGTGCGCACCGACCCGCTCGAGAGCGGCGCTGGCTCGGTGCGCTTCAGCAACGTGGTGCTGGCGAAGGACGTCGTCCTCCCCATGCTCGACGCGAGGCCGTACGGCGTCGGCTCGACGATGCTGCAGCTGGACGGCTGGCCGCGCCTGACGCCGTAGCGAGGCGCCTCAGCCCTCGAGGTACTGCACGCGCACGGTGCCGATGATGTGGTTGAGCACCTTCTTCACCACCTCGGTGTCGGGGTCGCGCACCACCACGTAGCCGTCACCTTCGTAGCTGTCGCTCTTCATGGCGCCGACGGTGGGCAGCTTCGCCTCGACGATGTACTTGCCCACCGCCTCGTGCGTCTCGCGAATGCCGGTGACGTGCGCGACGCGGCCGCGGCCCATGCCGCGCAGGAAGGCCGAGCCCACCGCGTACTTGCGCTCGGTCTTCGCCTCGAAGACGCCGTCGACGACGGCCCGCGCCCACGCCCGGTAGGCGTCGAAGTCGTGCGCCAGGCCCGTCATCAGGCTGATGTTGGCGCCGGGCGGGCGCTGGGCAATCTCGCCGATGGCGAGGCTGCCGTCGGGGCGCTGGAACCACTCCATGTGCGTCATGCCGTCGCGCAGGCCGAGGGCCTCGATGGCGCCCCAGCCGATGCGGCGCGCGCCGTCGTATTCTTTGCCGCTGATGGTTCGCGGCAGCAGGCAGCACCACTGAATCCACGGGTTCTCGACGGCCTCGAGGCACGTCGGCAGGTAGTGCGAGATGGAGTGCAGCTTCACCTCGCCGTTGACGGTGATGGTCTCGAACGAGAACTCGCGCCCGCGCAGGAACTCCTCGGCGAGCGTCTCGTGGCCGTGCCCGACGCCCAGGCTGTTGGCCGTCGAGAGCAGCTGGCCCATGTTGCGAATGCGGAAGGTGGACTTCGCGCCCATGCCCTGCACCGGCTTGAGCACCATGGGGAAGCCGACGCGCTCGGCGAAGGCCCTGGCGTCGTGCAGGCTGCGCAGAATCGCGTTGCGCGCCACCGGCAGCCCGGCCTTCGCGAGCGCGGCCTTCATCTGCGACTTGTCTCGGAACAGCTCGGCCACCTTCGGCCCGGTGCCCTCGACGCCGAAGACGGAGCGCACCTCGGCCAGCTGCACCATCGCCGCCTCGAGGATGCCGACGATGCGGTACGGCTGGCCGTAGCGGCGCTTGAGCTCGGCGACGCCCTCGATGATGGAGCGCGTGTCGAGCGGGTTGTCGATGCGCACGACGTCGTCGTACACGCGCAGGTCGTCGCCCGACGGCGGCGTGTGCACCACGCCCAGCAACCGCACGTCAGAGAGCCGCGCGACGGCGCGCACGAAGCGCTGGGTGACCTCGGCGGGGAACGGGGCGTAGAAGACGATGTTTCTGGGCACGGGCGCAATGTAGCCCGCGCGGCGCCAAAGCCTGGAGCCTCTTTCATCGGGTGGCGACGGCGCGCCCGCCATGGCATCACCCCCGGCATGCTCGAGGCTTCTGCTCGCCTGACGCTGGTGGTGCTGCTGGCCGCCGGCTGTCGTCCCGCGCCGCCCCAGGCGCTCACCGCGGCCGAGGTGTACGCGAAGGTGTCGCCGTCCATCGCGCACCTGTCGGTGGGCGGCTCGAGCGGCAGCGGGGTGCTGCTCGAGGGCCGCATGGTGCTGACGAACGTGCACGTGGTGTGGCCGCACGAGGCGGTGCGCGTCGTCTTCTTCCCCAACCTCGAGTTCAACGACGTGCCGGTGAAGGCCATCGACGTCGACGCCGACCTGGCGCTGGTGGGGCCGCTGCCGCCGTCGCTCGACCGGCTGCCGCTGCGCGTGGTGGCGCCCGAGGGCCAGCGCATCGGCAACGAGGTGTTCCTCGTCGGCTACCCCGGAGAGGTGGAGCGCTTCCCCGCGCCGGCCATCACCCGCGGCGTCATCTCGCGGCTGCGGGAGGCGCGCTTCGAGAACCTCACCTTCCTGCAGAGCGACGCCACCATCGTCGGCGGGCAGAGCGGCGGGGCGCTGGTGTCGTCGGCGGGCGACGTCATCGGCATCTCGGGCCTCATCGGCATCGAGCGCTTCGCCCTGGCCCTCTCGGGCGCCGACGTGCTGGAGCGGCTGCCCCGCATCGCCTCCTCGCCGTCTCCGTTGGCGCGCAGCCTGCCGGCGCCGAAGGCCGCGGTGACGCAGCGGTTCCACTTCGAGCCGGCGCGGGCGCAGGCGGCGTGGTTTCTTCGGGCCGACGACGGCGACGAGGTGCACCTGTCGAGCGACGAGGCCGCGCTGAGCGTGCACGACAGCGACCTCGAGGTCGCCGAGCAGGTGGACGCCGAGGTGTTTCGCTTCAGCGTCACCGGCCCCCAGGTGGTGGTGGCCACCGACGACGGCGAGCCCGAGGGCACCGTGACGAGCGACCGGGAGCTCACGCCCTTCGTGGACCCCGACGACGCGCGCGTCGTCACCATCGGAGAGGACCTGCACGGCGTCATCGACTTCCCCACCGACGAGGACCGCTACCTGCTCCCGCTCGAGGAGGGCCAGCGGGTCTACGTTCGCGTCGACGGGGTGCTCGACGCGCTCTGCTCGGTGCTGAACGAGGCGGGCGACGAGGAGCTGGTGGGCGCGCGGGTGGCCGAGGGCGGCCTGGGCATGTCGGCCGACCTGACGTTCGAGGCGCCGCGCGCCGGGCGCTTCGTCATCAGCGTCGCCGAGGCCAACCCGCAGGGCCCGGCGGGGTACCAGCTGCGCGTCGCGTTGGCTGACAAGGCCGCGAAGCCGACGCGCCGGCCCAACACGCTCGACGGCGGGGTGCTCCGCAGGCGGTAGCTCATTCCTCGCGCGAACGTTGACACCCGGCTGGCGGCGCGCATCATCCGACGCGACTTCGAAGCGGTGACCGGAACATCCGGCTTTCGGCGCGCGGTGGGGGACCCATGAACCGACGACTCTTCTCGCGCATCGCGCCCGTGGCGCTCTTCGCGGCCGTCTTGAGCCCCGCGACCGGCCACGCCGCGGAGCCGCTCGCGACCAGCACGCTTCCGCTCGTGCCGGGGGTCGAGGTGTCGTTGTTTCAGCCGCAGGAGCGGTGCTTCCTGAGGATCAATGGGGCCAACGGCCTGGCGGACTGCGGGGGGCACCGGAACAGCGCCACCGAGCTGCCTGCCAACTGGGTGTGGGAGCGCTTCCGCGTGGTGGACGCAGGTGGGGGCCGGATCGCGCTCTACAGCGTCGCGCTGAAGCGCTTCTTGCGAATGACTCCGAAGGACGCCCCCAAAGGGGTCATCGCCCTCGACGTCGACTCGAGCCTGAGCGCGACCTCGCAGCTGCCTGCCGACTGGGGCTGGGAGCGCTTCACCGTCGACGTGCGCGGCCCCTGGCTCGTCGCCCTCAGCAACCACACGCCCAGCCTCTTCATTTCGCCTCCCGGTCCGTCGCCTGCCTTCGACCTGTCGGCGTCAACCACCGCGGGGGTCTACCTCGTCACCGTGCTCTCCCCCGCCGCGACGACGGCACCGCCGACGACGCCACCGCCGACGACGCCACCGCCGACGACGCCACCGCCGACGACGCCACCGCCAACGACGCCACCGCCAACCACGCCACCGGCCCCGGTCACGACTGAGGTCGACGCCTGTGTCACCGCGCCATGCGCCGACCCGTTCACTCCGCTGTGCTTCGATCGCCCGGGTTCAAACGCTTCTGAGAGCGGGCGCTTCTGCTGTCGACCAGGCTACTCCGGCGCCACCGGCGCTTGTGTCGACGAGGGGTGCGAGACCAACAACGGAGGCTGCGCGGGCATCTGTCTGGGCACCCCCAACGCGCGCGTGTGCATCGACGACGTCACCGTGCTCACCAACACCAACCCTGACTTCCCTGGAGTTCTCGTGACCCGCGGCCCGGGAGCCTCGCCAGCGGTGCCGATCTGGTTCGAGGCCTTGACCACCGTGACGAGCTTCGAGTTCGAGCCAGAAGTGGACACTGCTGGCCGCAAGCTCGCCATCTACAACTTCGACGCCACCGCCGGGGGCCAGCTCCTCTCTCAGAGCACGGTGGCCCCGACCCGAGACCGTGAGGGCCGAATTGTCTTCGACCGCTACTACACCTTCTTCGCTCGCCGTCGATACAGCGTGCGCCTCGTCCGCGAAGGCGCCGCAGATCTCGACGTCGGTTCGCTTCAACAGGGCACCTGGCGCGTACGCAGGATGCCCGAGTTCCTCGACCTCAACCCTGCCGCGCTCGTGTCGAGCAGACCGCTGCCTCCGAGTCTCAGGAAGTACGGATCAGCCAGAGCAGCAAGGCCAGTTGAAGGGCCAAGCCCGTACGCATCGTTCGCGCTCGAGGCGACCTTCGCGCGACCGACGGTGATTACGGGGGTTCGAGCGAGTCTGGGCGGCACAGCTCCGGCGTCTGGAGCGAGCGCCCCCACGAACGACGTTCAGGTGACGGTGCGGGACCTGGCGGCGCAGCGAAGCGTGGGTCAAGCGTCACAGCGGCCGGAGGGGACTGCGTTCGATGTCGTCGTCCCCCTCGCGCTTCTACCCAACCCGAACCAGCCATACCGATTCGAGGTGAGGGGCGCCCGTCTGGCACCCCCACCGACCGAGATGGACCGTATCGAGTGTGGCACCGCCGTGACGCCTCGTTTTGCCGCCGGAGTCGCCACGGTGTCGGGCGCCTGGGCGGGGTCGGCTGAGCCGACTGGCTGCTTGTGGGACGGGGCAGCCAATCCACAGGGACGTTCGACGCCCTTGCACCCGGACCTGCAGCTTCGGACGACACGCCTCGACCTCTTCCCGTCAACGGTGGCGGCCGTCGCTGCAGAGAAGGGCCTCGCCGCCACCCGCGCCTATGTCGTGCGCTTCGCGAAACGAACGACCGTGACAGGGCTCGCGTGGAACGTGCAGTTGCTGGGCAGCAAGTCGGCCTCTGCGCGCATCTGGGACGCCTCCGGCCAGCTCGTGGCCAGCGGGCCCGCCGTGAACGGCACCTCGGCCGCCACCTGGCTCGGGCTCCCCGTCACGTACACGTTCGCGGCTGGCGTCACCTACCGCGTCGGGGTGTACGAGGCCTCGGGAGCAGGCGTCTTCCCTCGTCGCGAGCTCTCCAACGGCGGCTTCTTTCCAGTCTTTCCCAGGTACACGAGCGCCGGGATGGAGGTCCTCGACTCCGTCGCGTCCTCCGAGGGCGGCGAGCAGGCCCCGAGCGTGCCCAACGCCTGGTACCCCGAGTTCCGCCTGTACCTCGCGCCCAGCCCCTGACTCGCAGCGGCGCACCTCCAGGAGCGTCGGAAGCCGCACCGACGGAGACGGGCGACGAGCGCCGTCCGAGGCGCCGGCTGCGAGCAGAGAGGGAAGCGCTGCTACGGTGCCACGCGCTTCGAGGCGCCTCACTCGGGGCCGGCTCCGGACCAGAGCCGAACCTGCCCGCGAGGCGCCGAGCCGGTGGGAAGAAGGAACGTGGCCGCGAGGTCCAACCGCCCATCGCCGGTCAGGTCTGAGACCTGCACATCGGTGAGGAGGTCGACGGTCTCGAGTCGGTGAACGATCTCGAACGTGGTGGGGCCGCTGCTCCGAACCACGACGAGCGCCGAGAGGGCCGGGCGGTCGATGGTCGTCACGCGAACGACGCACCCGAGGATGAGCTCACTGAGCCCGTCGAGGTCGAGGTCGGCGACGCGCACGACCCCGCAACCTGCAACGGGCAGGCTCTGAGCGGGAGTAAACCCTCCAGCCGTCCCGCGCAGCACCACTGGCGCGTTGGAGCGATTCGCGACGACGAGGTCGTTCCTGCCATCGCCGTCGAGGTCTCCGGCTGCGATGGAGTCGGGAACGAGGCCCGAAGGCACCGCCAGCTCGACCGGAGCACCGAAGGCCCCCGAGGGCAGGAACGGAATGAAGGTGACTGCTCCTGACAGGACATGGCTCGCGGCGAGGTCGGGGCGGTCGTCGCCATCGAGCGGCGCGATCGCCATGGCCGTCGTGTGCGTCGGCAACGTCGCGACGAGACGGGGCGAGGCGAGCCACGGCCAGCCCTCGACGCCTTCGAGGAACCACACCGCAGAGCCCTGGAGCGCACTGTTCCCGACGACGACGTCAGCGCGTCCATCACCGGTGAGGTCGGCCACCTCGAGGCTGGTCACCGCCTGCCCCGCGTCGCGCGGGCTCGTCTCGATGGTGAGGTCGAGACTGAAGCCGCCGTCGGCGCCCTGCTTGAGCAGCCGGAGCCCGCCGCTCGCGGCCAGCAGGTCGACCCTCGCGTCGCGGTCGAGGTCGATCGCCCGCAGCCCGAGGTACGCCTCGCCTGGCGCTTCGGTGGTGGCGAGCGTGCGCCAGGCTGCGCCCACCGCCGTGAGCACCGTGACGACGCCTGGCGCGGCGATGGCGAGGTCGTGCACGCCGTCTCGATTGAAGTCCGCGACCGCCAACTGCTGCCCGTATGGCTCGACCTCCTGGGCGAAGTGGGCCTTGAACGAGGTCGTCGGCCGCGGCGTCGGGGCGCTCGGAGGAAGGGGCGCTGGCGGCGCGGCCACGCAGGCGCCGAGCAGGGCCGCGGTGAGACCCACGGCACGGGCGAGCGTCATGGATTGGCGAAAGCGCGAGCCAATGACAGGCCACGTTCGTTCTTTCGGTGAGCGCGCCGAGGTCAGAAGCTGCTGCCGAAGAGCAGGGCGCCTCGAGCCCCCAGCGCACTCCCGGCCTGAACGACGGGCACCGCCCGCACCAGCCCCTCCACCGAGGCGCCGACGAAGACGGGGCCGACGAGGACGAACTCCACCACGCCGACCACCCCCACCTCGAGCGCCGCGCGCGTCTCGTCAC
>JACSRE010000073.1 GCA_014879945.1 Myxococcus sp.
GCGGCGCTGGTCCTGGTCGGCGGCGATGGTGGCGCGCGGACGTGCTGCGCAGCGCCGAGCTGCCGCCACGCCTCGCCCCGGGGATGCGCGGGAGCCGGTGCGGGTGATTCGGCACAGCACCGTCAGGCGTTGGTCGAGCTCGCCCCCTTGAGGCGCGCCGGCGACGGACGGCGGCTCGCGACGTTGCGCGGCACCGAGGCCCGTGGCACGACCCCAGGCATGATCCGCAAGACGACGCTCCAGGCGCCGCAGAAGGTGAAGACGACGCCGCGCAGCGTACCGGCCGCGAGGCCCTCGGTGCCCGAGCCCCTGGTCGGCTGGCGCCCGAAGTCGCAGGCGCGGGTCGCGTCGGCGCAGGGCCCCTCGCTGCAGCCGCAAGCCCAGCACTCGGCGGCCGACCTCATCTCGCAGGTGAACGCGAACAAGGCCTCGGCGGCGCAGTCGACGTCGGCCGTCACCGGCGCCGGCCTCACGCAGTGGGCGACCGCGGTGAACGCCGAGCAGCTGCGGCGCGTGATGCCGAACCTGTCACCCGAGCGCGCGGCGGCCATGACGCCCCACCTCAACCGCGCCATGCAGGAGGCCGGCATCAACACCCCCAAACGCGCCGCCGCCTTCATCGCGCAGCTCGCGCACGAGAGCGGCCAGCTGCGCTACTTCGAGGAGCTCGCCTCGGGCCGCGCCTACGAGGGCCGCCGCGACCTCGGCAACACCCAGCCCGGCGACGGCACCCGCTTCAAGGGCCGGGGGCCGATTCAGCTGACCGGCCGCGCCAACTACGAGGCCGCCAGCCGCGCGCTCGGCGTCGACCTGGTGAACAACCCCGAGCTGGCCGCGCGCCCCGACGTCGGCTTCCGCGTGGCCGCCTGGTACTGGAGCTCGCGAGGCCTCAACCAGCTGGCCGACCGCGGCGACTTCGACGGCATCACCCAGCGCATCAACGGCGGGCAGAACGGCGCCGCCGACCGCCGGCAGTTCCACCAGCGCGCGACCGAGGTGCTGGGCGGCGGCTTCACCGGAGGCCCCGTCGCCACCTCCGACACGCCGACGCCGGCGTACGACGAGCGCCCGCCGCAGGTGTACCAGACGGGCCGTCGCGGCGCGGGCCAGCCTCCGGGCGGCGCGCCAGCCCCCGACGCGGGCTTCACGCGCATGAGCAACGCGTACTCCACGCGCGCCTCGGTCTCGCTGGAGCTGTTCCTGCTGATGCTCCAGCTGATGCTCGAGTCGTTCGACCCCGAGTCGCTCGCCACCGACCCCGAGTTCGCCGAGTTCGTTCGCGCCAGCGGGCTGGACTGGAAGCCGGGCACGCCGGTGCCGCAGGCGATGGCCGCCGAGTTCCTCGCCCACAAGCTGGCCTCGCGCATTCAGGCGGGCGAGCGCCCCGAGAAGCTGCTGGGCGAGCTCACCGCTGCCAGCGAAGCCGCGCGGGCCGCGACCGAGCCGTAAACGGCACCTGCGAAGGCCGCGGGCAACGGGCTCAGGGGCGCAGGAGAGCTGTGCTTCACCACCGACGACCGCGCGTTCGAGCGCGTCTTCGCGTGCGCTCAGGCCTTGGGCTTCGACGGCAGCGGCGGGCGCGGCATGGTGCTGGGGCCCTCGACGCGCGGGCCGGCCGAGACGGGCCTGGCGTCGGGCGGCTTCGGGCCTTCGGGCGGCAACAAGCCGGAGCGCGCCGGCAGCTGCGGCTCGGGCGGCGTCTTCGGCTCGACGGCGAGCGGCGCCGAGGGGGGCTCGGACAGGGTGCCGCCGCGCTGGTCGCCGGTGGCCTCGCTGTCGTCCTCCGACAGCACGATGACGCGGTCTTCTTCGGCGAAGACGATGGCCTCGCCCTGCTTCGGGTTGATGATGGGCGTACCGCCCAGCTTCAGGTACCCGATGGCCACCTCACCGCGCTGGCGGGCCACCTTCTGCACCGTCAGCCACTGGGTGGTGTAGCCGAGCAGCGCGTAGCAGGCCGCGCGCTTGAGGTAGACCTCGTTGCCGTCGGAGTCGAAGAGGTCGGCGAACACCGCGTTGAGCTCGCGGCGCTCCGACACCTGGGCCAGCAGCATCGACGTCATCTCGGCCGACACCACGAAGTCGGCGCCGTAGTCCTGCTCCAGCAGGTCCTTCGTCCGGGTGTCGAGGATCTCCGAGATGATGCGCGGCCGCTTGTCCTTGAAGGCCTTGAACATGTCGCGCAGCAACAGCACGGTGATGACGGTGCGCGCGTCGGCCTCGTCGACGGGCCGGTTGGTGTCGGCCACCACCATCGCCACCATGAAGTCAGGAGACACCACCCGCTTGAGGGCCTCGGGCGCGGTCGGGTCTCCTTCGACGTGCTTGAGCTTGAGGTTCTTGAGCCCGCCCACCTCGCGCTTGATGAAGTCGGTGAAGGTCTCTTTGTCCTGCCCCGGCATCAGCCACGCCTCGCTGCCCGGGAGCACGTAGTTGTCGAACTCGCGGAGCATGTCGCCCAGCTTGGGGCTCATGCCGCACAGGAGGAGGCGCTCGGGCTTGCGCGCCATGGGCGTGGCCCCCGAGAACCCCTCGGGCACGGTCGGCTCGTGCTTCGCGGTGAGCGAGAAGCTGTCGTCGTCTTCGGCCACCACCAGCAGCTCGTCACCTTCCTGGAGCGTGAAGTCCTCGGGCGGGTTGAGCGTGCACACCGGCGGGGCGCCCGCTTCGGCGCGGCGCACGCCGCACACCACCGCGTCCTTCGCGGCCCACTGGGCCTCACGAAAGTCGCGCCCGGCCAGCGCGCCCACCGGGGTGAAGTAGAACTCGCTGCCCTCGTAGGTGAGCAGGTCGCGGTACACCGCGGCGAGGCCGTTCTGGCGGGCCGTCTGCACCATCATGCGCGAGAGCGTCTCGGCCATCGCCACCACCTCGACGCCGCCCGCGCCCAGTTGCTCCACCACCGCGCGGCGAGACGAGTCGAGCAGCTCGACGACGGCGTGGTTCTTCGTCAGCGCGCCGGGGATTCGCCGCAGCGCCAGCAGCGTCTTGATGGCCGCGAGGTCTTGCCCTTCGTCGCCGGCCTCGGCCTCTTCATCGGCCAGCACGATGATGCTGCGCGCCCGGCCCGCGCCCACCTTGCGCAGGTCGTGCACCGAGAACGGGCTGCCCTGCCGCACCACCACGCGCGTCGGGCCCATGTCCTCGAGGCGCTCCTTCACCGTGTTCTCGACCTCTTCCTTCTCGGTCTCGGACAAGATGACGATGCACGCGCTCGACTGGTTCGAGTTCGCCTCGCGCAGCTCGCGCAGAATCGCGAACACCTTCTCGTTGTACCCGAGGATGAGCGTGTGGTGCTCGTCGATGACGGGGCTGCGCCCCTTGCGCAGGTCTTCAATCTTGTCGCCGATGGTGCTCGAGACGAGGCCGATGAGCAGGGCCACCACGAACACGCCGCTGAGGGTGGACAGGGTGGCCACGAAGCGCACCAGCGTGCCCTTGTCGTCGCCCATGGTTCCGGCGTCGGCCACGCGAGTCATGGCCCACCACATCGCCTCGAACAGGTCGAAGGTGTCGGTGGGGTCTTCGGGCGGCGGCATCACCGCCTTCGCGAGCGCCGCGCACGTCAGCACCAGGAGGAACGAGAGGCCGAAGAGCCCGACGAAGCGGGCCAGCGGGCTCCACGAGAGGAAGCGGTCGACCTGGTAGCGAACCCTGTCGCCGAACGACGGTGCGTCATCAGCCATGGGCGCGCAAGCTAGCACCGCGCTGTCAGCCCGCCTCATGCAACGCGAGGCTACCGCTCGAGCGGCCCGGCGCCGGGCGTCAGCGTCTTCGCCCGCGCGCGGAAGGCGCGGCAGATGGCGCCGTACTGGCCGGGCGCTTCGGTGCAGTCGCCGGTGAGCGCCTCGAGCTCTGTGCCCGCGCGGTCGTGCTGCAGCGTCGCGGCGCGCTCGACGAAGGTCATCAGCGCCGCGGCCTGCTCGACGCTGGGCGGCGGCAGGAGCGAGGCCTCGCGCACGAAGTCGTTCTTGCTGAGGGCGCGCACCTGCTCACGCAGGCGCGGGTCGCTCGGCTTCTCAACCAGCTGGCGCCACCTGCGCGCGCGCGCGGCATCCCGGTCGCTCCCGGAGCGGGCTGCCTGGTCGTCGAAGAGCCGCGCCGCTTCGAGCAGACAGGGGTGCGGCTGCTCGTAGGCCACCACACAGGCCTCGGCGACCGCGCGCGCGACGTCGCTCTTCCCTTCGGCGCGCAGCACTGCGACCAGCACCGCCGCGTCGCTCGCGGGCACGCGCGGCTGCAGTCGCACCGGGGCAGGGGCCGTCGCGGCTGGGCCCGGCGTGCGCGTCGAGGTGCGGACGCGGGGCGGCGTCGGCCGGTCGTCGGTCGGCGCCGGGGCGCGATGGGTCATCCCCGTCGAGGCCACGGCGGCGAGCGCGGCGATGACCAGCAGCACCAGGGCCACCCGTCGCCAGCGGACCGCCGGCCTGCGCCGCAGCGCCTCTTCCCGCGCGTGGGTGACGTCATCGGGGTCCAGGTGCAGCGCCCAGGGGTAGCCGAGCCGCAGCACCGCTTCGACGACCGCGCGCCGCAGCGCGGGCCCCTCGGGGCTGGCGCGGCCGAAGCCCTCTGACTCGAGCAGGATGAGGAGGGCGCGCGCGACCTCGGCGCGCTCCTGCGGAGGCACCTCGGCCTGCTTCGTCACCTCGATGAAGCGGGCTGCGTGCTGCTCCAGTTCGTCGGCCGGGCGCCCAAGCCAGTGGCGCAGCGCACTGGCGGTGAGCGGCCCGCCCGCGGGCTCGAGCGTGGCCGTCGGGTGGTGCGCCTCACGCGTCACGGGCCCAGCGTAGCGAGGAACGCGCGCGAGGGGAGCGCGCCGGGCGCCGCCCTGCCCGTTGAGTGTGGAGCCCCAGGGAGGGCTCCCCATCGGAAGGGCCGGAGGCCCCGTCGCGAGCCAGGGCTTCCCGTGCCGGGCGCGTCACGCGACACGCCGACGCGCAGCAGAAGATCAGCGCCAGGTTCGGCACCGCGCCACCACCGGGGAACTGCAGCGCCGCCGGGTGCGCAGCGGCGCCTTCGCCAGAGGCCCGACCGCTGCCGAGGACGCGACGGTGCGAGATGTGCGTGCGCGCGGCACACTGCGTACGGGCGTCCCGTCCGGTCGAGGCTCCAGCGGTGGTAGCCTCACCGCCGTGACTCGAATCTCCCGTGCTCTCGCCCCGGCGCTGATCAGCCTCCTCTCGGGCTGCGTCTGCGTCGACACCTCGAAGCTGACGACCTTCAAGTGTGGTGACGGCGACGCCTGCGCCAGCGGACAGCAGTGCTGCTCCGACGGCCTCTGCCGCGCGTCGTGCGCCGCGGCCGCCGGTGGGAGCGCCGCGGGCGGCACCGCCGGGAACGCCGGAGGAGGCACGGCCGGCGGCACCGCGGGCGGCGCTGAGGGAGGCGGCGGCGCCGCTGGTGGCGCCGTCGTCGACGCGGGCCCCGGCTGCAGCGCGGCCACCTGCCCCAACGGCTGCTGTGAAGGCGACCGCTGCGTGGACGGCGCGTCGGCCACCGCCTGTGGGGCCCGTGGCAGCGCGTGCGCGGCCTGCCCCGGCGGAGAGACGTGCATCGGCGGCGCGTGCAGCGGCTGCGCCTCGTCGTGTTCCGGCTGCTGCGTGGGCAGCACCTGCAGCACCCCCGGGCGCGACGCGTGCGGGCCGTCGGGGCAGGCCTGCGCGCCGTGCGGCATCACCGCCGACAGCTGCAGCGCCGCCGGTGAGTGCGCGTGCGGCACCGGCCGCGCCTGCGCCACCGGCCAACGCTGCAGCAGCGGGGCGTGCGTCTGCGACCCGTCGTCGTGCCCCGGCGGCTGCTGCACCTCGAACGGCCAGTGCGTGCCGGCCGCGGGGCAGAACGAGACGCTGTGCGGGCGCGGCGGCCAGGCCTGCGCGGGCTGCGACTCGCCCCGCCCGGCCGTCTGCACCAGCGCCACCACGCGCCGCTCCGGCCAGGTGCCGGGCACCTGCACCGCCGGCGTCTGCGCCTACACCGAGGTGGAGACGACGTGCATGAACGGCTGCAACGACGGCAGCTGCATCGGCGACGTCTGCCAGGGCTGCGTCACCCCGCCGACCGCGGTGTGCATGGGCTCGACCCGGCGCTCGTACACGACGCCCGGCACCTGCGGCGCCCCGGGCTGTACCTACGCGCCCGTGGACACGCCGTGCCCCTACGGCTGCAGCGGCGGCGCCTGCCTCCCCGACCCCTGCACCGGGGTGGCGTGCAACACGCCGCCGGTGTCGAGCTGCGCGGGCAACGTGCGCACCTCGTACGCCTCGCCCGGCACCTGCGCGATGGGCAGCTGCTCGTACACCGCCAGCACCGAGACCTGCGCCAACGGGTGCACGGCCGGCGTCTGCCTCGGAGACCCCTGCGCCGCCGTCACCTGCACCACCCCGCAGCCCGCCACCTGCCAGGGCTCGGTGCGCAAGGGCTTCGTCACGCCCGGCACCTGCAGCGCCGGCCAGTGCACCTACGCGCCGCAAGACACCACCTGCGCCAACGGCTGCTCGGCCGGGGTCTGCCAGGGCGACGCGTGCGCGGGCGTCACCTGCGCCACGCCCTCCATGGCGGTGTGCGCGAACACCATGACGCGCCGCACCTTCGCGGCCACCGGCACCTGCTCGATGGGCGTGTGCAGCTACGCCTCGACCGACACCCCGTGCCCCTTCGGCTGCAACGCGACCACGGCGCAGTGCAACCCCGACCCCTGCGCGGGCGTCACCTGCACCACCCCGCCAGCGACGACGTGCAACTCGGCCATGACGGCGCGGCGGGTCTACTCGTCGCCGGGCACCTGCAGCGCCGGCATGTGCAGCTACGCCTTCGTGGACACCACCTGCAACTCGCCGCCGGCCACCACCTGCCTCAACCCCACCACCCGGCGCACCTGGGCGGCCACCGGCACCTGCTCCTCGGGCATCTGCAGCTACGCGCCGACCGACACCACCTGCCAGTTCGGCTGCGCCAACAACCAGTGCAACGCCGACCCGTGCTCGGGCGTCTCGTGCGTCACCCCGCCCGCGGCCGAGTGCGCCTCGACGACGCAGCGGCGCACCCACCAGAGCCCCGGCACCTGCTCGGGCGGCAACTGCAGCTACGCCCCGGTGGTGACGACGTGCAACGCGCCGCCGGCGAACACCTGCAGCGGCAGCACCGCGGTGCAGTACCCGGCCGTCGGCACCTGCGCTGGAGGCGTCTGCAGCTACACGCCCACCAACACCTCCTGCCAGTTCGGCTGCAGCAACGGCGCCTGCGTGGGCGACCCGTGCGCGTCGATGCCCTGCAACACGCCGCCCGCGGCCGACTGCTTCGACACCACCACCCGGCGCACCTACAACGCCTCGGGGACCTGCTCGGGCGGCAACTGCACCTACGGGGCGCAGACCTTCGCCTGCAACACGCCGCCGGCGCCGAGCTGCCTCAACGCCGGCACGCGGCGCACGTACTCGTCAGCGGGCACCTGCAGCGGCGGCGTCTGCGCCTACGCGCCCACCGACACGGCATGTCCCTTCGGGTGCAACGGCACCACCAGCGCCTGCAACCCCGACCCGTGCGCGAGCGTCAACTGCAACTCGCCTCCCGCCGCCGACTGCTTCAACACCACCACCCGGCGCACCTGGGCGGCCATGGGCACCTGCGCCAGCGGCAACTGCACGTACTCGCCGCAGACGTTCCCCTGTGACAGCCCGCCGGCCGCGACCTGTGTCGGCAACGTGCAGCGCACCTACGCGTCGGCCGGCACCTGCAGCGGTGGGGTGTGCAGCTACGGCATCACCGACGCCACCTGCGTCAACGGCTGCTCCGGCGGGGCCTGCAACCCGTGCGTGTCCGGCCAGGCCTGCACGGGGAACCCCGGAGCCCCCTGTCGCGCGGGCACCACCAGCTGCCCGGGCGGCGCCAACAGCGCGGCGGTGTGCGTCAACGGCGCGAACGCCGCCGGCGACTGCGGCAGCCACACCCCGGCAGGCTGCGCGTACGCCGACTCGTGCATCGGCTCCGGCACGCTCCGGGGTACCCAGCAGGTCTGCGCGAACGGCACCTGCTCGAGCACCCGCCCAGCCGACCAGCCCAACCACCCCTCGTGCAACCGGAGCCAGGAGGGCAACGTGTGCCAGACGACGGGCTCCTGCCCCGGAGGCCCCAACTGCGTCTGCGTGCAGCAGACGACCTTCACCTGCCAGAGCGGCACCTGCCAGTACGCGTCCGAGACCACCCTGACGTGCGGGAACTGCGGGCCGCAGATCTGCGCCATCGAGTGACGAGGCAGCGACTGACGGCGCGCGGGCCCTGCGCCATGATGCGCGCATGGCTCACCCAGAGGTGTTGATTCGTGGTCGCCGCGTGCTGCTCCCCAGCGGGCTCGCGCCGGCCACCCTGCACGTCACCAACGGGCGCATCACCGCCGTCACCGCCTTCGAGGCGCCGGCGCCCTCCGACGTGCCGGTGGTGGACGCGGGCCAGCTGCTGGTGACGCCCGGCCTGGTGGACTCGCACGTGCACATCAACGAGCCCGGCCGCACCGAGTGGGAGGGCTTTCGCACCGCGACGCAGGCGGCCGCCGCCGGCGGCATCACCACCGTCGTCGACATGCCGCTCAACTCCATTCCCCCTACCATCTCGGCCGACGCGGCCTGCACCAAGCGCGACGCGCTGGGAGACCAGCTGCACGTCAACGTCGCCTTCTGGGGCGGGGTGGTGCCCGGCAACGTGGGCGACCTCGAGGGCCTGCAGCGCTTCGGCGTGCCGGGCTGCAAGTGCTTCACCTGCCCCTCGGGCGTCGACGAGTTCCCCATGTCGACGCGCGCCGACCTCGAGCTGGCGATGCCGGTGCTGCGCGACCTGGGCCGGGTGCTGCTGGTGCACGCCGAGGCGCCGGGCCCGCTCGAGGTCGCCGAGCGCGAGGTGGCCGGAGCCGACCCCCGCCGCTACCAGACGTACCTGCGCTCGCGCCCGAAGGCGGCCGAAGACGAGGCCGTGGCGATGGTCATCGAGCTCTCGCGCAAGCACCGCTGCCCCGCGCACATCGTCCACCTCTCGAGCGCGTCGGCGCTTCCCCTCCTGGAGCAGGCGCGGGCCGAGGGCGTTCCGGTGACGGCCGAGACGTGCCTGCACTACCTCACCTTCACCGCCGAAGAGATTCCCGACGGGGCCACCCACTACAAGTGCGCGCCGCCCATTCGAGAGGCGTCGAACCGCGAGCTGCTGTGGAAGGGCCTCGAGGAAGGCGTCATCGACCTGGTGGTGTCGGACCATTCACCGTGCACCCCGGCGCTCAAGAAGCCCGAGAGCGGTGACTTCCTCGGCGCGTGGGGCGGCATCGCGGGCCTGCAGCTGGGCCTGTCGGTGCTGTGGACGCAGGCGAAGGCGCGCGGCGTCTCGCTGGAGCAGATGGTGCGCTGGAACACCCTGGGCCCCGCGAAGCTGGCCGGGCTGAGCAGCCGCAAGGGGCAGCTCGCGGTGGGCTTCGACGCCGACCTGGTGCTGTGGGACGACGCGGCCACCTTCGAGGTCAGCCCCGACGCGATTCGCCACAAGCACCACGTGACGCCGTACGCCGGCCGAACCCTCTCGGGCGTGGTGCACCAGACCTTCGTCGGCGGCCGCCTGGCGTACTCGAAGGCCGCGGGGCTGACGAAGCCGGGCGGGCGCTTCGAGGCGGTGGGGCGCTGAGGGCCCGTGGCTGAGCTCGTCCTCTGCACGCTCAACGCGAAGTTCCTTCACGCGTCGCTGGGCCTTCGGTACCTCTTCGCCAACCTCGGCAAGCTCGAGGGCCGCGCGGCGCTGCGCGAGTTCGACGTCAACCAGCCGGCGCTCGAGGTGGTCGAGGCGCTGCTCGCCGAGGCGCCGACCCTCATCGGCTTCGGCGTGTACGTGTGGAACGTCGACGAGACGTTGGCGGTGGTGCGGCTGCTGCGCGCGGTCGCGCCGGCGGTCGTCATCGTGCTGGGCGGGCCCGAGGTGAGCCACGAGACCGAGGGGCAGCCGCTGGTCGCCCTCGCCGACCACGTCATCCGCGGAGAGGCCGACCTCGCCTTCGCCGCGCTCTGTCGTCAGCGCCTGGCCAGTGAGGTGCCCGCGAAGGTGCTCGACGCGCCGCTGCCCGACGTCGGCGCGCTGGCGCTCCCGTGGGACGCGTACTCCGACGAGGACCTCGCGAACCGGCTGCTCTACGTCGAGGCCTCGCGGGGCTGCCCGTACCGCTGCGAGTTCTGCCTGTCGTCGCTCGACGAGGAGGTGCGCCCGCTGCCGCCCGAGAGGTTCTTCGCGGCCATGGAGCGCCTGCTCGCCCGCGGCGCCCGGAGCTTCAAGTTCATCGACCGCACCTTCAACCTCGACGTGAAGCAGAGCCTGCGCATCCTCGAGTTCTTCCACGCGCGGCTCTCGCCGGGCCTGTTCCTCCACTTCGAGCTGGTGCCCGACCGCCTGCCGGCGCCGCTGCGCGAGGTGATTCGCCGCTTCCCCGAAGGCGCGCTGCAGTTCGAGGTCGGCGTGCAGACGTTGAACCCCGAGGTGGAGCAGCGCATCAGCCGCCGGCAGGACCACGCGAAGCTCGAGGACAACCTGCGCTTCCTCCGGGAGCAGACCCACGTGCACCTGCACGTCGACCTCATCGTCGGCCTGCCGGGAGAAGACCGCGCCAGCTTCGCGCGGGGCTTCGACGCGCTGGTGAAGCTGCGCCCCCATGAGATTCAGGTGGGCCTGCTCAAGCGCCTCAAGGGCACGCCCCTGGCGCGGCGCGAGGTGACGCACGGGCTCGTCTTCAGCCCGCTCCCGCCCTTCGAGGTGCTGCGCACCGCCGTGCTGTCCTTCGACGAGGTGAACGCCCTGCGCCGCTTCGCCCGCACCTGGGACACGTTCGGCAACAGCGGCCACTTCGCCTCCACGCTCCGCCGGGTGCTCGACGCGGCGCCGTCGGCCTTCGGGGTGGTGTGGCAGCTCAGCGGCTGGCTGCGCCAGCAGGGCGTCGCGGGCACCGGCGTGGCGTTGACCCGGCGGTTCCGGCTCCTCTTCACCTTCCTCACCGAGCAGCTCGGGTGGGATCGCGCCGAGGCCGCGCGCTCTCTCTTCGAGGACTACCAGCGCGCGGGGAAGACCGACCGCCCGAGCTGGCTGGCGAGCCTCCCCGACGCGGCGCTGGCCGAGGCGGTGCGGGTCGACTTCGCCGCCCGCCAGGCCCGGCACCGCGGCGCCTGACGCGCGCGCCCGCGTCGGAATGGGTTGAACTCCACGCCCAAGGGCCTCAAGAGAGAGGCCATGCGTCAGGCCCCCGTTCGACCCAAGACCCTGGTGCGCCTCGCGGGGCTCGCCGTGGGCACCGCGATGCTGCCGTCGTTCGCGTCAGAAGGCGGCGGCCACGACGACCCCTCGGCGTCCATCGCGCTCGCGCTGGCCCTCATTCTGGTGCTGGCCAAGCTGGGCGGCGACGTCGCCTCGCGCTTCAAGCAGCCGGCGGTGCTGGGAGAGCTGCTGGTCGGCGTGGTGCTGGGCAACCTCTCGCTGGTGGTCGAGGCCGTCTCGGGCACGCCGTTCACCTACTTCGCCGCGCTCGGCGCCAACACGCACATCGACATGCTCGCGCGCCTGGGCGTCATCATTCTGCTCTTCGAGGTGGGCCTCGAGTCCACCGTCGGCCAGATGATGAAGGTGGGGCTCTCGGCGCTGCTGGTCGCGACGCTGGGGGTGGTGACGCCCTTCGCGGCGGGGTGGTTGGTCTCGATGTGGCTGCTGCCAACGCACAGCGTCTACGTGCACGTCTTCATCGGCGCGACCCTGACGGCCACCAGCGTCGGCATCACCGCGCGCGTGCTGCAGGACCTGGGCAAGAGCCAGCTGACCGAGTCGCGCATCGTCCTCGGGGCCGCGGTCATCGACGACGTGATGGGCCTGGTCATCCTCGCGGTGGTGACGGGCATCATCGGCGCCGCCAACGAGGGCACCACGCTCGCGCTCAGCGACATCGCCTTCACCTTGTTCAAAGCCGTCGGCTTCCTGGTGGGCTCGCTGGTGGTGGGCCGCTGGCTCTCGCCGCGCATGTTCCACGTCGCCTCGCTGCTGAAGGCGCGCATGGTGCTGCTGGCGTTCGGGCTGGGCTTCTGCTTCCTGCTGGCGTGGTTGGCGAACTTCATCGGCCTGGCGCCCATCGTCGGCGCGTTCGCGGCCGGCCTCATCCTCGAAGACGTGCACTACCAGGACATCAAGGACCGCGACCAGCACACGCTCGAGGAGCTCATCCACCCCATCTCGTACTTCCTGGTGCCCATCTTCTTCGTGCTGATGGGCATGCGCACCGACCTCAAGGCCTTCGCGGCGCCCGGGGTGCTGTCGCTGGCGGGCGTGCTGGTGGTGGTGGCCATCGTCGGCAAGCTGGTGGCGGGCCTGGGCGCGCTGGGGCCCGGCCTCGACCGCCTCAGCATCGGCATCGGCATGGTGCCGCGCGGCGAGGTGGGCCTCATCTTCGCCAGCATCGGCGCCGGGCTGATGGTGAAGGGCGAGAAGGTGGTCGACGCCAGCGTCTTCTCGGCGGTGGTGGTGATGGTCATCGTCACCACCATGGTGACCCCGCCGTTCCTCAAGTGGAGCCTGGCGCGCGGAGAGAAGCGGCGCGCGAGGGCCAGCTGATCAGACCCAGGCGTCGGGGATCGCGCTGGGCTTGAGGTCTCGCAGGCCGTCCTGCAACACCGTCAGCAGCCGCTGGGCCGCGGCCGGCGGCGGCGAGAGGGTGCCGAGCTTCGCCTCGAGCTGGGCAATCTGGGCCAGCGACTCGGCGCGGGTGAGGGTGCCGAAGGCCGGCGCGGGCAGGCCCGCCGCCGCGAAGCCGTCGCGAATGGCGCCGGCGTGGTGCTCGGCGAACTTCGGGGCCACCGTCTTCGAGTAGTAGATGAGGCGAATCGTCTGGTCGCGCCGCGCCTCGAGCTGCGGGCGCTCGGCGGCGGGCAGCTCGGGGTGCTGCAGCAGCCGCTGCACTTGGTTGTAGTACTCGCGCAGCGGGCCGCTCTGGGTGTCTTGCACCTTGTCGCCGCCGGTGAAGAAGCGCTGGTAGGTGGGCTCGCCGTTCTGCACCGCCGAGCGCACCGTCGCCAGCGGCGAGGGCGGGTTGCCGTCGACGTAGCCGTGCTGCGCGCTCCACACCGCCACGTTCTCGCCCTTGCGGGTGCCGGCGGCGACGGCGCGGTCGAGCGAGGCCTTGTCACCCCGCGTGGCCGACTCCCAGCGGCCCTGGTGCCCGGTGGCGCCCGAGTACGAGCCCGGCGCCGACCCCGTGTAGGCCCAGATGGTCTTGGCGTTGGGGAACATGGCCCGGTACTTCTCCATCGCGGGCTGCCCGCCCGAGTAGCAGGCCGACAGGTGGAGGTCCTCGACGGACCGCGCCGCGCGCGGCATGGCCTCGGCGAGCTTGCCCAGCGAGTCGAAGCTCAGCCGGCCGTTGTCGTCACCCCACACGCCCGAGCCGACGTTGTGGCCCGACAGCACCAGGCGCGACGGAATCTGCCCGCCCTGCTCGGCTTTGGCCCACACCTGCGCGACCTGCGCCAGCTCGTCGCGCGCGTCGCTGCCCGCGCCCTGAATCGCGGCGGCGATCTTCGCCGTCTGCTCGGCCGGCAGGCCCAGGGTCAGCGCGAAGGACTTCGCGCCTGCCTCGCTGGCGAGGTCGTGCGTCACGCTGGTGCCCGTCGCGTCGCGGGTGGTGATCTTGTCGTTCTCTTTCGCGTCCTTCACGAAGGTGACGTTCTGGCCGCGCGCGCGCAGCTGGTCGACCTCGTGCTGCGCGGTCGCGTTCATGCCGACGACCATGATGTCGTTGTTGCTGCGGGGCGCCCACCCCTGCGGCGCTGTGGGCTGAGTGGGTTGGCTCGGCGTGGAAGGCGCGCTGCCGTTGGGCAGGCTCAGGCTCCAGCCCACCTGAATCGCGCCCGGGTTGGTGCGCAGGGTCGGGTACCGCGTGGCGTTGGCGTCGATGAGCGCCTGCGTCGACACCCCGTACTGCCGGGCGATCTTCGAGAGCGTGTCGCCGGCCTGAATGCGGTGGCCGGTGGCAGGGGTGGTGCTGGCGGGAGCGGTGGTCGGGCGGCTTCCAATGCGGTCGGGCATGGCCGCCTTCTATCGACCATCGACCCGGTCGGCCAGTCAGGGGCTCATCGTGTAGGTCGGGGTGGCCGCGTCGAGCTGGGGGAACTGGCCGGCCGTGACCGTCACCCTCGGAGGCGTCGTCTGATCCGTCTTGAAGAGCCGGCCGCCGGTGCCCACCGCCTGGAAGAAGACGTCGAAGGTGCCTTTGGGCAGGTAGGGAAAGACGGTGGCCTGGCCGGTGGTGGGGTCGGCGCAGGGCACCTCGGCGCCGGCGTTCGGGTACAGCAGCACGCCCGCCTGGGTGCGCAGGTTGAGGTAGACCGACGTCACGCCGGCCTGCGCGCAGGTGAGGGTCGCGGGCCCATCTCGGAACTGCCACCGCACCGGCAGCGAGCCCACGTCCCAGTCGAGCGCCACCGTCACCGGCGTGCTGACGCCCGCGGGTACGGGCACCTGCTGCTGTTTGCGGAAGTAGACGAAGCCGTTCATGTCGGCCGCGGCCAGGTCGAGCGTCGCCGTGCCGCTGAGGTTCTGGAAGCGCGCGCCCATGCCCGACGGTTCGCCGGTGGAGCAGGTGAGGTCGCGCGCGGCGCCGCCGTTGGCCGAGACCGACACCGTGGTGATGGTGGCCTGCGCGCAGGTCGGCGTCGCCGAGGTGGAGAGGGCAGGGAAGGACCAGCGCACCAGCAGCTCTCCGGGGCCCGTGGCCATCACCGGCTCGAAGCGCACCTGCGCCGAGACGTCCTGGTCCACCACCTGCACGCGCGCGGTGCCGCGGAACCTGAGCGCGTTGGTGGCGTCGCGGCCCTCGAGCGTGGCGGTGTAGCTGCCCGGACGGAACCCGAGGAGCACGATGCCGTCGGTGCCGCCGGTGTTGCACCGCACCGTCTGGTTGGCCGTCGAGGCGCCGGCCACGTTCACCACCACGTTCGAGACCGCGGCCTGCGCGCAGGTCTGCCCGGCGAAGTTCCACAGGAAGATGATGGAGTACGTCGGGCCCACCACCCCGCCGCCGGTGTTCCCGCCCGCCGCGCCACCGCCGGTGCCGCCTCCCGCCGCGCCTCCGCCAGTCGAGGGCCCGAGGCAGATGCCCGCGCCGCAGCTCGCCGTCGGGCCGCACGCGGTGCACATCGCGCCCCGCACCCCGCAGGCGTCTTTGGTGGTGCCGTCCAGACACATGCCCGTCGGGTCGCAGCAGCCGTTGCAGTTGTTGGGCGTGCAGTGGTTTCGAACCACGCAACCCGGAGCGGCCAACAGGAGGGCGAGGGAGAGCAGCTGGAAGATGACCCGCATGGTGACTCCTCGGAGACGGCGCGACGAAGACCCCGCCGACGCCAGACTAAGCATCCTTATTCACTGAGGTGGCACCTGCCCATACACCGCTGGGCCATCCTCCTGCTGACCGATGGTCGCGTTGAGGCCTCCGACCGATACTCCTTTACGCACCCAACGCACCGCATCTCGCGGTGACCTGCCGCAGGAGCACGACATGAAGAAGCTCAACAAGAAGCAGCTGATGAAGAAGGCTCGCGGTCAGGGCATGACGGAATACATCATCATCGTGGCGCTCATCGCCATCGCCGCCATCGGCGTCATCACCCTCTTCGGCGACAACATT
>JACSRE010000237.1 GCA_014879945.1 Myxococcus sp.
TCGCCCGTCAGCAGCGCGAGGGGCGACAGCTTCGCGCGGCGTGACCTAACCTGTTCGGCGCTCTAGGGCGCGCCGTTGCCGGGCACCCCCGAGAACCCTGGCGCCCGCTTCGGAGGGTCGAGCGCCTGCAGGTTGTAGAGGTTCACCGCGCGCATCAAGAATGTCTCGCCGAGCTGGTTGAACAGCACGCCTGCCAACGAGACGACGCCGCCGGCCAACAGCGCGATCGGGAGAATGGGGAAGATGGCCCCCAGGGCGAGCCCGGCCACCAGCCCGCTCAGCATGCCCGCGGGGCCCGCGATGCCCAGCGCCACGCCGGCGATGCGCAGCCCCTTCACCCGCGCCAGCTCGTCGGCGCACAGCGCGCAGCCCGCGAAGAACCGCGGGGCCTCCTCGGCGAAGAACCCCAGCTCGAGCTCGGCGCCGTCCTTCATCAGGCTCAGCCCGCCCAGCCGCGACTCCTCGAACGGCGCGACCCGAATGAACGAGGGCTGCTGGGCCAACGCGGCAGACCCCACAAGCAGGAGGAAGAGCGTCAGTCGCATCGGGGTCGAACCATACCGGCGCAGACGACGGGCGCCATCTCTGGGCATCGGTGCTCGGGTCAGGTGTAGCGCTGCTCGAACAGCCCGCGCAGCTTCGGGTTGCGACGGAGCAGGCCCAGGGTGAGCTCGGCGTGGCCGGGCACGTAGCCGTTGCCCACCAGCATGGTGACGTCCTTGCCCACGCCCTCGGCCCCCAGCGCCGCCGCGGTGAAGCTGGTCGCCATGGAGAAGAAGATCACCGCGCCGCCGTCCTTCACCGACAAGATGCTGGCCATCTCGGTGTTGCCCACCGAGGCGCAGTTGACGACGAGATCGGCCATGGCGCCGCCGGTCAACCGGGAGACCTCGCGCATCACCTCGACCCCCTTCGTCGCGTCGCAGGCCACCGCCTGATCGCACAGGCCGATGCCCTGGAGCGCGTCGAGCGCCGGCTGGGAGATGTCGAGGGCGATCAAGGTGCCCTGCCCTGCCATCGCCTCGCGCGCCTGGGCCAGACACAGCGCGCCGCTCTTGCCCGCGCCCAGCATCACCACCGTCTGCCCAGGCTTGACCCAGCGCGCCACCAGCGCCGGCGCGCCCGCGACGTCGAGCGCGGCGAGGCTCAGGGTGTCGGGCAGATCATCGGGCAGCTTCGCGTAGATGCCGCTGGGGAAGAGGATGGCGTGGCCGGTGACGTCGATGCGATCGATCTCGGGCCTGATGCCCCGCACCGACTCGATCACCAGGGGAGTCAGGGTCAGGCTCACCAGCGTCGCCAGGCGATCGCCGACCTTCAACGAGCCATGGCCCGGGTGCTCTCTGGAGACCTCGCGAACGCGGCCGATCAACATGCCGCCCGAGCCGGTCACCGGGTTCTGCATCTTCCCGCGCTCGGCCACGATGGCGCGCACGGCCTCGACGATCTTCGCCGCGTCTCCGCCCGCCGCGTCCTTGAGCTGCTTGAACGAGGCGGCGTCGATGTTGAGGCTCTCGACGTCGATCAGCAGCTCGCCAGCGCGGAGCGGGAGCGACGGATCGACGACGCGCGCGCGCTGGGGCAGCACGCCCTGCTCACCTTTGACTCGAGACAGCCCGTAGAGATCGATGGCCATGCCGCGCGCACTAGCACGCGGCGGCGTCGGTCAGAACGTGTACTGCACGCGCGGGTAGAACCCGAGCGAGGGGATGTTGGGCCCGATCACGAAGCGGAAGGCGATGTCGAGGCCGATGGAGAAGTGGTCCATGTTGGTCGCGTACTCGACCGAGGCCGCGATGCCGGCGTTGACGCCGCCGGTCACGTCAGCGGTGCCGTTCTTCACGGGCGCGGGGTCGAGCAGCGTCCACCCGGCGAGGATCTTGCCGCCCACGTAGAGGCGCTCGATCACGCGGTGCAGGTAGCCACCCGACGCGCTCACGAAGATGAGCGTGAAGTTGTCAGACAGCGTGCACGAGTTGTCGTTCTTGAGGCCCGACCAGCAGTTCTGCGCGTTGGCGCCGATGCCGACGTGCACGCCGATCGGCACCAGGCCGCTGCCGTTGCCCAGGGTCAGCTGGTAGCCGGCGCCGAGCTGCAGGTACGTCTGGAGGTTCGAGTAGCCGTTGTCGCCGCCGAGGGTGAAGAACCCTCCGATGTCGGTCTCGGTGAAGAAGCCACGGCGCACCTGCAGAGGCACGCCCTCAGACGGCGTGGCGGCGAAGGCCGCCGAGGTGAGGGTCAGGGTCATCAGGGCTACGAGCTTCCGCACAGATCCTCCTCCGAGGCACAACGGGCGCGGCACCATACAGATCCGGGGTGGGTCCGCCAACGCCAAAAGCTCACCTCGTGCGCCATTCCTCAGACGGGCAGCACGCCGCGCTTGCGGGTGGTGGGGATCGCCTGGGCCGGCACATAGAGATCGAGCCGCGCCGAGAGCTCCGCGCGCAGGGCCTGGCCGGGCACGATCTCGTCCACGATCAGCTCGCTGGCCAGCTTGAAGATGTCGACGTCTTGCCGGTACTCCTCGCGCAGCTGCGCGATGTACGCCTGCCGCTCGGGGCCCTCGGGCTTCTCTTGAATCTTGTTGAAGAAGACCGCGTTCACCGCCGCCTCGGGCCCCATCACCGCGATCATCGAGCCTGGCAGCGCCAGGGTGACGTTGGGGTTGAAGCCGGGGCCGCTCATTGCGTACAGGCCGGCGCCGTAGGCCTTGCGCACCACCACGCAGATGCGCGGCACCGTGGCCTCGCTCACCGCCGAGATCATCTTCGCGCCCGAGCGGATGATGCCCTGCCGCTCCACCTTCGAGCCGATCATGAAGCCGGGCACGTCGGCCAGATAGAGGAGCGCAATGTTGAAGGCGTCGCACAGCCAGATGAAGCGCGCGGCCTTGTCGGCCGAGTCCACGAAGAGCACCCCGCCCTTGTACTTGGGCTGGTTGGCGACGATGCCGACGACGTAGCCGTTGATGCGGGCGAGCCCGGTGATCAGCTCCTGCGCGAAGAGCTTCTTCACCTCGAACCAGCTGCCTTCGTCGATCAGCTCACCGATCAAGGCGTGCATGTCGAAGGGCTTGTTCTGATCGGCGGGGATGATCGAGACCACCGGCGCCGCTGACGAATCGGCGCTCGCCGCCACCGGGTCGATGGGCCGCCCTGACGACTTCGGGGCCTTCGGCTCTGCGCGCGGCGGCTTCTGCGTGAAGTTCGAGGGCATCAGCTGCACGTACTGGCGCGCCAGGGCCAGGGCCTCTTCTTCGGTCTTCGCCAGCACGTCGCCGCAGCCAGAGATCGAGCAGTGCATCTTGGCGCCGCCCATCTCCTCGAGCGTCACCTTCTCGCCGATCACCTCGGCCGCCATGCGGGGGCTGCCCAGGTACATCGAGGCGTTGCCGTCGACCATGATCACGAGATCGCAGAACGCCGGAATGTAGGCGCCGCCCGCGGCCGACGGCCCGAAGAGCACGCAGACCTGCGGCACCGTGCCCGAGAGGTGCACCTCGTTGTAGAAGATGCGGCCCGCGCCGCGGCGCCCGGGGAACATGTCGACCTGGTCGGTGATGCGCGCGCCCGCCGAGTCCACCAGATAGAACAGCGGCACCTTCAGGTGCGCGGCCGTCTCCTGAATGCGGAGGATCTTCTCTACCGTGCGCGCGCCCCACGAGCCCGCCTTCACCGTCGAGTCGTTGGCCATCAGCGCCACCGGCCGACCCGCGACGCGGCCGATGCCGGTGATCACGCCGTCAGAGGGCAGCTCGGGGTCGGCGTTGTTCGCCAGCTTGCCTTCCTCGACGAACGAGCCCTCGTCGACGAGGAGCGCGATGCGGTCGCGCGCGAAGAGCTTGCCGACCTCTTTGTTCTTCGCGTGGTACTTGCTCGCGCCGCCCTTCTCGACCCGCTCGACCACCTCGACCAGCTTCTTCGTCATCGACATGCACGGCCTCGCTTCCACAAAGTGATGCGCGCGGGGCTGTACACACGTCGCGGCTGGTTGTCAGCGTGCAATCACCGCCTCACGGCGCCTCGCGAGAACCAAACCAGACAGACGCTTTCGGGGTCTCTTCGCGGAACGGGAACAGCAGCGAGTCGACCACCGCCGGCGGCCGCCGCACCGACGCCGGGAGGATCGCCTCGGCGCGCCCCTCGGGCGCCAGCAGCGGGGCCTCGAGCGCCGGGAGCGCCTCGACGATCTCGTTGAAGGGCAGTGACAGCTTCGCGCGCCCGAACTCCGCCGCCATGCGCGGGTCGGCCGTCGAGCCCTCGAGCGAGAGGTGGAACTGGCGCAGCCGCAGCACCTGCCCGTTGGACAGGTGGGCGCGCACGAACTCGAGCAGATCGAGCACCTTCACCACCTCGCCGCGCTGCACCACCCACAGCAGCAGCTCGTGCACGACCCAGAGCTGCTCGGCGCGGTCGAGAACGTGGCCCAGCACGGTCGACAACGTCTCGGTGGTGGTGACCACGTGCTGGGTGCACGAGCGCGCCGGCGGGAACACGGTCTCTTCGACCAGGAAGAAGCTCGTCGGAGACGTCATCTCACTTCCCCTTGAAGACGGGAGGCCGCTTCTCGGCGAAGGCCTTGAGCCCCTCGAGCCGATCTTCGGTGCCGAGCGTGCGCTGGTAGAGCCGCTGCTCGAGCGCCAGGCCCGCGTCGAGCTCGAGCTCGAGCCCGTCGTCGATGGCGTGCTTGGCCAGCCCCACCGCCAGCGGCGCGTTCTCGACGATGTTCCGCGCCAGGTGCATGGCGTCGTCGATGTCCCCCACGCGGTTGACGAGCCCCAGCGCCTTCGCCTCCTCCGCGCCGACGCGCCGGCCGGTGAAGATCAGATCTTTGGCCGCGCCCTTGCCGACGAGCCGGGGCAGCCGCTGGGTGCCGCCCCCGCCGGGGATGATGCCCAGCTTCACCTCGGTGAGGCCCATCTCGGCGGCCTCGTCCATGATGCGCAGATCGCACGCCAGCGCGAGCTCGGTGCCTCCGCCGAAGGCCGCGCCGTTGATGAAGGCGAGGAAGGCGCAGTCGCTCAGCTCGATGGCCCGGAGCGTCGCGCGGAGCAGCTCGAGGAAGGCGCGCACCTCGTCCTCCGACATGGTGGCGCGCTCCTTCAGATCGGCGCCGGCACAGAACGCCTTGGTCCCCGCCCCGGTCAACACCACCGCCCGCACGGCCCGCTCCGCGCCGCTGACCCTCGCGACGTGTTGTTGCAGCTCGCCGACCATCGCCCGAGAGAGCGCGTTGCGCCGCGCCTCGCCGTTGATGGTCCACCGCTCGACCGCGCCAAACACCTCGATGTTGAATTCCGCCATGGAGAAGGCTCCTGCTTTCCGTAGAGTCGCGCGCATGAAGGCGCCTTCGATGTGGATAGCTCGGCTCGCAGCGTTCGTCCCGCTCCTCGGCATGGTCGCGTCGTCGGCCCTCGCGCGGGTCGGGAGCGGTGAGAGCTACGACTCGGGCCGCAGCACCGGCGGAGGCGATGACGGCGCGCTCGTCGAGATCGCCTTCCTGCTCATCCGGGTCGCCTTCGAGCACCCGTGCGTCGGCATTCCGCTGCTCCTGCTCTTCGGCGCCGGCGTCTGGTGGTGGAAGCGGCAAGAGGGCTCGGCCTCGACCCGGCACGCCCTCGACGCCGCCGAGGCCCAGCGCCGCACCACGGTGAGCGCGCGCGACGCCGAGGGGTGGGTGACCGCGCTGCGCGCGAAGGACCCCCAGTTCGACCTGGTGGCCTTCTTCGACCGCACGAAGAAGCTCTTCGTCGACGTCCAGGAGGCCTGGTTCCGCCGCTCCCTCGAGCCCGTGCGGCGCTTCCTGTCGGACTCGACCTACACGCGCCTGTCGACCCAGCTCCAGCTCATGCACGTCAACGGCGTGCGCGACGCCATCGCCGACATCCAGGTGCTCGACCTGCAGATCATCGGCCTGGAGCAGACGGCCTTCTTCGACAGCGTGCACGTGCGGGTGAAGGCCTCGGTGCGCGACGACGACGCGCCCCGCGACGCCACCGACGAGCAGGCCCGCGCGCTGGCGCAGAAGAAGGCGCCCGAGGTCTTCACCGAGGTGTGGACGTTCGTGCGGCGGCCCGGCGTGAAGACCGACCCCGCCCGCGATCTCGCCCAGGGCTTCTGCCCCAACTGCGGCGCCCCGTTCTCGGGCGGCGCGTCGAACACCTGCGAGCACTGCGGCGCGATCGTCAACAGCGGCAACTACGACTGGGTGCTCTCTGAGATCACCCAGGGCAGCGAGTACGTCGGCGCCAACGCAGCCGCCGACGGCCTGGCGCGCGCCCGCCAGCGCGACCCCGAGCTGACCACCGAGATCCTCGAAGATCGGGCGTCGCTCGTGTTCTGGAAGTGGATCGAGGCCCAGGTCGCCAACGACGCGGGGCGCCTGGCGAAGGTCGCGGTGCCCGAGTTCGCGGCCCGGCTGCGCGCCGAGCTGGACGCGCTCTCGGCGAGCGGCCGACAGAAGCACTTCCTCGAGTGCGCCGTGGGCGCGGTCAACACCCTGGCCATCGCCGAGGCCGGCGACCGCGAGCTCGCCCACGTCGAGATCCGCTGGAGCGCGAAGATGGGCATCGCGGCGAAGGGGCAGAAGCCCCCTTCCCTGCCGTCGGTGCCTCAACGCTGGGTCTTCACCCTGACGCGCAAGGCCGGCGCGCACACCCCGAGCAAAGCCGGCGTGTCGACCGCTCGCTGCCCCAACTGCAGCGCGCCGCTCTCCGACAACGGCTCGACGTCGTGCGAGTTCTGCGGCACCGCGTTGGCCAGCGGCGAGCGCGACTGGGTGCTCCTCGAGGTCGGCTCCTGGGAGGGCTTCAGCGCCCGCCGACCAGCCCCCTCACCCTCGGCCCCGAGGCCTCACACGGCGCGCGCCCCCGATCGCGAGGAGCGCGAGCGCCTGCTGTACCTGATGGCGGCCATGGCCGCCGCCGACGGGGTCGTCGATGACAGCGAGCGCAAGCTGCTGCGCATGTGCTCCGAGCGCTGGAGCGTTCCGTGGGCGAACGTCGAGCTCGCGCTCAAGGCGGGGCCGGGGCTCTTCGACAAGCTCATCGCGCAGGGCTCTGCCGAGGCAGAGACGTTCTTGCGGGAGCTGGTCCAGATGGCGCTGGTGGACGGGAAGATCGACCGGAAGGAGCGCAAGCTCCTCGAGGCCGCCGCGAGCCACCTCGGGCTGGGTGGCAGGCTGGGCGAGTTCCTCGACGGTCAGTGAATGCCGCGGGCCTCGAGAGTGCGCTTCATCGCGACCTGATCGTCGATCGCGTGGCTGGCGCGCGAGAAGGCGTGGGCGAGCGAGCCCTTCTCGGTCTTCGCCTTCGTGAAGTTCATCGCGGTCGCCTCGCCCGACATCCCCTCGGCTCCGACCGCCATTCGCGCGCCCCACCCGAGCTCGCCCTCGGCCTCCCACTCGGCGTCGAGGAGCGGCCTGAGGAGCGCGGCCTGGTCGCCCGCGAGGATCTGCCTGGCCAGCGCCTCGCCGCTCACGGGCACCTCGGCGGTCACCTTGATGCGCCCGATGCCTTGTGAGGCCATCCCCGTCACCGACTTCTCGACCTCGACCTCGACGACCGCGACCCACTCGGTCTTCGCGTTCTTCAGCGCCTCGAAGGCCTCGGTGGGCGACAGCTCGCCGCGCTTGAGGCGCTCGGCGAGCGCCGGCGGCAGGTGCTTTCGCGCCTCGAGGCGCCCCTGCCACTTCCCTTCCGCCTCGAGCTCGAAGGCCATCGCCGAGGCGGTCGACGCACGCGCGCCGTGGCCCAGGTCCAGCCCGGCCTTGGCCTCGCCGGTGAGCTCGAACCGAAAGGCCGTGCTCACCTCTCCGCGCTCGAGGTCGACCTTCACGGAGCCCGCGAGCATCGCGTCCGCGCTGGCGTGGCCGTGAACCCCGGGGCTGTGGGCTTTGACCGACAGCGCCCCGGTCGCGCGGGCCTCGCCCTTCACCTCGACGAGGTTGGCGCGGTAGTGGTCGAGGCGCTCGAGGGCGTGTGCGCTCGCGCCAGAGACCTTGTCGCCCAGCTGCGCCCAGGGGAAGAGCGCCGGGTTCGACTTCGCGGTCGCGACGCCGCCGAGGGTCGCGATGGCCTGCGCGAGGTCGGCCGCGGCCTCTGGCGTCTCAACCACGAACTTCGTCCCGGCGGCGACGCCCGCCATCACCCGAGCCTGGGCAACTCCGACGCCCAGCTGGCTCCCCGCGAACGCGGTGACCTCGTACTTACCGTCGTCGCGGCGCTCGATGCTGATCTTCCCTTCGATCTTGCCCGCGAGCTCTGCGCTCACCAGCGTCTTGCAGCTGAGCTCCATCGACTGGTGGGGCCCGAGGTGACCCACCGCCGTCGAGAGCGCCGACTCGAAGGGGCTGAGGGTCGAGGTCGCGTAGCGCCGCTCGGCCTCTTCGATGCGGTTCTGCTCCGCGCTGCAGACCGGCCCAGGGCGGGGTGAGGCGACGGCGTCGTTCTGAGGGGTCTGCGGGCTGAACGGCGTGGAGGTCGATTGGATGCGCGAGTCGGACATGACGATGGAGCTCCGTGGACGGCGAGGGAGCTCGGCGACTCTTCATCTTCGGTGCCACGCACAACCAACGAGATCTACTTCACGCTCAGCGCGTCATCGAGCGACTGCACGTGCCACCCGTCGGACTCGTGGACCGCAGCAGCCACCCGACCCTCGGCCACGACGAGCGTGGCGCGCCCCCCAGAGACGGTGATCGGTCTACCGAGCGCCGCCTTGAGCCGACCGACCAGGGCGGCGCCCCGGGGCTCGAGGGCGAAGTCTGCCTCGAGGCGGCCGGGCGAGTAGCGGCGCCTCGAGGCCCCATCGAGGAGCGCGTACGCCCGCTCGAAGTCACGCCGCTCAACGGCGGCGACGAACGCCGACAGCGCGCTGCCCACCTCGAGCGCCTCGGCCGACGGCGATGGGGCGGGCCTCACCGTCTCAGCGCACGGCCTCTGGTCAGGCTGGCGAACGAACTCGGCGCCCACACAGCCGGCGGTCACCAGCAGGAGCGCGGCGCGACCTCTCACGGACTCCCCGCGTCGCCGGGCTCGAGCATGGACGGCGCGATGATCACCTGCTCCACGCGACGGTCGAGCGGGCGCGCGTTGAGGCCGCGCATGAGCGTCGGGTTCACGAACAGCTCGGCGCCCGGCCCAGCGTCCACCGCGCCCCCTGACGACGTCGAGGCGCTGCGCTCCCACAGCGCCAGGGCCAGGACGGTGATGGCGAATCCGATGACCGCTCCAAGCGCAACTGTTCGCGTCATGCGCGGCACATTCCCTCAGACTCGGCCTCGTGGTCTAGGGTGGTTTTCCATGACGAGTGGACCCCGTGAAGTCCGTGCGCCTCGCGGCGCGCAGCTGTCGTGCAAGGGCTGGGTGCAGGAAGCCGCCTTGCGCATGTTGATGAACAACCTCGACCCCGACGTGGCGGAGCGCCCACAGGATCTGGTGGTGTACGGCGGCACTGGCAAGGCCGTGCGCGATTGGCCGAGCTTCGATCGCATCGTGGCGGCGCTGCAGTCGCTCGGCGACGACGAGACGCTGCTCGTTCAGTCGGGGAAGCCGGTGGGCATTCTCAAGAGCCACCCCGACGCGCCGCGCGTGCTGATCGCCAACTCGAACCTCGTGGGCAAGTGGGCCACCTGGGAGCACTTCCGCGAGCTCGAGCAGAAGGGCTTGATGATGTACGGCCAGATGACGGCCGGCTCGTGGATCTACATCGGCACGCAGGGCATCTTGCAGGGCACCTACGAGACCTTCGTGCAGGCCGGGCGCACGCACTTCGGCTCTCCTGATCTGGCCGGGCGCGTGGTGTTGACCGGCGGCCTCGGCGGCATGGGCGGCGCGCAACCGCTCGCGTGCACCATGGCAGGTGGCGTGATGCTGGCGGTCGAGGTCGATCCGACGCGCGCGCAGCGTCGCATCGAGACGAAGTACCTCGACGTGATCGCGAAGGACCTCGACGAGGCGCTCACGCTGGTCGCCGACGCGAAGCAGAAGAAGCTGGCACGCTCCATCGGCGTGATCGGCAACTGCGCCGACGTGCTGCCCGAGCTGGTGCGGCGTGGCTTCAAGCCCGATCTCGTGACCGATCAGACCAGCGCGCACGATCCGCTCGCGGGCTACGTGCCCAACGGCCTCTCGCTCGACGAGGCCGCGGCGCTGCGGTCGAAGGATCCGAAGGCGTACGTCGAGCGCTCGCACCGGGCGATGGCCGATCACGTTCGCGCGATGCTGGCGTTCCAGAAGGCCGGCAGCCACGTCTTCGACTACGGCAACAACCTGCGCGCCGGCGCCCAGCAGGCCGGGGTGACCGACGCCTTCGACTTCCCCGGCTTCGTGCCTGCCTACATCCGGCCGATGTTCTGTCGCGGCGAGGGGCCGTTCCGGTGGGTCGCGCTGTCGGGTGACCCTGCCGACATCGCGGTCACCGATCGCGCGCTGATGGAGCTGTTCCCGCACAAGGAGCACATGGTGCGGTGGCTCAAGCTGGCCGGCGAGAAGGTGAAGTTCCAGGGCCTGCCAGCGCGCATCTGCTGGTTGGGCTACGGGGAGCGCGACAAGGCCGGGCTGCTGTTCAACGAGCTGGTCAAGACCGGCAAGGTGAAGGCGCCCATCGTCATCGGGCGCGACCACCTCGACTGCGGCTCGGTGGCGTCGCCCAACCGCGAGACCGAGGCCATGAAGGACGGGAGCGACGCGGTCGCCGACTGGCCGATCCTCAACGCGATGATCAACGCGGTGAACGGCGCCTCGTGGGTCTCGCTGCACCACGGCGGCGGCGTCGGCATCGGCTACTCGATCCACTCCGGCCAGGTGATCGTCGCCGACGGCACCGAGGCCGCGGCGAAGCGGATCGCGCGCGTGCTCACCAGCGACCCCGCGATGGGCGTGCTGCGCCACGCCGACGCCGGCTACGACGAGGCGAGCGCCTGCGCGAAGGAGCGCGGCGTGCGGGTGCCCGGGCTGACGGCGTGATGGAGCTCGTCGTTCGAAACACCTCCGAGGTCCTCACCTGCGACGGGCCGCTGGAGGGGCCCGCGGAGGACACGCTCGGGCGCGTCGCGCGCGGCGCCGTCGGCGTCACTGGCGGCCGGGTGGTGTTCCTGGGCGCCGAGTCGGAGCTGCCCGAAGGCGCCATCACGAGCCAGACGACGGTCATCGACGCGCGCGGCGGCTTCGTGGGCCCCGGCTTCGTCGACTGCCACACGCACGTCGTCTTCGCGGGCGATCGCAGCGACGAGTTCGAGCAGCGCTGCCAGGGCAAGTCGTACCTCGAGATCGCCGCCGCCGGCGGGGGCATCGCGCGAACGGTGGCCGCGACCCGCGAGGCGAGCCAGGAGCAGCTCGTCGCCCTCGCCCTCCCCCGGCTCACGCAGCTCCTCGCGCGCGGGGTGACGACCGCCGAGGTGAAGAGCGGCTACGGCCTCGACGCCGAGGCGGAGCTGCGCACGCTGCGGGCGATCGCCGCGCTCTCGAAGGCGCAGCCGGTCGAGCTGGTGGCCACGTTCCTGGGCCTTCATGCGGTGCCGCCAGAGTTCAAGGAGCGGCGCGAAGCGTGGGTTCGCCTCTGCGTCGACGAGCTCCTTCCCCGAATCGTGGGCGAGCAGCTGGCCTCGGCCTGCGATGCCTTCGTCGAGCAGTCGGCCTTCACCCACGACGAGGCCCGGCGGTTGGCGGCGAAGGCGAAGGCGCTGGGGCTCCCGCTGCGGCTCCACGTCGACCAGCTCACGGCGAACGGCGGCGCGCAGCTCGCGGCCGAGCTCGGCGCCGTGTCGGCCGATCACCTCGAGCAGATCTCAGCGGCGGGCATCGCGGCCATGAAGCAGCGCGGCACCATCGCCGTGCTCGCGCCCACCTCCACCCTCTTCGCGCGCGCGAAGCCCTACGCCCCGGGCCGGGCCTTGAGGGACGCAGGCGTGCTGGTGGCGCTGTGCACCAACTGCAACCCCGGCTCCTCGAACTCCGAGAACGTGAGCCTGGCGATGGGCCTGGCGTGCCTCGAGAACGGGCTGACGCCGGCCGAAGCGTACCTGGGCTTCACCCGCATCGGCGCGCTGGCCCTGAGCCGCCCCGAGCTGGGTCGCCTCACGGTGGGCGGGCCGGCCGATCTCGCGATCTTCGGCTGCGCGTCGTACCGAACCCTGCCGTACCACCTGGGCATGAACGAGGTCGCCCACACCATCAAGGCCGGCCGCAGCGTCTGGTGCGCCTGAGAGGGCAGGACGCCCCGTGCCGATCGGCGCGGCTGGTGCTACGACTTTCACCTGTCAGGAGGTTGAACCCGATGTGCCGTCTGTTCGCTGTCCTCGCAGAGCGCCCCGTGCGGGTGACCCGCGCGTTCGACGCGCTGAAGCGACAAGCGCTCGAGCACAAAGACGGCTGGGGCATCGCGCGGTTCGACTCGCCTACGCCGCACCTCGAGGTGAACGTCACGCCCGCCTACGCCTGTGAGCGGTTTCGGCAGCTGGGCGAGGAGCTCGCGACGCAGTCGTTGATCACGCACATTCGCCTGGCGTCGGTCGGCTCGGTCACGGAGCGCAACGCCCACCCCTTCTTCGCGCGCGGTTGGGCGTTCATGCACAACGGCACCGTCGCCGACTTCGCGACCCACGCAGGCGCCATTCGCAGCCAGATCGCGCCCCAGCACCTGGAGCAGATTCGCGGAGAGACCGACAGCGAGACCTGCTTCGCGCTCTTCCGCACCGTGCTCGACGGGGTGGAGCAGCCGGGCATGGTGGACATCGAGCGCGCGCTGGCGCGGGTCGTCACCACGGTCTCGCGCATCACCGAGCGAGGCGAGGCCCGCTCGGCGATGAACTTCGTCGTCACCGACGGCAAGCGCATGGTGGCCTGCCGCCGGGGGCGAACCCTCTTCCGCACCTCGGAGCCGGGCGCGCACTTCATCGCCAGCGAGCGCCTGTGGGACGACGGCGTGTGGCACGAGGTGCCCGAAGGCGGTCTCGTCGGCATCGACGAGCGCCTCGACGTGAAGCTGTCTTCCGTCTCTGACTGGGTGTGAGGCTTACTTGAAGCCGTTGGCGCAGTCGGCCGACAGCTTCGACATCGGCACACCGCCCGAGACGTTGATCAACTGCAGCGCGCAGGCGGTCATCGCGTCGGCGGCAGCCTTCTCGGCCCCAGTCGCGCAGGCCGGCGCCGCCTCGACACACTTCGCGTAGCTCTCGAGGATCGTGTTGTCAGCCGACGTGCACTTCGAGACCGACATGTTGCAGGTGGAGACCGAGCTGGAGCCCTTGGTGAGCGTCACCGTCGTGCCGCCCTCGCTGTACTTGCACTCCGTCTTGCCCGCGTAGAACTTCGTGCTGGCCGCGTCGACGCGCTCACAGATGCCGCCGCCGCAGGCCGTCATCGTGAAGATCGCCACCACCGCCGCAGCCGTCTGAATCACCTTGCTCATGTCCGCTCCCTTGATCGTGTGTGTGAACCCCGGTGCTTCGGGCGCGGCGTAGACGACTTCAGGCCCCTTGTATTCAGCAGACGCACACACGCCGCGAGAATGGGGCGCCGCGGTGTAGGTTGCGCGGCATGCGCCAGCTCTTAGCCGTCATGCTCGTCCTGCTCACGATGCCCGCGCTCGCCGGAAGCCGCCTCGTCGATGGGGACCCGGCGGACTGGACCCAACCCGCGCCTGTCGGCGGGCACCAGGCCGCGACCTCTGGTGACGAGTGGGTGCTCCGCGGCGTCGCGGGCGATCGGCGCACCGACCCCGGCATGACCGACGACAGCGACCTCACCGAAGTAAGGCTGACCGCCGACGGCACGTACCTCTATGGGCTCCTTCGGTTCACGAACATCAGCTCGGCCAACGCGGTGCACGTGGCCATCGGCATCGACACCCTGCAGCCGGGCGGTCAGGCCTTTCTGGGCGATGAGAGCGGTCTGGGCGTGCGCGACGGGCTCAGACCCAAGCGACAGCTCGCGCTCCACGTCGCGGGCTCGAACAACCCCGAGGTGGAGTGGTTCGACTCGGGCTCCTGGTACACCATCGCGGCGTCGCAGCTGGCGATCTCTGCCGCCAATGACGTGGTCGAGTTCCGGGTTCCGCTGAGTGATCTGAACGCGCTCACGACCACGTCGACGTTCAACTTCACGCTCGCGACGTTCACCAACACCGTCGGGTGGAACAACGACCACGACACCACCGCGACCGGCGCCGTGGACGCGCTGGGCGCTCCCGGTCAAGCGGGTGTGAACGCGTGGGACCGGGAGATCAGCAACGCCGTCATCGACGTGGGCTGGCGCGTCACGCTCAACGGCGCCACCGGCGGCCCGACGGCGGTGCCTGCAGGTGAGTGTCAGGTGGGCACCTTCTCTGCCTCCGGGAACGCCCCGTGTACGGCCTGCGCGGCCAACCGCTTCGCTGCGTCACCCGGCGCGAGCGCCTGCACGCTCTGCCCAGCAGGAACCGGCGCCGATGCGGGGGCGCCGCTCTGCTCGAGCTGCGCGGTGGGCGCCGCGGGCCCGACGGAGGGCGCGGGGTGCACGGCCTGCACCGCGGGCACCTCGAGCCCTGTCGAGGGCTCCACCTCGTGCACTGCCTGCCAGCCGGGGCGCTTCAGCGGAGCCGGCGCGGCGAGCTGCACGGACTGCGCGCCTGGGCAGTTCGCGTCCACGGCCGCGTCGTCATCGTGCGCGCTGTGTGCGCCCGGAAACTTCGCGGCGAGCACGGCGTCGACGGCGTGCTCGGCCTGCTCAACGGGCACCTTCGCCGCCGACGCCGGCGCGGCTTCGTGCGCGTCGTGTCAGCCGGGTCGCTACGCGCCCACCACCGCCTCCACCGCCTGCCTGACGTGCCTGCCCGGCACCTTCGCGGGCGCCGCGGGCTCCTCGGGGTGTGCCGCGTGCCCCGCAGGCCGGTACTCCGACGCAGGCGCTGCGAGCTGCACGCCGTGCCCCGCAGGCGAGTTCTCGAGCAACGCGGGCGCAGCGAGCTGCCTGTCATGCGCCGGGGGCACCTTCTCGACGACCGGCGCGGTGAGCTGCACCGACTGTCCGCCGGGCAAGTCATCTCCTCCCGCCTCGAGCTTGTGCACTGACTGCCAGCCAGGGACCTTCGCGACGAACACCGGGAGCGCCGCGTGCACCCCGTGTGCGCCTGGGAGCGCCCAGGCCAACGCTGGCGCGAGCTCGTGCGCGGCCTGTGCGGGCGGCGCCTTCTCGTCGAGCCCAGGCGCAATCGCCTGCTCGAGCTGCGCTCCGGGCACCTTCTCGGCGATGACAGGCGCGTCGAGCTGTTCGACTTGCCAGGCCGGCACGTCCTCGGCGGCCGGGAGCACGTCGTGCACGTCCTGTCCCGCGGGCTCCTTCGCTGCGGCGGGGGCGGCGACCTGCTCAGCCTGCCCCGCCGGCTCCTTCACGGCGACGTCGGGCTCGGCCCTGTGCTCGGTCTGTGCGCCGGGCACCTTCCAATCCAACGCTGGCGCGGCCTCGTGCGCGCCGTGTCCGCCCAACACGTTCAGCAACAGCAGCGCGGCCGTCAGCTGCAGCCCCTGCCCGACAGGCTCCTCCGCCCCAGTGGGCTCGACGACCTGCTTCGCCAACGACGGTGGCGCCGCGATCGACGCGGGCGTGCCGACCGATGCGGGCGTGGCGACTGATGCGGGCGTGGCGACTGATGCGGGCGTGGCGACTGATGCGGGCGTGGCG
>JACSRE010000369.1 GCA_014879945.1 Myxococcus sp.
CGGGCCTGGCGTCTTTCGAGGGCAGCGCGCCGCCCGACAAGGCCGTCGCGCTGCCCTCGAAAGACGCCAGGCCCGAGCCGAAGAAGGAAGCGGCGAAAGAGACGAAGGACGGCAAGAAGAGCCTCTTCGACGCCTTCAACAAGACGGGGCGCGAGGCGAAGCCCGAAGAGCTCGAGGGCGCCGAAGACGGCGACAAGGACGGCGACTCGGCCACGCAAGAGGGCGAGCGCTACTATGGCCTGCTGAGCGCGGTGGTGAAGCGCAACTACGACGTCTCTGACACCATTCCCGAGGCCGAGCGCCGCACGCTGCGCGCGACCGTGAAGATCAAGCTCGGCTCGAGCGGCGAGCTGCTCGACGTGGACCTGAGCAAGAGCTCGGGCAACGATCTGTTCGACTCGGCCGTGACGGGGGCGATCCGCAAGGCGGCGCCGTTCGGCCCGCCGCCCGAGAAGCTCCGCGAATCGCTGAAGAAGAACGGTGTGGCGCTCGTCTTCTCGCCATAACCTCCGCGCCTCGTCGTCCTCTTCGACTGGAGTGTCCTCATGAGACTGCCGTTCCTCGCTGCGCTGATCGCCCTCCCCTGCCTCGCGCAGCAGCCCGTCATCGAGATCTCGGGCGCGAACTTCAGGCCCATGCCGGTGGCCGTGCCGGCCGTCACCGCCCAGGACGACGCCGCGAAGGAGGCGCAGGCCGAGGTCGACGCCGCGTTGATGTTCGACCTCCAGGCCTGCGGCCTCTTCCAGGTGCTCGACCGCAAGTCCTACCTGGCTGACGCGAAAGAGGGCGTCACCGCGAGCTCGATCACCTTCGAGAACTGGGTGAACGTTGGCGCCGAGACGCTGGTGAAGACCCAGCTCTCGCGCGACGGCGACACCCTGCGCGGCGAGCTCCGCCTCTTCAACGTCAACGCCGGGCGCGAAGAGCTCAAGGCCAGCGAGTCGGTGCCCTCGAAAGACGCGCGCCGCCTGGCGCACAAGCTCGCCAACGCCGTCTACAAGCACTTCACCAAAGAGACCGGCCCCTTCGAGTCGCGCATCGCCTTCGTACGAAAGACCGCGAGCGGCAAGGACGTCTACCTCGCCGACTGGGACGGGAAGAACGCGGCGGCGGTGTCGACCGGCAACATCAACGTGCTGCCGTCGATCGCGCCTGATCGCAGCGTCGCGTTCACCTCGTACAAGCGCGGCAAGCCCGAGCTGTTCGTCGGCCGGCCAGGCCAGGAGCCGACGCCGCTGGTGGCCAACGGCCGCATGGTGGCGGGCGTGGACTTCTCGGCCGACGGCAAGCGCATCGCCTACTCGGTGTCCGACGGCGAGAACGCCGAGATCTACCTCGCGGCCGCTGATGGAACGGGCGCCAGGAAGCTCACCGACACCAGGTACTTCCTCAACTCGTCGCCTGCGTTCTCGCCCGACGGCAAGAAGCTCGCGTTCGTCTCGAACCGCGGCGGCTCGCCGCAGATCTACGTGATGAACGTCGACGGCAGCGACGTGAAGCGGCTCACCTTTCAGGGCAACTACAACCAGACGCCCGCGTGGAGCCCCCGGGGCGATCTCATCGCCTTCACCGCGCGTGACGAGCGCAACGCGTTCGATCTCTTCACCATCGACGTCACCACCGGCAAGGTGAAGCGCCTCACCCAGGACACCCGGAACAACGAGGAGCCGTCGTTCTCGCCCAACGGCCGGCTCATTCTCTTCTGCTCGACCCGCGGCGGCACCAAGTCGCTCTACGTGATGACGTCGGATGGCGAGAACCAGGTCGCGCTGCCGATGGACAAGGGCGACTTCACCACCCCCGACTGGGGCCCCTGAGTCAGCGACTGTGCGCCTTGAAGAAGTCCCACAGCTCGCGTGAGGCGTCGAGGTCGCGCGACGTCTTGCCGATGAAGCGCTCGGGCAGGTAGCGGTCACCGCCCGGCCAGGTGTGGCCGCCGCCCTTCACCACGTCGAGGCGCACCCGGCTGCCTTCGCGACAGCGGGCCACCTCGCGGCGCTCCACGCGGGTTCCGTCCTCGGGGTCTCCGTCGGCCAGGGGGCTGATCATCGGCGCTCCCTGGCAGCCGTTGAGCGCCCGCCAGCGGGCGAAGGTCTCGTCGGCGCCGATGATGCTCCCGCGCCCGCCCGTCATCGCCCCGCCGTCGAACGGCACCAGCTCGTCGTGATCGCCCGCGACGATCGCGACCGAGACGGGGCGCGACGGGGCACACGAGGCCGCCAGCTCCGCGCCCATCAGGCCCGTCACCGAGCCCACGGCGGTCACCCTGTCAGCGGCCCGGCACGCGAGGGTGAGCGCCATGAAGCCGCCGTTCGACATGCCCATCACGTACACGCGCGAGGGGTCGGCCCGGCGGTGCGCGACGAACTCGTCGATGAGCGCGCGCAGGAACCCAACGTCGTCGACCCCCTGCTTCGACGCCGGCGAGGTGCCCCGCCCGTCGGCCCACGACCGATCGACGCCGTCGGGGTAGACGACGATGAAGCGCTCCTGCGTGGCGACGGCGGTCATGCCGGTGAGCTTCAGCTGCTGCGCGCCGGTGCCCAGGCGCCCATGCAGCGCGATCACGAGGGGAAACGGGCCGGGCCCCTCAGGCGAGGCGGCGATGAAGGAGCGCGTGAGGCCGCCGTGCTCCAGCCGCCCCTCGAGGTGGCCCTTCGCCGACGACGCCCGGTGCGCGCAGGTCAAGCTGACGAGGCCGCACGAGCCGACGCCGAGCAGCACGCCGAGCAGCCGGGAGCGCGGCGAGCTCACTCGCGCATGAGGGTGGCGCCCCAGTGGAAGCCGGCGCCGAGGCCCACGAAGCACACCAGGTCGCCCTTCTTGATGCGGCCCGACGCCTTGCACTCGTTGTAGGCGATGGGAATGGTGGCGGCCGTGGTGTTCCCGTAGCGCTGAATGTTGTTGTAGACGCGGCTGTCGGGCAGCTTCAGCGCCTTCTGCACGCCCTCCGAGATGCGCAGGTTCGCCTGGTGGGGAATGAGCAGGTTGATGTCGTCGACGGTGACGCCGGCCTTCGCGCAGACCTCGTGCACCGCCTCGGGCATCTTCGTCACCGCCATCTTGAACACCGTGCGGCCGTCCATCACCGGCACCCCGCGGCCCTCCTTGAAGTGCTCATCGGAGAAGTACGGGCGGTAGGCGAAGCCGGCCGATGGTACGTAGAGCGCCTCGACGTTCTTGCCGTCGGTGTGGAGCGCGAAGCCCAACAGCCCGCGCGAGGGGTCTTCCGAGGGGCCCATCACCACCGCGCCGGCGGCGTCTCCGAAGAGCACCACCAGGTGGCGGAACTTCGAGTTCCAGTCCTTCTCGGCCTGGGGGATCTCGGCGTCGGAGCGCCCCATCACCACGTCCCAGCCCTGCTTCGAGAAGGGCATGAAGCCGGTGTGAATCTCGGCGCCGATGAAGAGGAGCTTCTTGGCCTGCCCCGAGCGGATCAGCGCGTCGGCGACCTGCAGCCCGTAGACGAAGCCCGAGCACTGCTGCCGAATGTCGAGCGCGGGGATGTTGCTGAGCCCGAGCTTGGCCTGCACCAGGCTCCCGACGCCCGGGAAGTAGTAGTCGGGCGTCATGGTGGCGACGACGATGTAGTCGATCTCTTCGGCCTTCACGCCCGCGTCGTCGAGCGCCTTCTTCGCCGCGCCGACCGCGAGATCGCTGGTGCCGGTGCCCTCGTTGACGAAGTAGCGCTGCTCGATGCCGGAGCGCTCGCGAATCCACTCGTCCGAGGTGTCGCAGACCCTCGCCATGCGCTCGTTGGGAACGAGCACCTCGCCCGTCACGAAGCCCGACCCATAGATTCGCGAAAACGCCTGCATGGAACTCCTCACGGCCAAGAGTGGAAAAATCGCGCCGCTTATCGAGTGACCTTGGTCAACGCGCAAGGGCGCGAGACGACACGTTGCGTCAGCTTGGTTTCGTGGCCTGAGGCCTGCAGTCCCTGAGGCGGTGAGGCCGAAGCGTGGCGCGCAGACGACGGTGGCCGAGAGCAGCCCGAGTCGCTGGTCACGGGTCGAGGCGCTGCTGGCGCTGGTGGGCGTGGGCGTCGCCGACGGGCTGGTGCTGGTGGCGCACCGCGAGGAGGAGCTGGTGGGCGCGGCCGTGGTTCGACTGCACCCGCCAGACGCTGAGCTGGTGGCGCTGGTGACCGAGCCCAACCACCGCCACCAGGGCGTCGGGCGGCTGTTGGTTCGAGAGCTGGAGCGCCGCGCGCGCATCGCGGGCTGTACGAGGCTGCGGGTGCGGCTCCCGCGTCGAGATGACGCGGCCCACTCGTTCTTCGCGCGCATGGGCTTCGAAGACACCCACGTCGCCTTCGATCGAGCGCTGTGAGGCGCGCCTTGCCGCCGCGGGGGCCTTCGCATACGCGCCGCCCGTGCTCTCCGCTCGCGTACGCCACGTCGCCACCCGGAGCTGGTTCGTACCGTGCGTCGTGCTCCTGTTCACGCTCGCGGCCCACGCCGTCTTCACCCTTCCCGGCGGGCCCGACAGCCGCACGGCGTACCCCCGCTCCCCACGTGGGACGAGGGCACGGTGCTCTACGGCGCGCTCCGGGTGGCGCAGGGCGAGGTGCTGTACCGGGACTTCTTCGAGTTCCAGGGCCCGGTCTTCTTCTGGCTCTTCTCCTGGCTCTTCGGGTGGCTGGGGCCGTCGATGCCCGCCGCGCAGGCGCTTCAGGTGCTCCTCAACGCCTCGAGCGCGCTGGGCCTGGCCGTCGTGGTGGCGCGGCTCGCGGGGCCGGTCATCGCGCTCACCTCGTCGGTCCTCTTCGTCTGCCTCATCGTGCCGATGTGGCCGCACGCGTACCCGCACTGGCTCGCCCTGCTCTTCGTGCACGCCGCCCTCGCGCTGCTGGCCGGAGCGCGACCTGCCTGGTGGCGGCTGGGGCTGGCGGGGGCCTGTCTCGGCTTGTCGATGGCCACCATTCAGTCGCTCGGCGTCGCCGCGTTCGGGGCGAGCGTGGTGGGCGTGCTGGTCTCGGGAGCGGGCGCGCGGCGGTGGCGCGCCGGCGTGATGGCCGCCCTCCCCCTCGTCGCCGGCGCGCTGATCGTCGTCGGCGTCATCGCGGCCCTCTTCGCGGCGCACGGCGCGCTGGGGGACCTCGCGTGGGCGATGTTCGAGTGGCCCTTCAAGCACTACCGCGGCATCAACTCGACGAGCTACGCCGCGTTCCTCGTCGATCACCTCGACTCCAACCGATCGCAGCCGCACCTGTGGAGGCTGCTCTCGCAGGCTGGCGTGGTGGTGATCGCGGCGCTGCCCCTGCTGGCGATGATCTTCGGCGGCGCCGTGATCGTCGCCCAGGGCCGCGCCCTCCTTCGCCGAGCGGCGCCGATCGCGGGCGTGGTGCCAGCGATCGTCGCGGTGGCGGTGGTGCTCCCGCTCTTCGTCGCCCACACCCGCAGCGACGTCGTGCACCTCGCCTTCTTGTCGAGCCTGGCCTTCGTGGCGATGGCGGCGGCCGTCTCGCACTGGCCGGCGCTCGGGCGCCGGCTCGGCCTCGCCCTGAGCGTGCTCGCTGGCGTCTTCGCGCTCAACTTCTCGTGGAAGACGTACCGTTCGACGACGCACCCCGACCGGCCCATCAGCTTCAAGCAGGCCTGGGAGAAGCGCTTCACCTTCGCCGAGGCGCTCGAGGCCGCGGTGAAGCCAGGCGATCGCGTGGTGGTCGGCCCCGAAGGCAGCGGCGGCTACGCCTACCTCTTCACCGGCACGGTGAACGCGACCTCGTACACCTACCTGCCCTTCGGGTGGCGCGCCGAGTCGGACTACCTCTCGAGCGCGCAGTGGGACCGCGCGGGCCGGGAGATCGTCGAGCGCCGCCCGGTGGTGATCGTCGTCGATGACGAGCAATGGGCGCGCCTGCTGCGCTCGGCGCCGGCGCTGTCGTCGATGTACGAGCAGCGCGACGAGCTCCGCCACCTGCGGCCCGCGCCCTCTCCCGGGGTTCCATGAAGCACCACTTCGTCCTCGACCCCGACGTCACCTTCCTCAACCACGGGAGCTTCGGCGCCTGCCCCCGATCGGTGCTCGCCGAGCAGCAGCGCCTGAGAGAACGCCTCGAGGCCGAGCCGGTGCGCTTCTTCAACCGCGAGTACGAGCCGCTCCTCGACGCGGCCCGCCATACGCTGGGGCGCTTCGTCGGCTGCGATGGCGACGACCTGGCCTTCGTCACCAACGCCACCACCGCCGTCAACGCCGTGCTCCGGAGCCTCGAGTTCTCGCCCGGCGACGAATTGCTCATCACCTCGCACGGCTACAACGCCTGCAACAACGTGGTGCGCTTCGTGGCGGCGCGGACGGGCGCGGTGGTGGTGGTCGCGCAGGTGCCCTTCCCCGTCACGTCGGCCGAGGAGATCGTCGAGGCCATCACCCGGGCCGTCACCCCTCGCACGAAGCTCGCCGTGATCGATCACATCACCAGCCCGACGGCGGTGGTGTTTCCCATCGCCCACATCGTCTCGGCGCTCGAGGCGCGAGGCGTGCGGGTGCTGGTCGACGGCGCGCACGCGCCAGGGCAGGAGCCGCTCGCCCTCGCGGCGCTCGGCGCTTCGTACTTCACCGGCAACCTGCACAAGTGGACCTGCGCGCCGAAGGGCGCGGCGTTTCTTCACGCCCGTCGCGACCGCCAGGCGGGGCTCCACCCGGCGACCATCAGCCACGGCGCCAACGCCCAGCGCGCCGACCGCAGCCGCTTTCGCGTCGAGTTCGACTGGCAGGGCACCCACGACCCCACGCCCTTCCTCACCGTGCCCTTCGCCCTCGACGCCGTGGCGCAGCTGGTGCCCGGAGGCTGGGACGAGGTGCGCGCTCGGAGCCGGGCGCTGGTGCGGCAGATGCGCGACGTGGTGCTGCGCGCCGTCGGGGGCCAGCCGGCGGTGCCCGACGCGCTCCTGGGCATGATGGCGACCATCGCGCTGCCGAACGCGATGACCGGCCAGGGCGCGCTCCCCGGCATGGGCGCGCTCGACCCGCTGCAGGACGCGCTCTGGCACCGGCACCAGATCGAGGTGCCGCTCTTCAGCTTCGAAGGGCGCCGGTGTCTGCGGCTCTCGGCGCACCTCCACTCGACCCTCGCCGACGCGGAGAAGCTGGCTGCGGTGCTGCCGGCGTTGCTGTGAAGCATTCACGCGGCGCGACCGGCAACGTGCTGTAGGCTGCACGGCCCCGTGAGCCGCTACGCCGCCATCGACATCGGAACCAACTCGGTCCTCTTGCTGGTCGCTGAGCGTGACGCGCACGGCAGGTGGCAGGCCGTCAGCGAGCGCGCCGAGATCACGCGCCTGGGCAAGGGCGTGGATCGCGCCCGGGCGCTCTCGCCCGAGGCCATCGAGGCGACGCTCGAGGTGGTGGGCCGCTTCGCCGCCGAGGCCCGCGCGCTCGGCGCAAGGGACCTGGCGATCAGCGCGACCTCGGCCGCTCGTGACGCCAGCAACGGCGCCGGCTTCCTCGACGGCGTGGAGGACCGGGCCCAAGTGGCCGCGCAGATCCTCTCGGGCGACGAAGAGGCGCGGCTGTCGTTCGCGTCGGCGCTGGCCGACTTCGGCGGCAAGAGCCCACTGGTGGCCATCGACATCGGCGGGGGCTCGACCGAGTTCATCTTCGGCGACGCGGCGGGCGCCATCTCGTTTCGCAAGAGCTTCGACGTGGGCTCGGTGCGCATGACCGAGCGCTTCCTGGCCGGTGATCCGCCGTCGCCCGACGAGCTGGCGCGCCTCGCGGCGTTTCTGCGTGAGACGTTCGCGCCGCTGCCCCGCCCGGTGGCCGGCGCGCGGGTGGTCGGCGTCGCGGGCACGGTGACGACGGTGTGCGCCGTGGCGCGAACGATCGAGCCCTACGACGCGACCCTGGTGCACGGCGCCGAGCTGACCCGGGCCGAGATCGAGGCCACGGTGTCGAGGCTGGCGCACCTGCCCTCGGTGCTCCGCCGCACGCTCCCCGGGCTCCAGCCCAAACGCGCCGACGTGATCGTCGCGGGCGGCGTGATTCTTCAGCTGGCCCTCGAGCGCCTCGACGCCTCGACCGTCACCGTCAGCGATCGCGGGCTGCGGTGGGGCCTGCTGGCCGATCGGTTCGGGAACGCGCCGTGAGCGCAGCCGCAGCACCTGCGCGGCCCGCCGCCCCGGGCGCGATCTTCGCCCTCGTCATCCTCACGATGATGAACCTGCTGAACTACGTCGATCGCTGGGTGCCCTCGGCGGTGAAGGCGCTGTTCAAGAAGGACCTCGACCTCACCGACGCCGAGACGAGCTGGCCGCTCACTGCCTTCGTGCTCGTCTACATGGTCGCCAGCCCCATCTTCGGGGCGCTCGCCGAGACCCGGAACCGGCGGGTGTTGATCGCCGTCGGCGTCGCGGCCTGGTCCCTCGCCACCGCCGCGGCCGGGCTCGCCACCGGGTTCTGGTCGCTGCTGCTGGCCCGCGCCCTGGTGGGCATCGGCGAGGCCGCCTACGCCACGCTCGCGCCGTCGCTGCTGGCCGACTTCTTTCCCCCGGAGCGCCGCAACCGGGTCTTCACCGTCTTCTACGTCGCCATTCCGGTGGGCTCGGCGCTGGGCTTCGCGGTGGGCGGCGCGCTGGGGGCGGCCTACGGCTGGCGAAACGCCTTCTACGCGGTGGGCTTGCCGGGGCTCGCCATCGCCGCGCTCGCGCTGTTGATGAAGGACCCCGTGCGGGGCGCCTTCGACGACGCGCCGCCACGCCAGGTGTCGTTCGTCGCCGCGCTCGGCCTGCTCGCCCGCAACCCCATCTACGTCGTCACCGTCGCCGGCTACACGCTCGTCACCTTCGCGACCGGCGGCATCGGAGACTGGTTCGCCGAGTTCCTCCACCGGGTGCGCGGCATGGAGCTCGAGAAGGCCACCCTCGCCATCGGCGCCTCGGCCATCGTCGGGGGCCTGCTGGGCACCTCGCTGGGCGGCGTGGTCGCCGATCGCCTCGTCGGGGTCACCCGCCAGCCCTACCTCGCGGTGTCAGGCCTCTTCATGGTGCCCGCGACGGCGCTGGTCTGCCTGGCCCTCTTCGTCTTCGAAGATCCCACCACCATCATCGCGAGCATCATCGCCGCGCAGGTCTTCGTGTGGGCCTACAACGCCCCGGTCAACGCCCTCATCGTCAACAGCGTCGAGCCCAGCCTGCGCGCGCGCGCCTTCGGCATCTCGATTCTCTGCATTCACGCGCTCGGCGACGCCATCTCGCCGCCGATCATCGGAACGCTCTCGGACAGCACGGGGAACCTCAAGGGCGCCCTGGTGATCGTGCCCATCACGCTGGGGCTGGGCGCCCTGGTGTGGCTCGTGGGGTGGCGCCGGCTCCGTGAGGTCTGACGGCGCTCAGGGGCCGTCCTCGAGGCGCGGCTTCAGCTCCCCCACCAGGCCCTGGATCTCCTCCTGCAGCCGCTCACCGTGGAAGAGCAGGTGTTGCCGCAGCGCCGAGCGGTTGCCGATTCGAAGGAACGCCATCACGTCGTTGAGCGCCGCGCGCCGACGTTCGAGGAAGTAGCGGGTGAAGAGGGCCAGCGGCAGGGCGCCCACCAGCGCCACCACCAGGCCCACCGTGCCGGCCAACGCCCAGCCGGCGATGGTGAGCAGCGTCCACCAGGCGGGCACCATCAGCAGCGCTGAGACCAGCTTGAGCGTGGCGACCCGGTCACGCGACACCGGCGCCACCATGGCCAGGGTGCGCAGGAACATGAAGGGCGCCGCGTAGAGCACGACGCCGAGCGCGAAGAGCGGGAAGCCCAGGAGGATCGCGCCGAGGTTCCTCAGCACGAACCAGGTCACCTCTCGCCCGCGGTACTGCACGCGCAGATCGCCAGGCGCGGCGTTGAGCACCGCGAGCCGGGCCCGGAACGAGAGGATGTCCTCCTTCAGATCGTCGAAGCGATCGGGCTGCTCGTTGCGCAAGAGCGACGCGCCCTTCGAGAACAGCCGCAGCCGGTCCGGGTCCTTCTCGCGAAACCCGTTCCTCAAGGCGAAGAGCTGGTCGGCGGTCTCGATCAGGCCCAGGTCGTCCCACACCTCGAGGTTGAGCGTCACCGAGCGCATCGCCTCGCTGACCCGATCGGTCAGCGCCCGCACCCACTCCTGCTCCGCCTCGGGCGTCAGCGTACCGACCGCCTCGACGAGCAGGCCGTGCCCGACCTCGATGTGCACGCGGCTCTTGAAGCGGTGCTTCTGCTCATAGGTCAGCCCGACGGGGATGATGCGCAGCGCCTTGCCGGCCTTCGCCACCTTCAGCGCGATGCGCGCGCAGCCCGTCTTGATCTCAGAGAGCTGCGGGGCCGAGTGCGACTTGCCCTCGGGGAAGATGGTGATGGCGCGTGAGGCGATGAGCGCCGCCGCGGCGGTGTCGAGGGTGCCCTCGTTCTTCTCCATCAGGCCCGGGTGGTCCTGCTTTCGGTACACCGGCAGCGCGTCGAGCGCCTTGAGGATCCACCCCATCACCGGCACCCGGAACAGCGGCTCCCGGGCCAGGAAGGTCACCTTTCGATCGGTGATGACGAAGACCAGCGCGGGGTCGATGAGGCTGTTGGGGTGGTTGCCCACGAACATCACCGGGCCCGACAGATCGTCGGCCTGGCGCACCACCTCGACCCGGTAGAAGAGGCGCAGCGCAAACGCGACGACGCCTCTGATGAGCCCGTAGAGCACGGCCGCGACTGTAGCCCGGGCTCAGAAGACGCCGATGTTGAAGTGCGCGACCACCCGGGGCTCGTTGATGATGAGGTCGGGCGCCAGGTTGACGCCGACGTCGAGCGCCAGCGGCCCGATCGGCGTCACGTACCGCACGCCGGTGCCGAGCACGTAGCGCAGCCGGGTGAAGTCGTTGAGCTCGGCGGGCATGCCCAGCCAGAGGTTGCCGGTCTCGAAGAAGAGGCCGACGTCGAACACGCTGAAGCCGGGGAAGCGCACCTCGGCCTTCGCCAGGCCGAAGAACTCGCCGCCCTCCGACGGAATCTGCCGGCCCGCCGCCACCGTGCTGGCCGCCGCGGTGCAGCCCGACTTCGAGGCGAGCACCTGGCAGGCGGCGATCTGCTCCTGGTACTGGGCGCGCCGGTCTTGCGCGATCAGCTGGTCTTCGTTGAACCCGCGCATCGACGTGGCGCCACCAAGGAAGAACCGCTTCACCGGCGGCGTCACGGCATCGCTCACCAGCGGCACGATGCGCCCGCCGCGCAGCGACAGGGCCAGCACCACCCGCTGCGAGAGGGGGATGTAGCCCGTCGCCAGCACCGAGGTCTTGAAGAACGAGACCGGCACCGCGCGCTCTTCGCTGCTGCCCGGGGCGATCGGCGTGCCAGCGTAGAGCGCGCCCGTCACCTCGGCCGAGCCCTGCAGCAGCACGCCCTTGTGCGGCGAGAGGGCGTTGTCTCTCAAGTCGAAGGTCGGCTGGAAGCGCACCGTCTGGAGCGCGAAGGTGCCGAAGAGGAACCGCAGGCGCTCCTGGTCGATGAAGGTGAGCGGCACCGAGGTGCTGCGCGCGCTCGTCTCCTGCACCCGCGCCCACTCGACCTCGTACTGCAGCGCCAGCGACACCTTCAGCCGCGTCTCGATGCGGGGGATCTCGAAGCTCCGCGTCCAGTCGAGGCTGGGAATGCCGGCCCACCGGGTGAAGCGGAACTGGGGGCGGAACACGCGCTCGCCGACCACGTCGACGCGCCAGCCGATGTCGAACGGCAAGAGGCCCCGGTTCTGGATCGAGAGGTTCCCGCGCCCGCCCAGCTGCGTCACCGCGTCGAGATCGCTCACGTCGACGTTCTTGTTCAGCGCGGGGAACGACAGGGCGAACCAGTTGATCTGCGCGCGGAGGGCGAGGTTCACCGCCTTGCCCCCCAGGTTGGGCGCGGCGGCGTCGAGCACCACGCGCGGCCCTTCGGCCAGGAAGTACCCCAGGCCCACCTCACCCGAGATGCGGGGCCGCTCCTTCACCTTGAGCAGCACCGTCTTCAGCGGCTCGGCGCGCTCCGGCGCCAGCGTCTCGACCTCGACGGTGCGGAAGATGCCCGTGCCGAGCAGGTTGCTCTGGGTGGTGAAGAGGCTCTCGGCGTCGAGCGGCTGCCCCTCGACCATCGTCGCCTGCCGCAGCAGCACCTCTTCGTCGGTGCGCACCGCGCCCACCGGCAACACCGTGCGCACCCGCACCTGCGGGCCCGCCTTCACCTGCAAGACGCAGTCGGCGAACTTGCCGGTGAGCTCGAGCGCGTACGAGGCCTCGACGTCGGCGTACAGGTAGCCGCGCCGAGAGAGCTCGCGAATGACCCCCTGGCGGATCTGCTCCAGCGCCGCGACGCTGAACGGGCTGTTCGTCTTGACCAGCTCGACCGTCTCGGAGCGGAAGCCGCGCGGCACCCCCTGCAGCTGCACCAGGCGGAACCGCGCCTGGGCGCCCTCGGTGACCGAGAAGCGCGCCACCGCCTGGCCCGCCCCGTCGCGGTCGACGGCGTCGAGCTTCACCACCGCCTTGAGGTACCCCCGCTCGCGGTACTGCGCCGTCATCGCCTTCAACGCCTCGACGTAGGCGTCTTCGTCGAGCACCGACAGCGGGGGCGGCGCCGGGAAGTCGGCCGCGAAAGGTGGCCTGGCGCGGCCCTCGAGCGAGAGCGGATCGGAGGTGCCGTGCGCTTCGATGACGCCGGTGGGCGTCGCCCCCTCGATCACCCGGCTCAAGATGTCGCGGAGCTCGGGGGCGCCGATGGCCTGGTTCCCCGAGAACTCGACGCGCGAGACGCGCAGCGGGTCGCCCTCGACGATCACGAAGCCCAGCGCGGCGCGCGCGCCGTCGAGGCTCCGGGTCTCGCTCGCGGTGACGCGCGCGTCGTGGAAGCCGCGGAACCGATAGAAGCGCTCGAGGCGCCTGGCGAGCCGGCTGGCCAGCAACCCGTCGAGCGTCTCTTCGCCGTCGTAGCCCAGCACCGCGAGCAGCGCGGCGTCGGTGAGCCGTCGGTTGCCGGTGAAGACCAGGTCGTACCGCGGCCCGGCGCGCACCGGCACCACCAGCTGGCCGCCCTCGAAGACCACGGGCGGGTCCACCCGCGCGCGGAAGTACCCCTGGCTGCGCAAGAGCGCCCGCAGCGACTCGACGCCCCGCTGCGCGACGTCGAGATCGAGCACCTGCCCGGTGGTGACGCCCATCGCCCCCAGCAGGCGCGTCACCTCGAGGCCCGGGTCGCCAGCGACGGTCACCGAGCGCACCAGCGTCGGCGCTCCCTGACTCACCGTGAAGCCCACCGCCAGGCCCAGCTCGCCGTCGAGGGTCGTGTGGGTGACGCTCGCGTCTCGAAAGCCCCGGCGCCGCAACAGCTCGCCCATCGCCTCGGCCGCCTGCTCGCCCCGCTCCGGCCAGTACTCGGCGCCCTCGGTCAGCCGCCCCGCCGCGAGCAGATCGTTCCGGAGCGCGAGCGGCAGCCGCCCCCCGGGGGACTCGAAGAAGACGTCGGCGACGGACTGCCGGGGCACCAGCTCGAAGACCACGGCCACGCCCTCGTCAGAGGGCTCGACGCGCGCGACGACGTCAGCGAAGCGCCGCGACTCGAAGAGGCCCTCGATGGAGCGCCGCACCGCGCGCCGCGACAGCCGCTGCCCGCGGCGCACCGTCACCAACTCGGTGATGCGGTCGAGCAGCTTCTCGTCGACGCCCGCCGGGAGCCGCAGCTCGACGCGATCGACCACCGGCCGCTCACCCTCGAAGGCCGGGGCCTGCGCCACCAGCACGCTGAGGAGCAGCGTCATTCCCATTCGAAGCGGAACCGCAGGTCGACGCCGGGGTTCCCGACGGTGGTGTTCTGGTTCTGGTTGTCCCACTGCGCGCGGGCCGAGACGCTCTGGTTGAAGCGGTACTCCGCCTGGGCGCGGGTGCCCCTGCCGGTGACGGGTTGGGTGACGCCGACCTTGAGGTTGTCGAACACCACCTTCGACTCCCACGTCACCGAGGGCTCGGCGGTGCCGGTGGCCTCGTTGAAGGTGGTGGTGAGGCGCACCTGTTGGTCCTTGAGGCCCACGTTCTGCGAGAGGAACTTCTGCACCTGCCGGTCGAGGCCCGTCGTCGACAACAGCGCCTCGGCGGCGAGGCCGAGGCCCGCCTGCCCTGCCAGCTGCTCGCGGGTGGTGACCCCCAGCGTGAGCAGCGACACCACGTCGGCCTCCGAGAGCGCCGGCGTCGCGGTGAGCGAGACGCGGGGGTCTTCGAAGCGGCCGAAGGCCTTCACGTTGACGAGGAACTCGCGCACCACCGTCTGCGCCGAGAAGTCGAAGGTGGGCCAGAGGCCGTTGAACTGGAGCACCGCGCGCCCCACGTTGAAGACGTTGTTGCGGAAGAAGGCCTGCGCGCCCTCGGCGGCCTCGACCGAGCCCACCAGCACCGGCTTGACGTTGGTGCCCGCGAGCTTCAGCTTGCCCAGGAACCGCGCGCGGGCGAGGTTGTTCTCGACGCGCACGTCGTTGCCGGCGGCGATGTCGACGTCGAGGCGCAGCCACTCCGAGGGCTGCTCGTCAGACGGCACCGACCGCTTGCGCGCCGACTCGATCAGCGTCTCGAGCGAGAGCGGCTCGGTGTACCGGAGCTTCACCACGTCGATGTTCCCCGACAGCTGGTACGGCGACGCCGCGCCCCCTCGCGTCGAGAGCAGCAGCTCGCCCGACAGCGTCGCCGGCACGCGCGGGCGCACCTGCACGGTGACGTCTTCGAGATCGACCTGCAGCTCCATCGCCCCCAGCGACAGCTTGTCGAGCCGCACGTCGCCCCGACCCTTGAGGCGGCCGTCGTTCAAGAAGCCCGTCACGTCTTGAATGACGATGCGCGCCTCGGAGAAGTCGGCGTGGCCCGAGAGCGAGCGCACCGACAGATCTTGCCCCTTCACCGCCAGCCGGGCGTCGACGAGATCGGCGCCGCCGATGACGGTGGGCGCGGCCACCGGGCCCCCGAAGGCCGCGGTGAAGTCGAGCCGGCCCGAGGTGCGCTCGACGTCGGGCACGAAGGTGCTCAACAGGCGCAGGTCGACCGCCCCCTGGGTGCGAAGGTTCACCCGCGACGGGCCCCAGAAGCCCTCGGCGCTGACCTCGGTGGTGGGCCCCTTCATGGCGAGCGCCTTCACCTGAAACGCGCCGGCGTTCCACGCCAGCTCGGCCGGCCCCACGTTCGAAGCCGACACCTCGCCGCGCGCGACCACCAGCTTCTCGAGGTAGGCCACGGCCTTCGTCTGGCTGAAGTCCCGCATCGGCCCCACCGCCGTCACCGCGCCCGCCAGGCCGACCTGGAGCCCCCTGGCCGACGCCGGGAGGAACGGCGAGAGATCGGGCAGATCGACGTCGAAGCTCGAGTCGTAGGGCCACTCGTTGCGCATCTTCAGGCCGAGCCGGCCGCTGACGCCGTTGATCACCTGCCCCGTCACGGTGAGGTCCCTGCCCAGCAGCGAGAGCGCGAGCGTCATCGGCCCCAGGCGCTGCTCCTGCCATCGCACCTCGTCGGCGCGGAGCGAGCCCTTCATCTCGTAGAGATCGGTGGTGCCCCCGAGCACGAAGCGGCCGGTGAGCGCGCCGCCCAGCGCGATCGCGCGGGCCCCCGCCGGGTCGACGGCCTCGGCGAGCGAGCCCTCGTCCCACGCGATGCGGTAGTCCAGCGGGCCGTCGAAGCCCCAGGTGCCGTCGGCGGTGATCTTGCCCATCGGCCCCTCGAAGGTCGTCGGGGCGAGCACCAGGCGGTCGCCGTCTTCGAAGCGCAAGATGAGGTTGGCCGCGCCGAGCCGCCGGTCGAAGTAGGCCACGTCGTTGAGGCGCACCGCGAGCAGCCCGGCCAGCGCCCTGGCGGGGGAGTCGATGGCGGCCACCATCGACACGCGCCCCACCAGCACGTCCTGGAGGTTCTCGAGGGCGGGGCTCAGGTCGACGAGCAGATCGACGACGTCTTCGACCCGCCCCTCGGGCAGCTGCACCGACGCGCGCGTGTAGAGACCGGCCTCGAGGAAATCGAGGCCGATGTCGCCGAACAGCTGGGTGCGGCCCTTCTGCGCGACCATGCCCTCGAAGGTCAGCGTGTCGCCCTCGTACCGCACCGGGCTCTGGACCACGCCCAGTGAGTAGCCCGCGAACTTGAAGTCGCGCAGCGAGGTGTGGCCGGTGATCTTCACGTTCTGCGTCAGCCCCTTCACCTTCACCGTGGCGTTGCCGGTGCCCGACCAGGGGAGCTCGGCGATGCGCCCGAAGTCGGCCAGATCGATCGCCGACGCGACGGCGGTGATGTCGAGGTCGAGCCCCTTCTCGACCAGCCCCAGGCGCACCGCGCCGCCGACCTTCGTGTGCCGCCCCACCGAGAGCGCGACGTCGTCGAAGGTGACGGCCCTGGGCGTGACGCCGAAGAGGAACGAGCCCCGCGCGGACGAGAAGGCGAGAATGTCGGTGCCCGCCGCCCTCGGCGCGTCGTACGCCCGCGACGCCAGCAGAAAGGGCCCCGCGACGAGCTCCATCGGGCCGCTCAGCGACACCGTCGGGAGCAGGTGCCCGGTCACCTCTCCGGTCAGGGTCGCCGGGAAGTCGACCCACGCCCCGGTCACGCTCGACCGCGCCAGCGCGCGGGCCAGCGACGCCTCTCTGGTCGCGATCTTCGCCTTGAGGGGAAAGCCCTCGGCCAGCCGCAGCTCGCCGCTCAGGCGCACCTCGCCCTCGCCCACCGCGGTCGCGAAGTCGTCGAGGCGCACGACCCCGTCAGCGAACGAGAGCCGCGCCGAGAAGTCGCCTGGCGTGAAGGGGCCCAGCGCCACCTGGCTGGCCCTCGCCTCGGCGCGCACCGACGGCGAGGCGAGCGGCCCCGAGGCCGAGACCCGCGCCCAGATCTGCCCCGTCGTCGGCGAGGGGAGCGGCGCGCCGAGCCGCGCGAGCGCCTCGATGGGCAGGTACACCTGGCCGTTGGCGTCGAGCTCGGGGGCGGGCTTGCAGAGCTCTCGCAGCTCCCCCGAGCCGGTGAAGCTGATGCCCGCGGCCGAGAGATCGGCCTTCTGCACCTCGAGCACCTGCGCCTTCGCGTCGAGCGTGGCCTCGGCGGCGACCCGGCCGATCGCGATCTTCCGGTCGGCGGCGAGGGTGATGGAGCCGTGCCGCAACGACACCTCGACCTCGCTCAGGCGCCGGCGCACGCGGGCGCGCACGTCGAGGCCGTCGAGCGTCACCGCCCGGCCATCGGCGAAGCGCAGGGCCACCGAGCCGTCCTGCACCTCGAGGCGCCCCACCCGCACCCGTGACAGCACCTCGAGCGGGCACTCGGCGTCGGGGCTGTCGCGCCCCGCGGCCAGCTCGAGATCGACGCGTGGGCGCACGACGGTGACGTCCTGCAGCGAGACGCCCGAGAAGAAGAGGCCGGCCAGCGAGACCGACGCCAGCTCGGCCCTCACCACCGGGCGCGCCTCTGGCCCCACCGAGACGCCCTGAATCTCGACCGACGCGGTGAGGGGGTCGATGAGGCACCGCTCGATGCGCACCGGGAGGCCGATCAGCTCCGGCGCGCGCGCGCGGGCCTCTGCGCAGACCTTCTCTCCGGCCCAGTCGGAGCGCAGCACGATGGCGAGCGCGAGCAGGGTCAACGCCGCGATGGCGAGCACCACCCGTCCGCGTCGCCAACGAGCCATCACGTCACCCTTCGCAGCACGTCGAGCTCCGGCGGCTGGCTACAGCTTGCCGAGCCCCTCGAGGTACCGATCGATCTCGGCGAGATCGACGCCCGGCCTGGGCTTCGAAGCGCCCGCCGCTGCGGCGCTGCCTTCTCCTTCTGGCGGCAGGGGCGCAGGCGCGGGCTGCTCCTCGAGCGGCAAGCCTTGCACGACCGGCGAGGGCGCCGGCAGGGGTGGCGGCACCACCGGCTGAACGGCCGGGGCCGCAGGAAAGGGGCTGATCCCCGACGGGGTCGATGGGCGCGGCACAGCCGATCGGATGCCCGAGGTGCCCGAAGCGATCGGCCCGGCCCCCTCGAACGCCCGGGGTGACGCCACCGCCACCGAGCCGCCCCGCACCGTCGCGGTCACCTTCATGCCGCCCTCGGACTCCTGGGCGAGCTCGGGGTCGCGCCGCAGGGCGGCGGGCACGCCCGGCACGGCCTGGAACGCAGCCGGTGGCGGCGGTGGCGGCGGCGCTGCCGCGGGAGCGACCGCCGGGGCCGGGGCGCCTGCCTCCAGGCCCAGGTTGTCGGCGATCTGCTCGATCAGCGCGGCACGAATCTCGGTGCTGCGGGCCAGGAAGGCCTCGAACAGGGCGTTGTCGCAGAGGGTGTTGATGACGCGCGGCGTGCCCGCGGCGCGCCGATGCACGGCCTCCATCGCGTCGGCCGTGAAGGGCACGCGCGCGCTCCCGGCCAGCCGCATGCGGTGCTTGATGTACGCCTCGGTGGAGTCGGCGTTGAACGGCTCGAGCCGGTAGCGCATGGCGACGCGCTGCGCGAGCGGCGGGTCGAGCTTCAGGTTCTTCTCGATCTCAGGCAGCCCGAAGAAGACGAAGCTGATCAGCTTTCGCTCGGGCACCTCGAGGTTCAGCAGCCCGCGAAACTCCTCCATCAGCTCGCGGGTCTCGAGCATCTGCGCTTCGTCGATCAGCACGACGGCCTTGCGCCCCTGCTCGTAGATCTGCAGCAGGCGCTGGTAGAGCTGCGAGAGGAGCGCCAGCTTCTCTTGCGCCGGGTTCTCGACCCCCAGCTGGAGCGCGATGCGGCGCAGAATCCAGCTCGCGGTGATGCCGGAGTGGATGATGACGAGCAGCGCGGCCTCGTAGTCCTCCTCGGGCAACGAGTCGAGCATGCGGCGGGCCAGCGTCGTCTTGCCGGCGCCGATGTCGCCCACCAACACCGCGAGCCCCTTCATCGAGCTCACGGCGTAGAGCAGCCGGGTCAGCGCTTGCTGGTGCTGGGGCGCGTTGAAGTAGAACCGGCTGACCGGCGCGTTGCTGAACGGCTCAGCGGTCAAACCGAAGTGGTCGAGGTAGCTCATTCAGCGTCCTCAGACGTAGCCGACCTTGCGAGACGACGACCCAGAGGGGCCGCCCTTCTTCGGCGGCGGCCCACCGCCGGGCGGGCCGTCCTCCTCGGGCACGGCGATGGCCGAGAGGCGGTCGACCATCGCGCCGACGTCGCGGTACGAGGGGTCGCCGGCCTGCACCTTGAGGTACTGCGCGAGCGCGCGCCCGGCCTGCCCCGCGCCCTCGTAGGCGCCAGCCAGCTCGAACCGGGTGGCCTTCTCGACGTCACCCGTCGAGTGCTCGCTGGTCAGGGCTTGCAGGAAGGCGTCCACCGCGAGCGGGTAGTCGCCCTTCATCACCTGGAGGAGGCCCACCATCGTCAGGCAGTCGACCTCCTTCTTCTTTCCGACGCAGCCCTTGCGAGCGATGGTGAACTCGCTGATCGCGTCCTCCATCAGGCCCATCTCTTTGTAGGCGATGCCGAGATCGTAGTGGGTGTCCACGTCTTCGGGTTTGACGACCTTCTCGAGGCCCTTCTTGAACTCGGCGAAGACCTCTTCCACCGACACCTGGTAGTCGTCGTCGCCGCCGGCGGGCGCGGCGGCGGCCGCCTCTTCGCCACCGAAGTCGCCGAGCTCGTCGGCCAGCTCCTGGGCCAGGTCGAAGGCGTCGCGGCTGCCGGTGTTCTCGAGCGACTCGTCGGCCGGCTGGGGCGCCGCGGCGCCGCCGTTGGCCCCGGCGTCGACCTGCGCGAGCAGCTGGGCGGCCCGCTGGTGGTCCGGGTAGGCGATCAGCACCGTCTCGAGGATCTCGCGGGCCTCTTCATACAGGCCCTGCTCGATGAAGAAGGTGGCCTCGTCACACTCCTCCGAGGCGGGCTCGTCGAGCGGGGGCGCCTCGACGGGCTCCTCGGCCTGGGGGGCGGGCGTCTCGACGACCTCGGCCGGCGCGTACTCCTCCTCCGCCATCGTCGACATGGGCCGCTGCTCGGCCGGCGCCTCGACGTCGAGGGGCGCCTGGAGCGCGGCGAGGGCCGGCGAACGGAAGCCCGCCGAGGTCTTCAGCATCGACGGATCGAACGCCTTCATCGCCCGCGTCGGGGCCTCGTGCTCGTCGCCCAGCCCGACCGGCGGCTCGTAGGCGGGGGCCTGTCGCGTCGCAGCCGTCAGCGCCGCTGACGTCGGCGCCTCTGCGGGCGGGTGGCGCTGCACCGGAATGCCGGTGCCGAAGGTCGGGCCGTCGTCGGGCTCGGCGAACGGGTCGTCCTCAGGCTGCGCCACCGCCTGGGCCGTCTCGAACTCGCCCGTCCTGGGTTCTTCGTCGAGTGAGAGGTTGCTGGTCGGCGGCTCGTAGGTCTCGTCCTCTGGGACCACCGCCTCCGACTCGAGATACGCGGGGTCGGAGTCGATGAAGTCGTCGGCGACGGGCGGCGGATCGACCTCGATCTGCCCCGCGCTCTCGGCGTCGTCGGGGGCGATCGCCATGTCGTCGGGCACGTACTCGGCCACGTACTCCGGCGCGTCGATCGACTCCTCGGCCGAGATGGCGACTTCGGCGCTGATCGGCTCGTCGACCTGCTCATCGGCGACGATCACCTCGTCGTCGCTCGAGTCGACCAGGATCGCGTCGTCGTGCACCTCAGCACGCGCAGGCTGCGCGCCCGAGCTCCCCGTGCCCTCGAGCCGGAGCGCCTGGAGGAACGCTGGCACCTCGGGGTGGCCGGGGTTCTGCTGGAGGATCGAGGCGAGGTACGGCTGTGCGCGCTCACGGTCGCCCAGGCGCGTGTGCAGGCGCAGCACGTTGAGCAACTGCTCGGCGGCCTGCGCGTGGTTGTTCGAGGCGACGTAGATGGCGTAGGCCTTCTCGTGCGCGTCGATGTTCTCGGGCTCGGCCGCGAAGATCTTGCGAAGGTGCTCGAGCGCTTTGTCGTGCAGCCCGTACTTCACGTAGACGTCGGTCTCGGTGAGGAGCTTGCCGAGCGCGTCTCCGCGCGGCTTGGCGGCCGGGGCGGCCACGGGGCTGGCGACCTGGACCGGGGCGTGCTGCGCGGTGGGGGCCGCCCGCGGCTGGAAGGCCGGCGACACGGCGGTCGCCTGCTGCGCCGCCGGGGCGTAGGCGCCGCCGACCCCGGTGCTGCCGGTGCGCTGCGGTGGCGCAGGCGCAGGCGCGGCCATCATCGGCTCATCGGCCTGGGGCGCGCGCGCCTGCACGTCTGGGTCGTTGGGGTCGAGCTGCGCGACCTGCGCCCAGGTCTGCTCCGACTCCTGATCCTGGCCGCGCTCGGCGTAGGCGCGAGCCAGCTCTTTGTAGACGCTGATCGTCTTCGAGGTCTGCCCCAGCCCCTGGAACGCCACCGCCAGCAGCCGCAGCGTGTCGATGTCTCTCGGGTCGGCCTTGAAGCAGACCTGCAGCTTCGCGAGCGCGCGCTTCTGATCGTTGCGCTGCAGGTAGATCTCGGCGAGCTCCCGCGCGAGGCCCAGATCGTCGGGCGTGAGCGCGCTGATCTTCTCGGCCACCCGCAGGTAGTCGTCGATGCGGTTCTGCCGCTTGAGGTGCTCGGCGGCGCGCTGCAGCTCGCCGCCCGCCTCTTCGTTCATGCGCTCGCGAATGTAGAGATCGGCGAGCTTCACCCGCGACTGCACGTTGTCGGGGTCGAGGTCGACCATCTTGCGCAAGACGTCGAGCGACTTCTTCACGTCGCCCTGCTTGTCGTAGTGGTTGGCGACGATCTGGTAGTACGCCATCGCCTCGCCCATCAGCTGCAGCTGCTGGTGGAGCTCGGCGAGCTGCACGTTGATGTCCACCAGCGTGGGGTCGAGCTTGAGCACCTGCTTGTACTGAGCGACGGCCTTGAGGAAGAAGCCGTCTTTCGCGTAGCTCTCGGCCACCTTCATGATGAAGGTGGCGGCCTGCGCGTTGTCGTTCTTCTTCTGGTACAGCTCTCCCATCTTCTGGAGAATCCGAACGTCCTTCGGATCGACCTCCAGGATCTTCTGGTACTCCTTGATCGCCTTGTCGTAGGCCCCTTTGGCGACGAGCTTGCCAGCGGCCTCGATGATCTTGTTCTTGTCCAAGAAGAGCTGGGGGAACCGGGTTTCGCGAAGAAAAACAACAGACTAAGGGTTCCAAACGCTACCAGAGGGTTGACCGCCCTCCAAGAAGCTTACGGGGTCTCTTCGATGGCCCATTTCAGTCGGGCGGTACCGCTCTCGGAGGCCTGCATCTGCTCGACGAACCGGGTGTCGTAAGCGCCGTTGACGAAGGCCTCTTCTTCGAGGGCCGCGCGGTGGAAGGGAATGTTGGTGCGAATGCCCTGCACCACGTACTCGGCCAGGGCGCGCTTCATGCGGCGAATGGCGGTGGGCCGGTCTTCGGCGGTGACGATCAGCTTGGCCACCAGCGAGTCGTAGTGGGGCTGCACCACGTAGTTCTCGTAGGCGGCCGAGTCGACCCGCACGCCCAGGCCTCCGGGCGCGCTGTAGGCGGTGATCTTCCCCGGCCAGGGCGCGAACGTCACCGGGTCTTCGGCGTTCACCCGGCACTCGATCGACGCGCCCTTCATCACGATCTGCTCCTGCGTGAAGGGCAGCTTCTCGCCGGCGGCCAGGAGGATCTGCGTGCGCAGCAGGTCCACGCCCGTCACCTGCTCGGTGACCGGGTGCTCCACCTGAATGCGGGTGTTCATCTCCATGAAGTAGAAGCGCCCGGCGTCATCCATCAGGTACTCGATGGTGCCCACGTTCGAGTAGTTGATGCGCTTCATCGCCTCGACCGACACCCGGCCCATCTCTTCGCGGAGGGCCGCGCTGACGCCGGGCGACGGAGACTCCTCGATCAGCTTCTGGTGCCGGCGCTGCACCGAGCACTCGCGCTCCCCGAGGTGCACCACGTTGCCGTGCACGTCGGCGACGATCTGGATCTCGATGTGGCGCGGGCGCTCGATGTACCGCTCGAGGTACATGTCACCGTTCGAGAACGCCGAGACCGCCTCGGCCGAGGCCGTCGCGAAGGCCTGCGCGATGGCCCTCGACTCGCGCACGATCTTCATGCCGCGCCCGCCGCCGCCCGCCGCGGCCTTCATGATGACGGGGAAGCCGATCTGCTCGGCCACCTCGATGGCCTCTTCGGCGCTCTTGAGCACCCCCGCCGAGCCCGGCAGCAGCGGCAGCCCCGCCGCGCGCGCCGCGTCCTTCGCGCGCACCTTGTTGCCCATCAGGCGAATCACCTCGGCGCGCGGCCCGATGAAGCCGATGCTGCACTTGGCGCACACCTCGGCGAACTCGGCGTTCTCCGAGAGGAAGCCGTAGCCGGGGTGAATCGCGTCGGCGCGGGTGATCTCGGCCGCTGACAGCAGCGCCGGCACGTTGAGGTAGCTGTCTTTCGAGGGCGGCGGGCCGATGCACACCGCCTCGTCAGCGAACCGCACGTGCAGCGAGTTGGCGTCGGCGGTGGAGTGCACCGCGACCGTCGCGATCCCCAGCTCGCGGCAGGCACGAATGATGCGCAGGGCGATCTCGCCACGGTTCGCGATGAGGACCTTCTTGAACACGGTACCCTCCCGGGAAACTACGGGGCGAGCCGACCAGGGCCGGCCTCGTCACCTTGCGCAGCGACAGCTCACGGCTCGACGCGGAACAACGCCTGGCCGAACTCGACGGGCTGCCCGTTCTGCGCGAGCACCTCGGCGACCTTGCCGGTCACCTCGGACTCGATCTCGTTCATCAGCTTCATCGCCTCGATGATGCAGAGAGTCTGGCCCTTCTTCACCGGAGAGCCGACCTCGACGTACGAGGGCTGGTCGGGCGCCGGCGAGCGGTAGAACGTGCCGACGAAGGGCGAGGTGACGACGTGGCCCTTCTTCTCGTCACGCGCCTCGGCCGGCGCGCTCGCGCGGGGCGCCGACGGGCGCGGCGTCAGGGCCGGCGGCGCGGCGGGCGCCGGCGCGGGCGCCGACATCACCTGCACCGCCGGAGACACCGGCATCGGCATGGACTGCACCACGTTCGCCGGAGGGGGGCCCCGGCGAATGCTCAGCCGTTCGCCGCTGCGCCGCCAGTCGAGGCTGGTCACCTCTGAGGCCTCGAGGAGCTCGACGATCTGCCGGAGCGCGTCGAGATCGAACGAAGTGCCGGGGGTCACCTCGACGACGGCGCTGGCTGCGGCGGGGCTCTTCCTCTTCTTGTCGGCCATGGCGGGCGGGTCAGACGGTGGCGGTGCGGGTGAGGTACTTGCCGTCGCGGGTGTCGATCTTGAGCACGTCACCCTCGTTGATGAAGAGCGGCACGTTGACGACGTAGCCCGACTCGAGCGTGGCGGGCTTCTGGGCCCCCGACACCGTGTCGCCGCGCACGCCGGGGTCGCACTTGACGACCTTCAGCTCGACCGAGTTCGGCAGCGTCACGCCGATGGCCTTGCCGTTGAAGAAGAGCACCTGCGTGGGGAGGTTCTCTTTGAGGTAGTTCTTCGCCTCGTCGATGACGCTCTCGAGCACGAACGTCTGCTCGAAGGTCTTGTTCTCCATGAAGTGGTACTCGTCGCCCTGCTTGTAGAGGAACTGCATGTCCTTCTCTTCGATGTCGGGGCGACCGACCTTGTCACCGCTCTTGAAGTTGCGCTCGAGCTGACGGCCCGAGATCAGGCTGCGGTAGACGGTGCGGCAGAACGCCGACCCCTTGCCCGGCTTGACGTGCTGGAACTCGACGATCACGAAGGGCTCGCCCTCGATCTCGATCTTGAGACCCTTGCGAAAATCGGACGTGTCGATGACTCCAGCCATGTGTGCCTCGTGAAAGGAAAAAAGGTGGCGGGCTCATACCGCCACCTCTCTACCTGCACAAGCAATGGCTTCGACCCGACGCTCTAGAGCTCTTTGGCGACCCTGGGGGCGGTTATGCGCATGACGTAGCGCGCTTTTCCGTAGTTCCCGGTCGGCAGCAGGCCCAACACCAGGAAGTAGTCCTGGTTCACCATGCGCAGCAGCGTGATGACCTTCTCGGAGTTGATCGACACCTCGGCCACCTTGCCCGTCTTCAACGTCTCGGCGGCGGCCTTGGCCTGCGACATCAGGTTGGCGAACTCGACCCAGGCGGCCTGCAGATCGAGCTCGACCGCCGACTCGGGCAGGTCTTTGGGGAGCGTCTCGACCGAGATGCCATCGAAGCCCATCACGCTGCACGCGATGGCCCCGTCGACCCCGTCCATGATGGCCTTCAGGTGCTCGGTGAACATCAGGGCGCCGCCACGTCGCAGCCCGGGGTCGCCAGATCGAGCGCGGGCACGCCGTTGGCGTCGAGCAGGTTGCAGCAGTCGGCCGGCGTGAAGCGGGTCTTCGCGCCGATGAAGTTGCACGCGCGCTTGTTGGGGTCGGTGTTGGTGAAGCGACGCAGGCGCGTATCGGCCGAGGTGCAGATGACCTCGCTCTTCACCAACGTCAACGGCACCGGCACCGGCGGCGTGCGGAACTCGACCCCGCCAGGCTCGGTGACGCCCTGGATCTCGAAGGTGACCGTGAACTGGTACGCGTCGGCGTTGCTGGGCGAGATCGCAGCGGCCAGCTTCTCGCGGGCGTTCGCGCCGAACAGGGGCACCTGCATGAAGGTGCTGATGGACGACTCCCGGTTGAGCAGCAGCGTACGCGGGACGAGGTCACACATCCGCTTCGCGAGGCACTCGGCTTGCGACGCCGCGCCAGGCGTGAGCCCTGGAATGCCCGGCTTCGAGGCGTAGCGGAGGAACACGTTCTGAACGAGGAGGTGCTCGCGGCCCGTCGACGACAGCACCTGGCCGCCGGTCACCACGACGGGGCGCTGCGAGGTCGCGCCGAAGAACTCCTCGAGCCCTCCAAGCTCGGCCGAGATCTCGACCTCGGGAGGCGCCGCGACGTCCACCACGCCCAGCGAGGTGATCGTCTCTTTGTTGGTGGCGCAGCCGCCCACCATGCCGACCGCGCTCGCGGTGATCTGCTTGACGTAGAGCGGGCCGTTTCCGGGAGTGCAGGCACCGAGAGAGGCGATGAGGAGCAGCGGAGCGAGGGTTCTCATGATGGCGCCTTTCACAGGTTCTGCGCGACAGTCTGCCGGTTGAGGATTCGCGGCGAGATGAAGATGAGGAGCTCGTCCTTCGACTCGAGCTCGCGGTAGTTGCGGAAGAAGAAGCCGATGATGGGGATCTTGCTCAGCAGCGGGAGCCCGTTGCTCGTGGTCGAGCCGCGGCGCACATAGATGCCGCCGATCACCGTGGTGTCGCCGTCCTTCACCAGCACGTTGGTGTTGGCCTCCTTGCGGCTGATGGCGGGCTGGCCGTTGGCGCCCGAGTTCGCCGGGTCGGGCTGGTTGTTGCTGGCGATGATCTTCATCGTGATGCTCCCGTCGGCCGTCACGTGGGGGGTGACCGACAGCTGGAGGATCGCGTCAACGAAGACCGTGTTGGCGCCCGCCGCTGACACCTGGCTGAACGGAATCGACGTGCCCTGTGAGATGCGGGCGAGCTGGTTGTCGAGCGTGGTGACCCGCGGCGCCGAGAGCGTCTTGATCGAGCCCTGCGACTCGAGCGCCGAGAGGCGGAGGTTGAGCGTCGCCGCGCTGCCGGCGCTGCCGAACACCAGACCGATGGCGCCACCGGACCCGTCCTGGGCGCCGACCGGCAAGCTGACGGCGTAGTTGGGCGAGCCCTGAACACCGTCGGCGGCGGCGGTGCCGTTGGCGATACCGCCCGTCACGGCGAAGTTGTTGGGGAACTGCAGGCCCGTCGGGTTGCCCGTGGCCTGGCTCAACACCGACTGCCCGCCCCACTGCACGCCGATTTCACGCGCCTGGCGAATGTTGGCTTCGACGATGCGGGCCTCGATGAGCACCTGCGGCGTCTGGAGGTCGAGGCTGGCGACGAGCGAACGCACGCGCTGCATGTTCTCGGGCAGGTCGCGGACGATGAGGGTGTTGGTGCGGGCGTCGATCGAGACGTTCCCGCGCTCGCTGAGGATCTCCTTGACCTGCGTCGACATCTGCTCGGCGGTCGCGTAGTTGACGGGCACCAGCTGCACCGACAGCTCACGGGCGCTCTTCTCGGCCTTGCGGCGCTCGGCGCGGCTCTTGGCCTCTTCTTCGAGCTTCGCCAGCGGCGCGACCCGCAGAATGTTGCCGAGGTCTTCCATGCCGAGGGTCTTGGAGCGGAGGATCAGCTCGAGCGCCTGGTCCCAGGGAACGTTGCGCAGGCGAATGGTGACCTTGCCCGACACGTCGTCGGCCACCACGATGTTCTTCTTCGAGATCTCCGCGATGATGCGCAGGAGGTTGTGAATCTCGATGTCCTTGAACTCGAACGAGACCTTCTTGCCGACGTAGCGGGTGCGCTTGGGCGCCCCCTCGACGGCGAAGATCGACGACTCCACGGCCACGCCCGCGGTGCCGCGCCCGTCGGTGCTGGCGGTCTCGACGCCCTTCTGGCCCTGCTTGAACGTCCACGAGAGGCTGCCGGGCCTGGTCGCGACCACGTCGTCGAGCTCGGCCGAGCCAGCGACGACGATGCGAACCTTGTTCTCCGAGCCGGGCACCGCGAAGGTGCTGATCATCTTCACCGCGGTCTGGAGGTCGCCGGTGTCGAGGCTCCGCTCCAGCTTGCGCGGCAGCCGCGCGCCGTCGAGCGTCAAGACGGCGCTGCGCCGGTCGGGGCGGTCCACCTTCCAGCCACAACGGCCCGAGAGGGTGAGCTCGACGCGCCCCCCTGCCCCGTCCTCCTTGAAGGCGACGTTCTCGACGGTGGCGAGCTCGGCGTCGTCGGTGACGCTGACGCTCTGCCCGTCGATCACCACCTCTTGTCCCTCGGAGGGCGGCAGCGCCCTGGGGGCCGAGAGGCGAACCGAGACACCGGCGGCGACGCGCTTGATGTCGTAGCTGGGCAGGCGCGAGGCGCCCTCGAGCACCACGCGGAAGCGGCGCTCGTCGCTGCCCACGCGGAGGTCGCGCACCAGCCGGTCAGAGACCTTCGGGCCTCGGGCCGGGCCGGCGAACCCGACGAGGTCGACCGCGAGGCGATCAGGCGCGCTCAGCTCGAGCGTCTCGATGCGCGCCACGGGGCCGTCGGTCTTCACCAGGAGCACGCCGCGGGAGTACGTCAGGCCCGTCACGCGGGCGCCCTTCCGGCTCACCGCGATCTCGTCGACCTTCACGGTGGGCTCGGCGGCCTCGGCGACCACCGGGGGCGCGGCCTCGGGCGCCTCGGCGGCGCGCTCGGCGGGCGCGGGCGACGGCGTCGGGGCGGCGGCCGTCGGGGGCGCCTCACCGTCGACCGTCACCACCAGCGTCGTGCCCTCGGCCCGAACGTCGTAGCGGCTGGCCTTGTCGAGCCCCACCAGCAGGCGGGCGACCTGGCTCTTGCCATCGGCGAACTGCGAGACGACGACGCCGCTCACGGGGCCGACGCCGTCGTAGTGGCCCAGGAGCGCGCCGCGCTGGGCGTTGGCGACGTCCACCACGAGCCGATCGGGCTCCTGCAGTCGGAAGACGGTGAAGACGGGCGGGCTGTTGGCGTCGACCCGAATCATCGCGCCCGTGGGCGAGGTGGTGACGCGAAGCGACGAGAGGTCGTTCCGCTCCGCCGCCACGGCAACCACGGCGACGACACTCAGGGCTGCTGCGACAAGGCGATTCATCGACCTGGGCTCCATTGCAAATGCACGCATGATCACTCTCGCGTCTTTCCGTTCATGAGGTCGAGAACCGGGTTGGTGCCCTGTCCTTCGGTGCTGACACACAGGCTCTGACGGTTGGGTTGTGCTCGGCCATCGGGACCAACGACGAATGAGGTCACGACGATGCAGTCTCTGAGGATGGCTGTCACTTTTCCTGCCTGCCGGCCGACCTTGGTGTTGCGGCGAACCACGTGCCCGGTGCCGGTGCGGTCTTCGACCATCGCGACCGGGTTCGCGTCTCCGCTGACCACGGCCACCAGCCGCAGCTCATCGAGATCGACCTGACACAGCGGCTCATCGCAGACGTCGCGCTCGGTGCCGCTGCCCGAGGTGCTGGGGCTCGACGGCTCGCTGGAGGTGCTGCCTCCGCGGAAGGGGTCGCGCTTGCCCATCGAGACGTACGAGTAGAGGTAGGGCTCGCCAGACGAGAGCCCGACCCCGGCGTCGACGACCGCGGGCCGCCTGGGCTGCACCACCGCCGTGGGGGCGGCGCCGGTGGTGCCGTCGTCGCCGCAGGCCGCGAGCAGCGCAGCGAGGGCCAGCACCAGCGCGAGGGCCTTGAGGACGCCGCTCATGGCGTACCTCCGGGCGCCCCGGGGGGCTTGGGCTTCTGGGTGATGAAGCGGAACGTGGTGGCCATGAAGTCCGAGCTCAAGATCACCTTGTCGTTGCGGAGGGTCGGCGTCCCCAGCTTGAGGTTGTTGACGTTCACGATGCGCTTGAGCTGCGAGATCTCCTGAAGGAAGACCGCGATCTCGTGGTAGTTGCCCTTGACCGCCATCGCGATGGGAATGCGGGCGAAGAACGACTCGGCCGACTCGGTGCCGGGCACGACGCGGGTGATCTCGAGCCCAGCCTTCTTCCCGAGGTCGTTGAGCGCGGCCAGGAGCTCGCCGAGGTCTTTCCGTTCGGGCAGCTCGGTGAGCGCGTCCTGGAGCTGCTGCTCGAGCTGGTCCATCTCGCGGCGGCGCTCGAGCAGGTTGTCGGCGATCTCCTTCTTCTCGGCGTAGGTCTGGTCGAGGGTGACCTGCTGCGCCTTGAGCGACTCGATCTCGGTCTCGATGTCTTGAATGAGGAGGAACCAGGCGCCCGCGGTCATCAAGACGATGATGCCGACGACGATGCCGGCCTTGGCGGCGATGGGGAGCTTATTGACGCGTTCGAGGAGCTGTTCCATGGGTCACGTCGCGTAGTTGGCGGTCATGCCGAGCTCGAACTTGACGTTCGGCTTGCCCTTGTTGTCGAACTGCTCGCTCGTCTTCAGCTCGACCCCGGTGAAGAAGTTCGAGAGGTCCTTGGCCTCGAAGTCTTCGATGGAGCCCTCGGCCGAGAGGAGCTCGATGCGAACGGTGCGGGCGTCGCGCTTGCGCTCCACCACCCGGCCGATGCCCTTGGGCGTCCACACGATGTTGCTGAGGCCGTGCATGAACTCCGACACGTCTTCGTGGCTCTCGCCGGTGCCGACGATTCGCACTGCGCTGGCCTTCTCGTCGAAGTCCGAGACGAAGACCTTCTTGGGGATCGCCGACGAGAGCGCGTCGAGCATCTTGACCGGCCCGTTGCGCTGCTTCTTGAGCTTGTCGAGGATCGCGAGCTTGTCGACGACCTCTTTCTTGCGCTTCTTGAGCTCGTTGACCTCGCCGATCTGCTTCTCGAGGGTGTCGATGCGGCGCTGGGTCTCGGTGACCTGCTCCTGGTGGCGCTCGCGCACGCCGTCTCGCGACGCGTACCAGTAGTAGTTGCCGGCGCCCGAGATGATGAGGGCCCCCGCGACCAGCACGAGGAACTGCCGCCCCATCTCCCGCTTCTTCACCTGCCGGACTGGCAGGAGGTTGATTCTGATCGTCGTCATGGGTCGTCCTCCTTTCAGCCGAGCTTGTCGCCGGGTTTACGCAGGGCCAACCCCACGGCGACCGCCGCCTGCGGGGCGACGTCCATGATGAAGGCGGGGTCGAACTTGCGGTTGTCGATCTCGATCCGCTTGAAGGGCTGCAGAATCTCCACGGGCACTCCGACTCGTGACTCGATCGTCTTGAAGAGCGCGGGCACCTTGGCCGTGCCGCCCGAGAGGAAGACCTTCGAGAAGGTCGCGTCGGCGGCGGTGCCTGCGTAGAAGTCGAGGCTGCGCTGGATCTCGCCGGCGACCTGCTCGGCGACCTGGCTCATCACCTTCTCGACTTCCTGGGGAACGACGGCGTCGGCGTCACCGCGGCCACCGCCGACCTTCAGCGCCTCGGCCTCTTCGTACGAGACGTTCAGCTGCTTCTGGATCTCTTCGGTGAACTGGTTGCCGCCGATGGTGACGTCGCGGGTGAAGACCGTCACGCCGCCCGAGAGGATGTTGATGTTCACCACCGCCGCGCCGGCGTTGATGAGCACCACCGTCTCGTTCATCGGCACCTCGTAGTTGGCCGAGAACGCGTTCTGCACGGCGAAGGCGTCGACGTCGACCACCACGGGAATCAGGCCCGCCTCGGTCACGACCTGGGTGTAGTCGTTGATCATGTCCTTCTTGGCGGCGACGAGCAGCACGTCCATCTGGCCGGTCTGATCGTTAGCGTCGGCCTTGAGGATCTGGGTGTCGATGTTGACGTCTTTGATGTCGAAGGGAATGTGCTGCTCGGCTTCCCACTGAATCGCCTCTTCGAGCTCGTCTTGCGACATGCGCGGCATCGAGATCTTCTTGATGATCACCGAGTGCCCGCCGACGCCGATGGCGACCTCTTTGTGGCGGAGCTTCAGCTCTCCGACGAGCTCCTGAACGGCCTGAACGATGGCCGTCGAGTTCATCAGCGCGCCGTCGACGATCGCCTCGGGCGGCAGCGGCTTCATTCCGAAGCTCTGCAGCGAGTAGATGATCTCACCGCGACGGCGGTTCTCCTTGAGCGAAATGAGCTTCACACCGGAAGAACCGATGTCGAGCCCCAGTGCCAGCTTCCCTTTGGCCATCGCGTCCTGGCTCCTTCACCGTGCAGCGTGCTTCGAAAGACTACGGCCGGAATCGGCCTTCTCCAAAAAACCCGGCTGATCAGTCTTCGAAGACCTGACCCTTGTCGGAGACCTTGAGCCCCAGGGCGAGAATGATCTTGCGCTTGGTGTCGAGGCGGCACGGCGCGCCGCGCTCGACCCGATCGATCGTCAGCACCGACACGCCCGCGCGGCGCGCCAGCTCGGCCTTCGACAGCAGCCGCTCCTCACGCAGGTGTTGAACGTGGTTCCTGCGATCGCCTTCGTCGTCATCGCCGCGCGCGCTCATTCGGATCACGAGCTTTCCCCGCGCCGTGCCGGCTGTCAATCGAACTGATCTTTCTTTGACCCCATAATTAGATGTCAAAGATATGTAGGTATACATCAAAATGTATGTGCGCGGAGGCCCACCCCAAGGGCTGGGGGGGGCGCCGATCACGAACAGCGGTGGCTCAGGGCAGCGGGGCGTCGGGGTCGAGGGCGCCTTCGGCGTCGGGGTCGATGCCGTAGTCTTTGATCTTGTAGAGCAGCGCGCGGTGGCTGATCTCGAGCAGGTCGGCGGCGTGGGTGCGGTTGCCGCGGGTCTTGCGCAGCGCCGCGCGAATGAAGCGCTCCTCGAGCTGCACCATGGCGCGCTTGAGTGAGTACTCGGCCTCTTTGGGCGTCGGCACGGCCACGGCCGGGCGTACGGGCGCGGCGGCGGCCTTGCGGGCGACCACCCGCTCGGGCAGCGCGTCGAGCTCGACCACCGCCCCGTCGGCCAGGAGCACCGCGCGCTCCACCGCGTTCTCGAGCTCGCGCACGTTGCCCGGCCACTCGTACGCCAGGAGCGCGGCCTGCGCCTCGACCGAGAAGCCCGTCACCGGCTCCTGCCGGTTGAACGCGCGGTTGAAGCGCCCCACGAAGGTAGCGGCCAGCGACAGCACGTCGTCGCGGCGCTCCCGCAGCGGCGGCACCTGCAGCTGCACCACGTTGAGGCGGAAGTAGAGGTCTTCACGAAACTCGCCGCGCTCCACCAGGCGGGTGAGGTCGCGCAGCGTCGCGGCGATCACCCGCACGTCGACCTTCTCGACGCGGTTCTCACCGACGGGCCGCACCTCGCCCTCCTGCAGCACCCGCAGCAGCTTGACCTGCGCGGCCGCCGGGAGCTCGGCGACCTCGTCGAGGAGGATGGTGCCCTTGTGCGCGTCGGTGAAGAGGCCGCGCTTGGCCGTGCGCGCGTCGGTGAAGGCGCCCCGCGCGTGCCCGAAGAGCTCCGACTCGATGAGCCCCGCCGGAATCGCGCCGCAGTTCACCGTCACGAAGGCCTCGTTCGCCCGGGGCGAGAGCTCGTGCAGCGTGCGCGCGACCAGCTCCTTGCCCGTGCCCGACTCTCCGGTGATCAACACGGTGCTGTTGACGGGGCCGACGCGCTGCATCTGCTTCTTCAGCGCCTTCATCGGCTCGCTGCCGCCCAGCATCTGCTCGAGGGTCGCGCTCCCCGCCGGCGCCCGCAGCCGCCGGTTCTCGCGCAGCAGCCGGGCGCGCTCCTCGACCTTGCGCAGGGTGAAGACGATCTCTTCGGGCTTGAAGGGCTTCTGGACGAAGTCGTAGGCCCCCGCGGCGACCGCCTCGAGCGCCTGGTCCTTCGAGCCGTACGCGCTCATCACCAGCACCGTCAGCTCGGGCTGGAGCGCGAGCCCCTGCTTGAGGAGCGCCATGCCGTCGAGGCGCGGCATGCGCACGTCAGAGATCATCACGTCGTAGGGCCGGGCGTTGAGCTCCTTGAGCGCCTCTTCGCCGTCAGAGACCGCGCGCACCTCGAAGCCGTGCTCGCTGAGCACCAACGTCAACACGTGGCGAATCGAGGCCTCGTCGTCGACGACCAGGATCGAGCGGAGGGTGCCCATGGGCGATGACATACGCGAGGTGGCGCAGCCGATCGACTTGTCAGGGCGCGGGCAACGAGATGACGAAGCGGGCGCCGCCCTCGGCGCGGTTCTCGGCGGTGAGCTTGCCGTCGAACTGCCCCAGCAGGTGGCGCGAGACCGCCAGGCCCAGCCCGGTGCCCTGCCCCGGCGCCTTGGTGGTGAAGAAGGGCGTGAAGAGCTTCGAGAGCACCTCGGAGGCAATGCCCGGGCCGTCGTCCTCGACGCGCACCCGCGCGGCGCCGTCCTCGAGCGACACCCGCACCCAGACGTGGCCCCGGCCGCCGACGGCCTGGCAGGCGTTGAGGAGCAGGTTGACCAGCACCTGCGCCAGCGGGCCTGGCTCGGCGCGCAGCCAGGTGGACTCGGGGCAGTCGAGCTCGATGCGCACGTCGCTGTTCTCGCGCATCGAGCTGACCATCTTCACGCACCCGTCGATCAGCGGGCGCACCTCGATGGGCTGCGCCTTCCCCCGTGAGGGGCGCCCCATCTCGAGCAGCCCGCGCACGATGCCGTCGATGCGCTTGACCTCTTCTTCGATGCGCTCCACCACCTCGAGGGTCTGCGGGTTGCCGTCGGCCCGCATGCGCAGCACCGAGAGGTAGCCGAGAATGCCCGAGAGCGGGTTGCCCACCTCGTGGGCGACGCCGGCGGCCAGCTTGCCGATGGTGGCGAGCCGATCGGCGGCCACCAGCTCGGCCTGCAGCCGCGACTTCTGCTCGACGTTCACCGAGAGCTCCTGGAGCCGCCGCGCGCTGGTGGTGCGCTCGGCCACCAGCAGGTCGCCCAGGTGCAGCGCGGCCTGAGACAGGCTGCCCGCGAGGCTTCCGTCGGAAGGGAGCCGGCTGCCTTCGCGCTCCAGCACCGCCGCCGCCTGCCGCTCCGCGTCCTTGATCGGCCGCCCGACCAGCAGGCTCAGCAACAGGTAGGTGACCACCATCGACAGCACGAGATCGAGCAGCCCCAGCAACGCCACCACGGCCTCGATGCGGGTCGCGCTCTGCACGTCACCGGTCAGCGCGCGGGCGGCGTCGAGCTGCGCCGAGACGATCGGCTGCAGGCTGAGCCAGGTGCCGCCGGCCGACGCGATGGCGACGACGACCGAGACCGCGAGCAGGCGAGACCGCATGGGGTCGATTCTGGTCGCCGTCGGGCGCGGCGGCTACTTGAAGTCCCGCCGCTCGAAGATCTGCGTGGCGAACACCAGCACCAGCGCAGTGTAGGCCAGCGTATAGGCGGTGATCGAGAGCAGCTCCGAGTTCGAGGTCGGGTCGAAGTAGGTCGCGCGCGCCTTGAAGTCGAGCCGGTCGAAGTTCGGCAGCACGTAATAGATGGCCTTGCCCGCGTAGCGCAGCACGTCGAGCTTCGAGCGGTTGGCGAACGTGTACAGGTCTTCGGCCATGTGCCCGATGAAATACAGACACGTCACCGAGAGGCTCGAGACGTACTGTGAAGACGCCGACGCGAAGAGGAAGCACACCGCGGTCAACAGCACCACCTCGAGGAGCAACCCGTAGAGCGCGACCAGGTGCTCGCGGTGAATGCCGGTGCTGAAGGTCGCCGACGCGCCCGCCACCTCGAGCTGTATCAAGAAGAGCGCGCTCATGATGACCACCAGGAACACCACGGTGATCACGTTGCCGAGGTAGCGGCCGACGAGGAACGCCGAGCGGCTGACGGGCTTGGCCACCACCATGAAGATGGTGCGCCGCTCGATCTCTCGTGGAATCAGCGCCGTGCCGAGGAAGATGGTCAGCGCGGGCGAGAGGAGCCCGATGACCCCCAACCCGAAGTCCGTCATCACCCGATCGAAGGTCGCGACCGTGAACTCGATCGAGACGGTCGTCGAGAAGACCATGATGAACGCGAAGACGAACAGCACCGAGGTCACCCGGTTCCGTCGCGCCTCGCGAAAGCCGTTGAGGGCGATGTTGAGGACGCCGTTCACTCGATGGTGCTCCCGACCTTGTTCTGTGAGCTGCGAACCGCGTCGAGGAAGGTGTCCTCGAGCGAGTGGCGAATGGGCTGCATCGAGATCAACCGCCCCTGCGCCTGCTGCGCCGCCTCGATCAGCGCGCGGGCGTCGTCTGCGCCGGTCCTCAGCGTGAGGCGGCGGCCGACCTGAATCACCTCGGGCTCGAGGCTGGCGAGCCGCTCTGCGTCCACGCCCTCGAAGACGAGCTCGACGCGCGAGCCCTCTGACGAGAGCATCTCGCTCACCGGGCCCGAGCGAACGAGCTTGCCGCCGATGAGGATCGCGACGTCTTCGGCCAGCGCCTCGACGTCGGGGATGATGTGGCTGCACAGGAGCACGCTGGTGCCCTTCTTCTTCTCGGCCACGATGATGTCGCGAATCAGCTGGCGCCCGAGCACGTCGAGGCCCGAGGTCGGCTCGTCGAGGATCAGCAGCCGCGGGTTCGAGACCAGCGCCTGGGCCAGCGCGATTCGCTGCGTCATGCCCTTCGAGTAGCGGCGAATCTGAACCCCGGTGAAGCGGTCCATCTGCACCTGCTCGAGCACGGCCTTCACGCGAGCGGTCAGCTCCGCGCCGCGCAGGCCCGAGAGACCGCCGGCGAACCGGACGAACTCCTCACCCGTCAGGTACTCATAGGGCGCGGGGTTCTCGGGGAGGAAGCCCACGTGCCGCCGCGCCTCGGCGTTCGAGGGGTCGAGCCCGAAGACCCGCGCCGAGCCCGTGGTGGGCCGAATGAGGTTGAGCAGGAGCTTGATGGTGGTCGACTTGCCGGCGCCGTTGGGCCCCAGCACGCCCATCACATGGCCCTCGCCGATCGAGAGCGTGAGGTTCTCGAGCGCGACCACGCGCCGCCGCCCCTTGAGGAGGTCGAGCGTGTAGATCTTGGTGAGGTTCTCGATCGAGACGGCAGCGGTCACTCGGAGATCCCCTTGAGGCGGCCGACGAGCCACGACGAGCGGCCTCGACCGGCTTCGACCGAGAGCTCACCGCCGTGCGGGTCGTGCGTCAGATCTGTGGGCCACTCGCCCGCGGCGATCACGTCTTCGAGCGTCTGCGGGTCGCGCCCCGTCCTGGCCTTCGCGGCGACGATCGCCGCGTCGAGCTTCCGCAAGAGGCGCTCGATCTCGAGCTGCTTCTTGCGGTCAGACAAGAGCGTCATGCTCCCGTGGCCGCCCTCGTCCATCGCCTCCGAGATCATCGCGATGGCCTCGTCGAATTGGTCCTCGTCGACGAACTTCGCGGTCGCCGCGGCGATGGCGCCGGCGGGGGCGTTGGGCAGCTTCGAGATCTCGATGAACTCCTCGATGGCCGCGCGTTGGTCACGCTCGACGTAGGTCAGCAGGAACGCGCTCAGCATGCGCAGGCGGTAGTCGTCGGGAAACTGCTTCTTGCCCTTGCGCACCAGCTTCAGCGCGAGGTCGCCGTGCAGGTACTTGTCGCCGCCCAGGGAGTACACGGTCGCGAGCGAGAGGAAGTAGTAGGCGTGGAAGAAGCGGGGGTCGAGATCGGTGAGGAACTCACCGTAGGCGTACAGGTTCTTGTTGCGCTGCTCCGACTCCGGCTCGGCGATGCCGATCAACGTGCGGAGGAAATAGAGGTCGATGAGGAGCGGCAGGTGCGGCTTCGAGACCGTCGAGGCGATCGACCCACGAAGCAAGAGCGGCCTCAGCTCGCCCTCGTGTCTCGACTCGAGCGGAGCAGGCTCCGCCCGAGTCAAGATGAGGACTGCAACTGAGACCGCCCCAATCCAGAATCGGATCACAGACTCACTGTCGCGAGACTGCTGGCTTTGCTTACTGCGCGCAGACGTCGTCGTTCACGGGGGCAGGGCTGCCCGACGTGTACGCGGTCATGTTCGCGATGGTCATCGCAGGCGGGCAGCCGACGACGCCGATGGTCTCGATGGTCTGCGACGAAATCCACCACTCGTCGCCCTGGTCGTCGTTGTCGACGTTCGACTTGGCGCGCGCGGCGAAGTCGCAGTTCGGGCACGCAGCGCCGTTGACGCCGGCCATCGTGGCGACGAGCGCGGGGTTGGTATTCTCCGAGGTGAAGGTCGCGGTGCCCGAGGTCATGAGCGCGAGGATCGTCGCGTCGAGGAACTGGTTACCGTGGCGAACCGAGTCGACGCCGATGCCGCAGTCGTTGGCGGTGAGGGGAATGAGCGCGGCGGCGCGGCTCTGGAGCTGGCCGCAAGCACCCTGGGTACCCGACGCCACGTCCATCGCGACCGGCCCGAGGTCGTAGAGGTACCGGTTACCACGCTCAGGCTGGAAGCCGATCGCGCCGATGTCGCTCCAGTAGCCGTTGTTGGGCGAGAACGTCGCCTTCTGGGCCGAGAAGATGCCCTTGAGGTTCGAGTTCGCCTCGGCCTGCTTCCCCTTCGCCTGGAACTTGATGAAGTTCGGAATGGCGATGGCGGCGAGGATTCCGATGATCGCGACGACGATCATCAGCTCGATCAGCGTGAAGCCCTTTTTCTTGTTGGTCATGCGTTCTCCGACAGAGGTGGACGAGAAAGTTCGCCGAGCGGGCCATGTGCACGAACGGCGCCAAGGGCAGAAACGCCCCGCGCGCAGGGTAGCTGATGGAAATGGGGCTGCCCAGTTTCTTTTCGGTGACCAACTGCGACACCGACGCTGACGAAATTTGTCAGTCGGGGCGCCGCGAATCTCTGGCACCGTAGCCTCGCCGTCGATCTGGAGGTCGTGTGCGTCGAGCGTGGGTGCTACCGCTGTTGCTGCTGTCTGGGTTCTCGGGGTTGGCCTACGAGTTGTTGTGGGTGCGCCTGCTGGCCTTGAGCCTGGGCGCCACCACGGCCTCGTTCTCGATCGTGCTGGCCGTCTTCTTCGGCGGGCTGGCGCTCGGGGCGAGGTGGGCAGGAAAGCGAAGTGTAGGTGCGCGGCGCCCGTTGGCGACCTACGCCGCGCTCGAGGCGCTCACTGGCCTCTTCGCGCTCGGCCTGTACCCGGTGCTGAAGAACCTCGGGGCGGTGGTCGCCGTGGTCGACCCCGGCACCGGGTCGGCGGGCCTGCTGCTGCGCATCGTGCTGTCGGCGATCCTGCTGCTGCCGCCCACGTTTCTGATGGGCGCCACCCTGCCCTTCGTGTCGGTCGGCACCATCGAGCGCGACGAAGCCAGCGGCTCTGGCACCGCGCTCATCTACGGGCTCAACACCCTCGGCGCGTGCCTGGGCGCCTTCTTCGTCACCTTCTTGATGTTGCCGCACCTGGGCGTCTTCGCGTCGACCATGGTGACGGCGCTGCTCAACCTCACCGTGGCGGCCATCGCCTTCGCCCTCAGCCGGCGCGCTGACGGCGACGGCGCCGCGGCGCCCGAGGTCACCACCCCCTCGCCGGCGCCCGACCAGCGTCGGCGCCTGGCCGTCGTGCTGGCAGCCGGGCTCGGCGGCCTGGTCGCCACGGGCGCGCAGGTCGTCTGGGCGCGGCTCTTCACCATCTCGCTGCGGGGCACCTCGTACGGCGTGGGCTCGGTGCTGGTGGTGGTGTTGATCGGCATCGCGCTCGGCAGCCTCCTGGCCTCGGCGGTGAGCCGGCGCGCGAAGCACGTCGCCACCTGGGCGGTCGCGTTTCAGCTGCTCTTCTTGATCGGCCTGATGGGCTTCGCGGCCGCGACGCCGATGATGAACTGGCTGGTCGGTACGCTCGGAAACACCGGCCTGGTGGGCACCAGTCGTCACCTCGCCGAGCTCGTCGCGGTGCTGGCCTTCCTGGGGCTGCCCACCATCGCGGCGGGCGCGATCCTCCCCTCGCTCGTCGCGGTGGCCGAGAGCTCGGCGCGAAACGCGGGCAAGACGCTCGCGGAGCTCTACTCGGCCAACACGCTGGGGTGCATCGCGGGCTCTCTCGTGACCGGGTTCGTGCTGCTGCCGGGCATCGGGTCGTCGGCGACGATGTACCTGGTCTTCCTGCTCCTGGCGGCGACGACGGTCATCTTCGCCATCGCGACCTGCGCCGATCGCCGCGCCGTCGTCGTGGCGGCGACCGGCGTGGTGCTCCTGGCGGCGGCGTTCTTCCCCCAGACCGACCCGCGCCTGATCTCGCCGCGCACGAACGCCTCTGACTACTTCACCTTCATGGGCGCTCAGCGCGCCGCGCTGGCGAACATCTCGTCGTATTACGAAGGCGACGTCGCGACCGTGACGGTGTCGGTGACGGGTGACTCGCGGGGGCTCCTGCTCAACGGGCTCGGCCAGGGCTCGCGCAGCACCATCCCCCCCTTCATCGGGCACGAGTCGGTGCTGGTGGGCACCACGCCGTGGCTCCACGCACGAAACCAGCGCCGGGGGCTGGTCGTCGGCCTGGGCGCCGGAGGCACCGTCGACGTGTTGCTCAAGCTGGGGGTCGAGCAGCTCGACGTCGCCGAGCTCGAGCGGGGCGTGGTGGACGCGATCGAAGAGATCTGGGGCGAGCAGTCGCCGCTGACGAACGCGCGCGTGAAGGTGATCAACAACGACGCCCGCCACCACCTGCTGATGGCCGCACGCGGCTCGGGCGACCGCTACGACTTCATCACCTCGATGCCGGCGCACCCGTGGGTCGCCTCGGCGCTGTTCACCCGGGAGTTCTTCGAGCTGGCCCGCGAGAACCTCGCCGAGGGCGGCGTCTTCTCGACCTGGTTCGGCCCCGCCGAGATGCCCGACGAGTCGATCGAGGGGCTCTTCGGGGCGTTCACCACCGTCTTCCCCCACACCATCACCTACTGGGTGCCCGAGGCCGGCGCGTTCTACCTGGTCGGCGCGACGCAGCCGCTCACCTTCGACGTCGCCCGGGCCGACTCGCTGATCACCCACCCCGTGATGGAGGGGCGCACCCGCGACCAGGCCCGCGCGCTGTACATGGCGAGCCGGGTGACCGGCGTCACCACCCCCGAGAAGCCGGCCACCACCACCCGCACCAGCACCGACGACAACGGGCTGATCGAGTTCGGGCCTCAGCGGCCGCGCACGACGGGCGTGCTGGGGTCGCTCACCTACCTGCCAGTGAGGGCGCTGCCGGCCTCGATGATCGTGAACGCCCCCGCCCCCGACGCGTTCGCCCTCGAGGCCCTCGAGAACTCCATGGGCACGCGTGGCGCCTGGCTCCCCTTCTCGCCTGGCGACCCGTCGAGCACGGCGCGCGCGGTCTCGGCCATCGACCCGGGCTCGCCGCTGAGCGCCTACGCTACGTTCAGGACGGCCTTCGCTCAGGGCAAGCGCGCTGAAGCGATCACCCTGGCCGACGCCATCGAGGAGCCGGTGCAGCGCGACCGGGCCCGCGCGCTCCTCGCGTCGACCGAGCCTGACCCGGCCGCGCGGGTCGCCGCCCTCAAGCTTCTGCCGCCCCGCCCCGACGTGCGCGCCCTGCTCCTGTCGCTCGGAGAGCCCGACGACGGCGCGCGAGGACCGGCACCTGAGGTGGACGATGACCCGGTCGGGTGGCTCTTCGTCGGTGACGAGGCGCTCAAGGGCCTCGACGCCGAGGCCAAGGCGCGCGTCACCCGCGCCCTCAACCAGCGCATCGCAGCCTTCGAGAGCCCGGCGCTCGCGCGCACCGCGCAGCGCCTCTACGAGGCCGCCGGGTGGACCGAGAGCGCCTCGTGGGCCCAGAGCATGGTGCTCGCGGCCCAGCGCGCGGCGAGCGGCAAGCTCGTCAGGCGCGCCCTCGATGCCGGCTCGAAGGAGCGCTACGCCGAGGCCGTCAGGCTGCTGCTCGAGGCCGAGCACCTGGCGCCGCTGCGGGAGCCCCAGGTCAAGACGCTGCTGCAGACCGCGCTCCGCCTCAACGACGTCGCGGCGATTCAGACCGCCCGCGACATGCTGCTGATGCGCGGCTACGAGCGGGCCACCATCACCGGCCTCGAGGCGAGCCTGCGGGCCGCCAACGAGAAAGAGAAAGAAGCAGCGCGCCCCGCCCCCCCGTAGCCGTCACAGATCGTCGGGCGGCATGCCGTGCTTCGCCAGGCGGTAGCGGAACGAGCGAAACGACAGCCCCAGCAGCTCGGCGGCCTTCGTCTTGGCCCCGCCGGCGCGCCTGAGCGCCTCGTGCAGGTACCGGCGCTCCAGCGTGTCGAGGTGCAGCTCGAGCGAGAAGCCTTGCGGGAGCGCCACCTCGGGCCCGGCCTCGAGGTCTCCCGCCGCCCCACGCACCAGCGGCGGCAGGGCCTCGACCCCCAGCGCGTCGGTGTCGCTCAGCGTCGCCGCCCGCTCCATCACGTTCTGCATCTGGCGCACGTTGCCGGGGAAGCCGTAGTCCTGGAGCACCGCCATGGCCTCGGGCGTCAGGTGAAGGCCCGGCCGGCCCAGCTCGTTGGCGACCCGCTCCAGGAAGAACTGGGCCAGCTGCGGAATGTCTTCACGCCGCCGACGCAGCGGCGGCACGTCGATCACGATCACGTTCAGGCGAAACAAGAGATCTTCGCGGAACCGGCCCGACCTGACCTCGTCTTCGAGCTTGCGGTTGGTCGCGGCCAGAATCCGGGCCTCGAAGGGCACCTCGCGGCTGCTGCCCACCGGCTTCACCTTGCGCTCCTGCAGCACGCGCAGCAGCTTGACCTGGGTGCCCAGCGGGAGCTCGCCCACCTCGTCGAGCAACACGGTGCCCTCGCCCGCGGCCGCCAGAATGCCCTGCCGATCGGTCGTCGCGCCGGTGAAGGCGCCTTTGACGTGGCCGAACAGCTCGCTCTCGAGCACCCCCTCGGCGAGCGCGCCGCAGTTGACCGGCACGAACGGCTGGCTCGCGCGGGGGCTCTCGAAGTGAATGGCGCGCGCGACCACCTCTTTCCCGGTGCCGCTCTCGCCCGCGATCAGCACCGTGGCGCGCGTGGGCGCGACCTTCTGCACCAGCGACCACACCTGCTGCATCGCCGGGCTCTGGCCGACGAAGACCCCCGACCCCCTCGCGCGCAGGCGCCTGTTCTCGGCCCGCAGGCCCCGCTTCTCGAGGGCGCGCTCCACCAGCAGCATCAGCTCTTCGTTGTCGAAGGGCTTGGTGACGTAGTCGTAGGCCCCCTGGCGCATCGCCTCGACCGCCGACGCCGGCGTGCCGTAGGCCGTCACCACGATGACCTCGGGCGGCATCGGCAGCGCGCGCGCGGCCTTCACCACGTCGATGCCCGACTGCTTGCCCAGGCGGAAGTCGGTGATCACCAGATCGGGCACGGCGGCGGCCAGCGCGTCGGTGGCGAGGCCGAGCGTCGCGGCGGTGCGCACCCGGTGCCCGTGCTTCGACAGCAGCACCTCGAGGAACTCGAGGATCGAGGGCTCATCGTCGACGACCAGAATGTCAGGCATGCACGGCTCCCTCGACGGCGTTGGCCTCTGCTGACCCGAGCATGAAGCAGAACGTCGTGCCCGTGCTGGGTGAAGAGGCCACGGTGATTCGGGCGCCGTGGGCGTGCGCGATCGACTGCGCCGTCGAGAGCCCCAGCCCGGTGCCGTCGGGTTCGCGGCTGTAGAAGGGCTCGAAGAGGCGGTTCAGCTCGTCCGGCGGCACCGAGCCCGCGCTGTCCCAGACCTCGAAGAGGGCGTCGCCCTGCCCGTGCACCGACACCCGCACCGTGCCGCGCGGCCCGGCGGCGCGAAAGGCGTTGCGGAGCAGGTTGATGAGCACCTGCTTGATCTGCGCGGGGTCGAGCTGGGCGGTCCGCGGCTCGAGGTGCTCCTCGATGGTGGCCCCTCGCGCGGCCGGGTCGGCGCGCAGCACCTCGACGGTCTCGGCCACCAGGGTGTCGACGCGCACGGGCCGGCGCTGAGGCTCCTTCGGGCGGGCCAGCTCCAGGTAGTGGTCGACGAGGTTCGCGAGGCGATCAGCCTCTCGCACGATGATCTGGCTCAGCCGCTCCTGGGGTGACCCGTGCGGCGCGTCGCTCAGCAGCATCTGCGCCGAGCCGCGCATCGAGGCGAGCGGGTTGCGCACCTCGTGGGCCAGCGTGGCCGAGACCCGCCCCAGCTCGGCCAGCTGATCGAGCCTCGTCATCTCGTCCTCCTTACGCCGCACGTCGGTCAGGTCCTGAAAGACGACCAGCAGCGAGCCCGACTCGTCGAGGGGGGTGGTCGAGATGCCGAGAATGCGGTCGCCGTTGACGGTCGACACCACGCTCTCCCAGCGGCGCCCGGCGCGAATCGCCCGCACGGCGGGGAAGAGCGCGTCGATGGTGGGGAACGGAGGCGTCGGGTCGAGCCCCAGAATGGCGAGCCCAGCCGGGTTGATGAACCGCACGAGCCCGGTGGCCTCGGAGACGGCCAGGCCCGAGGTGATGCTGGTCACGATTCGGTCGCGCAGCAGCTTGGTGCGCGCGAGATCCTCCTCGCTCGTCACCAGCTGACCCCGCGCGCGAATGAGCTGCTCGGCGACGTAGGCGCTCAAGATGGCGACCAACACCTGGGCCAGCAGCTGGGTGCCGGTCTCGACGAGCCGCGGGTGGCCCTCTGGCGCCGACGCGTGCACCCAGGCCGAGATGGTGATCGTCGCGGCCGCCGAGGCCACCGACGAGCCCAGGGCGCCCTTCCGGCCCAGCACCACCGAGCCGCCGATCACCGCCAACAGGTACGTGAACCAGAACGGTGACTCGAAGTTGTCGGTCAGCAGCACGATCGAGGTGGCGAAGGCCACCGCGCCCAGCACCTGCCCCCAGGCCAGGGGGAGCCCGGCGTAGCCACGCCGTAGCGCGATCGCCGTCACCAGCGTCACCAGGTAGTCCACGGCGACGACGGTGAACCAGGCCACCTCGCTGCCGGTCATCGTCTGCGTCACGGGCCTGGGGCCCACTCGCAGCACCGCGAGGATGAGGATCAGCGTGGCGGCGACGGTGCGAAACACCACCAGCGCGGTGAGGCGCAGGCGGAATTCAGAGAGCTCAGGTGGGGCTGCAGTGACGGCGGTCGCGCGGGCGCTACTTGATGGCACTGGCGATGGTGAAGATCGGCAAGTACATCGCGATGAGGAAGCCGCCGACCACGCCGCCGAGGAAGACCATCATCAACGGCTCGATCATGGCCGTGAGGCTGCCGACCGAGGTGTCGACCTCGTCGTCGTAGAAGTCGGCGATCTTGGTCAACATCTGGTCCATCGCGCCGGTGGCTTCGCCGACGCCGATCATCTGCACCACCATCGGCGGGAAGACCTTGGTCTCGGCCAGCGGGCCGGCGATGTTCTTGCCTTCGGAGATCTTGGTGCGGACGTAGAGGATCGCGTTCTCGATGGTGCGGTTGCCGGCCGTCTTCGCGGTCACGTCGAGCGCGTCGAGAATGGGCACGCCCGAGCTGATCATCGTTCCGAGGGTGCGGGTGAAGCGCGCGACCGCCACCTTCGTCAGCAGCGAGCCGATCAACGGCACCACCAGAATCACCTTGTCGAAGATCACTCGGCCGCGCGAGTTTCGATAGAACGTGACGAAGGCGAAGGCGAACGCCCCCATGCCCGCCAGGATGTAGATGATGTACTCCTGCAGCACCTTCGAGAGATCGACGACGAACTGGGTCGGCGCAGGCAGCGCAGACCCGAAGTCGGCGAACATCTTCTCGAAGACCGGGGTCACCTTCAGCAGCAGCAGCGCGGTGACGCCGATACCGACGGTCAAGACGATGATGGGATAGGTGAGCGCGCCCTTGACCTTGCTCTTCAGCTTCTCGGCTTTTTCCCGGTACACCGCGAGGCGGTTGAGAATGGTGTCGAGAATACCGCCGACCTCGCCGGCCGCGCAGAGCTGCACGAAGAGCTCGTCGAAGACCTTGGGGTGATCCTTCAGCGCGTCAGAGAAGGTCGAGCCGCCCTCGACGCGCGTCTTGATCGCGAAGATGACCTTGCGAAAGCTGGGGTTCGGGGTCTGCGAGCCCAGAATGTCGAGGCACTGAACCAGGGGCAGGCCGGCGTCGATCATCGTCGCGAACTGGCGCACGAAGATCAGCAGGTCCTTGCCGCTGACGCCGCCGGCGCCCGGGAGGGTGATGCCCGCGTCGAAGATGGTCTTCTTGCGCACCTTGCTGGGCGTCAGGCCCAGCGACTTCAGGCGCGCGTCGACGGCGGCCGCGTCGCTGGCCTCCATCTCGCCCTTCTTCACCTCGCCCGACTTGGTCTTCGCTTCCCACAAGAAGACGGGAACGGAAGACTTCTTGGCCTTGGGCGCGGCCTGGGTTCGTGCAGTTGCTGCGGGCATGGAAAACCTCCGGACGAGTCGTGACCCTACCGCACCTGGAGCCACAACCGAAGGAAGCGGCCCGACTACCCCTACCTACCTGCCCGGCTACCGCCCGCCCGGACGCGTCGGCAGCCCTGATTGGGCGGTGTGGCCGGGGAGCGACGCGCCACCGCCGCTGGCGAGGATGTTCTTGAGCTCCTCGGCGTCTGAGGTGCGCGCGAAGGCCTCGTCCATGGTGATCAGCTTGCGGGCCAGCAGCTGCGCGAGCGACTGGTTGAAGGTCTGCATGCCGAACTTCGACTGGCCGACCTGCATCGACGAGTAGATCTGGTGCACCTTGTCTTCGCGAATCAGGTTCCTGATCGCGGCGTTGGGGATCATCACCTCGAGGCACAGCACCCGGCCGTTGCCGGTGGCGCGCGCGAGCAGCGACTGCGACATGATGCCCTCGAGCACGAACGACATCTGCGCGCGCACCTGCGGCTGCTGGTACGGCGGGAACACGTCGAGGATGCGGTTGATGGTCTGCACCGCGCTGTTGGTGTGCAGGGTGGCGAACGCGATGTGGCCCGTCTCGGCGATCACCAGCGCCGCCTCGATGGTCTCGAGATCTCGCATCTCACCGACCAGCACCACGTCGGGGTCTTGCCGCAAGATGTACTTGAGCGCCGTCTTGAACGACTTGGTATCGGCGCCGACCTCGCGCTGGTTCACCAGGCAGTTCTTGTGCGGGTGCAGGTACTCGATCGGGTCCTCGATCGTCATGATGTGCTCGTGACGCTCGGTGTTGATCTTGTCGATGATCGACGCCAGCGTCGTCGACTTGCCTGACCCGGTCGGCCCCGTCACCAGGATCAGCCCGCGGGGCTTCTTCGAGAGGTCGGCCACCACCGGCGGCAGGCCCAGCTCCTGGAAGGTGAGGATCTTGAACGGGATGGTGCGGAACGCGCCCGCCACGGCGCCGCGCTGCATGAAGGTGTTGGCGCGGAACCGCGAGAGCCCCTTGACGCCGAACGAGAGGTCGAGCTCGTTGTTCTCTTCGAAGGCGTGCTTCTGGGCGTCGGTGAGGATCGAGTAGCACAGCTGCTTGGTCTCGACCGGCGTGAGCGGGGCCATCTTCAGCGGCACCAGATCGCCGTCGACCCTCAGCTGAGGCGGAGACCCCGTCGTGATGTGGAGATCGCTCGCCCCCTTCTCGACCATCGCCTTGAGCAGCTGGTGCAGATTCGCCACGTGGTTCGTTTCCTTTCGACGCCTGCGCTCTAGAAGCGATCAGGGGCGGTGTTGCCGACAGCCTCTTCGAGCGTGCTGTCGCCACGCATGACCTTGTTGAGGGCCGACATGCGGAGCGTCTGCATGCCGAGCCGAATCGCCTCTTGTTTGATCTCGGCCGCCGACGCGCCGTTGATCACGATCTCTTTGAGCCCGTCCCAGAAGGGCATCACCTCGTAGACGGCCACGCGGCCGCGGTAGCCGCGATCGTTGCACTCCTTGCACCCGACCTTCTCGTAGGCGGTGAAGGTGCCGATCTTCTCCTGGGGAATGCCGGCGTCGGTGTAGGCCTTCTCGTCGAACTCGGCCACCGGCCGCTTGCAGTTGGGGCAGAGCCGGCGGCACAGGCGCTGCGCCAGAATGAGGTTGAGCGACGCGGTGACGTTGAAGGGCTCGATGCCCATGTTGAGCAGGCGCGTCACCGTCGAGGGCGCGTCGTTGGTGTGGAGCGTGGACAGCACGAGGTGGCCCGTGAGCGCCGCCTTGACCGCGATCTCGGCCGTCTCGAAGTCTCGCACCTCGCCGATCATGATGGTGTCGGGGTCTTGCCGCAGGAAGCTGCGCAGCGCGGCCGCGAAGCTCAGGCCGATGCTCTCTGACACCTGCACCTGGTTGATGCCGGCGAAGTTGAACTCGACCGGATCTTCTGCGGTCGACACGTTGGTGGTGGGGTCGTTGAGCGCCGCGAGCGCCGAGTAGAGCGTCGTCGTCTTGCCTGAGCCGGTGGGGCCCGTCACCAGCACCATGCCGTACGGGCGATCGATGGCCTCTTTGAACCACTTGAGCGGCTCGGGCTCGAAGCCCAGCTTGGTCATGTCGAGCTGCAGGTTCGACTTGTCGAGCAGACGCATGACGATCTTCTCGCCGAAGAGCGTCGGGCAGACGCTCACGCGGAAGTCCATCTCTTTGCCGCCGCCCAGCTTGATCTTGATGCGGCCGTCCTGCGGGAGCCGGCGCTCGCTGATGTCGAGCTGCGCCATGATCTTCAGGCGTGAGGTGATGGCGTTGCGCAGCTTGATGGGCGGCTTCATCACCTCGTACATCACGCCGTCGATGCGGAACCGAACCCGGAAGTCCTTCTCGTAGGGCTCGATGTGAATGTCAGAGGCGCGCTTGCCGATGGCGTCCTTCAAGATGAGGTTCACCAGCTTGATGACGGGCGCGTCGTCGGCGGCCTTCGCCATCTCTTCGACGTTGCCGCCGGCGTCGTCGCCGTCGGCGACCTCGACGTCATCTTCCATGTTGCTGATGATGTCTTCGAGGTTGGGGCCCTTCTCGGCGTAGTACTTCTCGATCGCCTCGCGCAGCGCGGGCTCGCTGGTGACGACCGGCTCGATGTTGTAGCCGGTGAGGAACTTGAGATCGTCGACCGCGTAGATGTTCGACGGGTCGCACATCGCCACGATGAGCGAGCTGCCGGCGCGGTTGACCGGAATCACCAGGTGCTTCTCGGCGACGTCCTTGGGGACGAGCTTGATGATGTCGGGGTCGACATCGAACTCTTTGAGGTTGATGGCCGGAACGCCGTACTGCTTCGACAAGAAGTCGGTGAGCTTCGACTCCTCGATGGCACCGACCTTGATCAAGGCGGTGCTGATACGAGTCCCGTTCTTCTGCTGATCTTCTTGCGCTTTTCGCAGCTGCTGCACCGAGATCAGATTCTCGCGGACGAGCAGCTCACCCAGACGGCCTGACATGTATGATTGCCTCTCGCGTTCGGCGAAGGTCGACGTCGACGTCGAGGCGCGAAATGGAACCCCCTGCGCCCCGTCGAGTCAAGCTTTCATGAAGGTGTACGACGGTGTGGGCTCACCCGGACAGCCGGCGGTTGAAGACGACGCGGGCGGCCACCACGTCGCGCTCGATCTGGGCCTTGAGCGCGTCGAGCCCCGAAAAGCGCTGCTCCGAGCGCAGCCGCTCCAGGAACGCGACCCGGAGCGTCTGCCCGTACAGATCTTCGGCGAGCTCGAAGAGGTGGCACTCGATGGTGACCTCGCCGCCGCCCACGGTGGGCTTCGTGCCGATGTTGCAGGCCCCGCCCACGCGCCGGCCGTCGGCCAGCCGCACCTCGATGGCGTACACCCCTGCGGCGGGGCGCAGCTCGTTGGGCGTGTCGACGTTGGCCGTGGGGAACCCGATGGTGCGGCCGCGCTGGGCCCCTTTGACGACGACGCCGTCGAGATCGAACGGCCGACCCAGCATTCGCGCCGCCGCTTCGACGCGGCCCTCGAGCACGTACTCGCGCACCCGGCTCGACGACACCACCACCCCCTCGAGCGTGACGGGCTCGACGATCGACACCGTCGCGCCCGCGGCGAGCGCGGCGCCCTCCAGGCGCTCCACGGTGCCCGCGCGCGCCTTGCCGTAGGTGAAGTCGGCGCCCACCACCACCGCTTGCGCGCCCAGGGTCTCGAACAGCAGCGCCTCGAACTCCGCGGGCGTGGTGCGCGCGAACTCCCTCGTGAAGGGCTGCACCACGCACGCGTGCACGCCCGCCGCCGCCAGCAGCTCCAGCTTGCGCGCCGAGGTCGCGATCAGCCGAGGCGCCAGCTCCGGGTGCAGCACCTTGCCGGGGTGCGGGTCGAAGGTCACCGCCACCACCCGCCCCAGCGTGGCGGCGCGCGCGAAGAGCGCCTGGTGGCCCAGGTGCACCCCGTCGAAGTTCCCCAGACTGGCCGCGCAGCCGCGCAGGTTGCCCGCGCGGCCGGCCTCAACGAGGGTGGAGTACGTCTGCATCAGGCGCACCTCCTAAGCCTCGGCCACGGGCCCTGTCGACGGCCATTCACACTGGGCGCTGTCGCAACGGCGAAAGGTGTGGTTGAGCCGGGCCCGCTCATGTCTCGCATTCCGCTACGACCCGAAAAGGCCGGAGAAGATCTCGCGGCCCTCACCTCGCCGCCCGACTGGGACCAGCTCTTCGGCCGCGCCGGCTCCCTCGAGCTCGAGATCGGCTGCGGGGCGGGCGGCTTCGCGCTCGAGCACTGCCGCCGCGACCCCTCGATTCGCTACCTCGCGTTCGAGTGGCGCAAGAAGTACGCGCGCGAGGTCTCGTTCCGCGCGCAGAAGCACGGCCTCACCGGCCTGAAGGTCATCGAGGGTGACGCGCGCATCGTGGTGCCGAAGATCTTCGCGCCCGGCTCGCTCGACGTGATCCACCTGCAGTTCCCCGACCCGTGGTGGAAGCGCGCCCACTTCAAGCGCGCCATCTTGACGCCCGACTTCACCAGGGTGCTGCTGGGGCTGCTCAAGCCCGGGGGGCGGTTCGACTTCCGCACCGACGTCGAGGAGCGCGCCCGCCAGGGCCTCGCGGTGCTCGAGAAGGCCGGGTTCCACAACCCGCTCGGCCCCGGCGTCTTCCACCCCTACGATCCCGAAGAGGCGCCCTCGACCCGCGAGCGCCGGTACCTGGTGACCAACCAGCCGGTCTACCGCGCCAGGCTGGTGAGGCTGTCTTCGGCGCAGGGTGCAGTAGGCTCCTGACACCCCATGCCCCAGGCCCGCCGGAAGACGCTCGAGGTCGCGCGACGAGATGAGGGCGCCCTCAAGCTCGAGGGGCGGCTCTTGTTGCTGGTCGACGACGATCGCGGCGTCATCGAGCTGCTCCGGCGCGGCCTCGCGCCCTGGGGCTATCGCTTCGTCGAGGCGGAGGACGGCACCCAGGCGCTGACGGCCATCCGCAAGCACCACCCCGATCTCATCCTGATGGACGTCGAGATGCCGGGACTGGGCGGCGTCGAGGTCTGCCGCATCGTGAAGGCCAACCAGGGCGCGGGCTTCGCGTTCACCCCGGTGATCCTGATGACCGCCGGGCGCAGCAGCGGCAAGGTCGAGGGGCTCGAGCTCGGCGCCGACGACTACCTCGTCAAGCCCTTCGACATGCTCGAGGTCTCGGCGCGGGTGAAGTCGATGCTCCGCCTCAAGGCCCTGCAGGACACCCTGGTCGAGAAGAACAAGGAGCTCGACCGCATCAACCGCGAGCTCGAAGAGAAGCGCGCGGCGCTCGAGCGGCTCTCGCGCATCGACGGCCTCACCGGGCTCGTCAACCGGCGCCACTTCGAGGAGCTCCTGCAGAGCGAGTGGGCGCGCAGCCTGAGGTACCGCTCGCCGCTGTCGTGCCTCTTGCTCGACATCGACCACTTCAAGAAGGTCAACGACACCTGGGGCCACCCGTTCGGAGACACGGTGCTGCGCGAGGTGGCCGGCGTGGCCCGGCGCGCGCTGCGCGACGTCGACGTGCTCGCCCGCTACGGCGGCGAGGAGCTGATCGCCCTGCTCCCCGAGACGTCGCCCGAGGAGGCCTGGCGCGCGGCCGAGCGGGTGCGCATGGGCGTCGAGGCCATGCGCCTGACCTGCCGCACCGTCGAGCCCCCCGAGCAGGTGCGCTGCACCGCCAGCATCGGCGTGTCGACCGCGCCGCTGGCCGGCGTCGAGACGCCCGAGCAGCTGGTGCAGCTGGCCGACGAGTGCCTCTACGAGGCCAAGCAGGGCGGTCGAAACCAGGTCCGCCAGGCCCTGTCTGAATGAGCCGGCTTCCGTCGTGACCCACGTGCGCATCGACGCGAGGAGTATATGAAGCGGGTGATGCGCTCGTTGCCGCTCCTCGCCGCCCTGTCGGTCGCCGCCTGCCAGAAGGGGCCGCCCACGACGCCTGAGGCGGCCTTCCGCGCCTTCGGCGACGCGGTGAAGCGGCAAGACGCGCGCTCGGCCTTCGAGCTGCTCGGGCCGAAGAGCCGGGCCGCGCTCGAGGCCCGGTCGAAGGCCCTGGCGGTGGAGTCGAAGGGCGCCGTGCGAGACGAGCCCGCGCTCCTGGCCTTCCGCACCCCGGCCCAGCCGGCCCCCGTGGTCTCGATTGTCGTCGCTCAAGCCGACGAGGCCGCCGCGGTGCTCGAGGTGAAGACCTGCCGCCAGGCGCTCGACGCGAGCGGAGCGTGCCCAGCAGGCGCAGACGTGCAAGAACGCGTCACGATGACGAAGGTAGGGCAGCGCTGGGGGGTTGAGCTGCCGGAGCTGGTGACGCCGTGACGGACACGAACGACAAGAACAAGAAGCCCACGCCTCGGGTCGAGGTGATCCGCAAGGGCCCGGGC
>JACSRE010000342.1 GCA_014879945.1 Myxococcus sp.
GATGGCTGGCGGCAGCGCGATGGCCGGCGGAAGCGCGATGGCTGGCGGCAGCGCGATGGCCGGCGGGAGCGCGATGGCTGGCGGCAGCGCGACGGCTGGCGGGAGCGCGACGGCTGGCGGCAGCGCGACGGCTGGTGGCTCCACCGGCGGAGGCGAGGGCACGCCCTCGGTCTTCAAGCCCGGCTGCGGCTGCTCGGCCGTCGACCCGGCGTGGCTGGCGCTGCTCGGCGTGCTGGTGCACCTGGGCACCCGTCGGCGGGCGAAGCGGGTCGGGTGAAGCAGTCGCGACGCCGCGACGGGGCCCGCCCGCCTGATGTCCGTCGATGGGTCGGCCCGGCCAATGCCTGACGAGGGGCGCGCGGTCCGATGGCCTGTCGCGCCCCGGCCCCCTGAAGGGCTGGAGTGTTCGATGAGTCGAGCGCGCCGGCACCTGCAGGCTGCTGCAGCGTCGCCACTTTTCGACGCGGGCGGCGCGGCGCGGGCGTACAAACCCCGTCGATGCTGCTGCCGTCGCTCATCACCGGGCTCTGGGGCGGGCTGCTCGCGCTGGAGCGCCGCGCCTTCCTCCAGGCCGCGTTGAGCCGGCCGCTCCCGGCGGCGTGCGGCGTCGGGCTGATGCTCGGTGACGTCACCGCGGGGCTGATGGTGGGCCTGGTGTTCGAGCTGTTTCACCTCGGCGGCGCGTCGCTCGGCGGCGTCAACCCCGACCACGAGACGGTGCCCGCCGTCACCTCGACGGCGCTGGCGGTGATGCTCGCGCAGCACGCGCCGGGCACGGCCGCGCGGCCTGCGCTGTGGGCGTTGGCGATTCTGGTGTGCGCCCCCACCGGCATCCTCGGGCGGCGGGTCGACACCCGGCTCGACGCGCGCGCCCGGCGGTACTTCGGCCGGGTGGTGAACGCCGCCGCCGCCGCCGGCGACGTCGAGCGCGCGGTGCAGCAGAACCTCAGGGCCATGTGGCCCCACTTCGTCTTCTACGGCCTGCTGTCGGCGTCGGCCGCGGTGCTCGGCGTGCTGGCGGCGCCGGTGGTGCAGCAGTGCCCGCCGGGGCTGCTGCGTGGGTTGGCCTGGAGCTACCCGGTGCTGGGCACGGTGGCCGCGGCGATGGCCGTACACGCCAGCCAGGGCCAGGGGCGCCTTCGGGTGGCCGCCGTCGCCGCGCTGGTGGTGGCGCTCGTGCTGCTGGGCGCGCTGGGAGCGCGAGCATGGGCGTGACGCTCTCGCGGTTGACGCTCTGGCGGTGCTTCTTCCGGAGCCTCTTCCTGCAGGCGGGCTTCTCGACCGAGGGCATGCAGTCGCTCGGCCTGGTGTACGCGCTCTCGCCCGCCCTCCAGGCGCTCTACCAGGACCCGGAGCGCCGCCAGGCGGCGTTCAAGCGCCACCTCACCCCGTTCAACACCCACCCCTACGTCGCGGCCGCCATCGTGGGCGGCATCCTCTTTCACGAGCAGCGCATCGCCAGCGGCGACGAAGGCCCCGAGCCGGTGGAGCGCTTCAAGGCGCTGCTGATGGGCCCGCTCGCCGCGCTCGGCGACGGCTTCTTCTGGCTGTCGCTGCGGCCCGCGGTCGGCGCGGTGTCGGTGGCGCTGGTGCCCCTCATCGGCGCCTGGGCGGTGGCCTTCTACGTCGTGGCCTACAACCTGGTGCACTTCACCGCGCGGTGGCGGCTGTTTCGGTTCGGCCTCTCGCTCGGCGACGAGCTGGTGCCGCGGCTGGCGACGTGGAAGGTGCCGGCGTGGGGCCGGCGGCTGCGCGTGGTGACGGCGGCGGTGGTGGGCGGCACGGCGTCGTGGCTGGCGGTGCGCTTCGGCGTGCAGGCCAGCGGCTGGCTCGAGCCCGCGCTCGACGGGGCGTCGCTGGTGTTCGGCGTGGTGGCCGTCTTCCTGTTGACGCGCAAGGTGAACGCGTACCTGCTCCTCTACGTCTCGGCCGCCCTCGTCATCGCGTTGGCGGCCTTCGGCGTGGTGTAGAAACGGCCTGCCATGAGCGCGCGCGTGTTGCTCGTCGAAGACGACCGGAACCTGCGCGAGGCGCTGGCCGAGACGCTCACCGACGAGGGCTACCAGGTTCGCACCGCCGCCACGCTGGCCGAGGCGCGGGCGATGGTGAAGGCAGAGGCGCCCGAGGTGATGGTGCTGGACCTGATGCTGCCCGATGGCGACGGCTCGACGCTCTGTCGCGAGGTCAAGCGGGCCGGCGCCCGCACGCGGGTGATGATGCTGACCGCCCGCACCCTCGAAGACGACGTGGTTGACGGCTTCGACGCCGGCGCCGACGACTACGTGGCCAAGCCCTACCGGCTCAAGGAGCTGCTGGCCCGCCTGGCCGCGCTCGTTCGCCGGGCGCCTACGACGGCCGTGGCCGCCCACCGGCTGGGCCCGTACACCATCGACGAGGTGACGCGGGTGGTGCGCGGGCCGGCCGGCGAGGTGGCGCTGACGCGCAAGGAGTTCGACCTGCTGGTGTGCCTTTTGTCGGCCGACGGCGCGGTGCTCTCGCGCGACGTGCTGCTCGACCGGGTCTGGGGCGAGGTGGTGGTCGACGTGCACACCGTCGACAACTTCGTCTCGTCGCTGAAGAAGAAGCTCAAGGGCGACGGCTTCGAGCTCAAGACGGTGCGCGGCGTCGGCTTTCGGCTGGTGCGCGGCGGCGTCTGAGGAGCAGGCCCGTCAGCAGCGCGGGCGGGCCCAGCAGCACCACCGTGAAGAAGGTGAGCGCGTAGAGCAGCCCGAAGAAGAGCGCGAGCCGGCCACCATCGAGGGTGCCCGAGAGCACCGAGACGTGGGCGCGCGCGCCGAAGAGCTCCAGCAGGCCGAGGAAGAGCGTGGTGACGACGGCGGCGCGGGTCATCGGCGGGGCTCCCGAGGGGCGGTGGAGGAGGGGTGTGCGCCGGGGCGCGA
>JACSRE010000363.1 GCA_014879945.1 Myxococcus sp.
TCCCGGAACGCCTGCGTCGAGCGTGGAGAGGGCGCAGAGCCCTGGCGCGCCACCCGCCGCCGAGCCTCCAGCCGCCGAGCCTCCCGCTGCCGAGCCACCGGCCGCGCTCCCGCCGGCCGTCACGAAGCCTCCACCCATGTTCGTCGGCGTGCACGAGCCGCTGGTGCAGCTGAAGCCCGTCGGACACGACACGCACATGTTGCCGCGCGCGCCGCAGGCCGTCGCCGCCGTGCCCGCCACACACTGTCCGTTGGCGCAGCACCCGTTCGCGCACGTCGTCGCGCTACAGGCCACCGGCGGCGGAGAACACGACGTCGACACGGACGCCGAGACGCCCAGCAGCGCGCCCAGCCCGAAGACTCGAAGGGGAGAGAGTTTCACGCAGTGACTCCTGGTTGGAGGAACGAACGACTCACACGGCATACCCCAGCCCACCGGCGCCGAGGGTGACAATGCCGTCTCACAGCAACACCGACCTCAGGTCTCGCGCTTCACCAGCACCTCGAGGCCCAGCAGCGACGCGAGGAACGCGCGCACCTGGTGCTCGGGCTTGTTGGCCAGCGCGAAGATCTCAGCGTTGGTCCGGGTTCCGTCGAGGCGCGGGAGCAGCGTCGCTTCCCACTTCTCGAGCTCCAGCTCATTGAGCTGGTACGGCGGCTGGGGGCTGGGCATCAACCGCTCTTCAGGCCGCACGATGCGCGCGATGCGCTCGGGCTTGTAGAGCTTCTTGATGCCACGAGCGATGAGGTTGCCGGGGAAGACGTCGAGCTTGATCGACTCGGTGCGCGCCTTCTCGCGGAAGGTCAGCACGAACTGGCCCTCTTCCCAGCCGAAGAGGCTGTAGATGATGCTCTTGACCTGCTGGCCCACGTAATAGAGCCGCTCGGTGTCCTTCAGCAGGCCGCGCTCGACCAGCACGTCGCCGGTGCGCCGGCCGGTCTGCTGGGCCACCACCGCGGCGTCGTCGAGGTGCTCGGCTTTGATCTTCCCCACCCGCACCAGGAACTGCCCGAACCGGTCCGCCGCGAGGTTCGAGAGCGCGAAGACGGGTTGGCCGGCCTCGAAATAGACGACCTTCTTGACCTTGCCCTTCTTGCACGAGAGTTCGCCGGTCTCTTTGGCGAGATAGAAGGCGGTGATCAGCCCGGGCAGGTTGTCGCGGAGCTCGCCTTGCCTGGCGGCCCGCGCGCTCGGCTCTCGCGCATCAGCGGGCGGCGGAGGCGGGACGATGCTCGGCGAGGTGGCCGGCCTCGACCCTGAGACGCCACCCTTGAGCGGCTTGCCCGCGGTGAGCGCTTCGCCAGAGAGCTCGGCGGTGATGTTGCCGCCGCCGGTGACCTTGATGCGGCCGGTCAGCTCCATCGCGTCCTGCTCTTCGTCCTCGACGTCGATGTCGAGCTCGACGTCGAAGTCAGAGGGCGCTTCGCTCGGCGCTGGAACGACGGAGCCCCCGGGCGGCGGCACCAAGCCTCGCACGGTCTCGAGCAGCTTCTTGGCGTCGAACGGCTTCTCGACGAAGAGGGCGCCGGGGAAGCGCTCGAGCGCCTCCTTCGCGTGGCGCGCGCCCTTGAAGACGCCGGTCATGAACACCAGCGTGAGCCCCGGTCGCGCGGCCTGCAGGCCCTCGGCGACGTGGTAGCCCATCATGTCGGGCAGCAGCATGTCGATGAGCGCCAGCACCACCGGCTCGGCCTTGCCCAGCTCGACCGCGGGCCGGCCCTTGTTGGCGCCGATCACCACGTAGCCGGCCTCTTCGAACAACGACGTCAGGAGCGCCACCAGCTCCTTGTTGTCGTCGACGACGAGAATGGTGGGCGCCATGGGAGGCGCCACTTATACCGCTCACCGCCACGCGGTGCGATCCACAATCGAAGGTGGCGGTCTAAGCTGAGGCCGGAGCGAGGTTCACATGAGACGTCTTCTTCTGGGGCTGGTGCTGTCGTGGGGCGCGCAGGCGCTCGCGCTCGACGCATCGATTCCCGACGCCTCGGCGGGCATGGGCGGCGCCGACATGACGTCCGAAGAGAACGAGATGCGCGACCCGTGTCTGTCCGCGAAGGACTGTGACCGTGGCTTCTCGTGCACGAACGGGCGCTGCGTTCCAACGCCGGTGCGCAACGCGGCTGGCTGCGGCGGTGGCCTGGCGGTGTCGTTGGTGCCGCTGGCCGGCGTGGTGTTGTTGGCGCGTCGCAAGCGCTGAGCACATTCCCGTTGCGCAGTGACGACGGCGCGCCTAGAGCCCCCGCGTCGGTCAAGGGAACCCGGTGAGAATCCGGGGCTGCCCCGCAGCGGTAAGCAGGAACGAAAATCGTCAGAGAGCACTGGGCCGATGCCGGGCCTGGGAAGCGACGGTGAGTAGGTGGCTCGAGGTCGAGCCGAGGCCTGCAAGTCCGAAGACCTGTCCGGCCCGGAGCCCTCCAATGGTGGAGGCCCCTCTGGAGCAGTCCCATCACGCTCCGAGGGGAGCGCGGCGGACAGGTCGCCCCCGGTCTTCGTCGCGAGTCGTCTCTCTCGTCGCGCTCCGGGTGTCGCCCGTCTCGTCGCGCCACCCTTCGGAAGCTCCGGAGCCCGCGGGGGCTCCGCTCGGAGGAATGATGTCGACGAAGACGTGGATGATGCCGGTCGTGGCCGCGGTGTTGGTGCTGACAGGGTGCCCTCAGCCGGTTGATCAGCGCTGCACACCCCAGAACTGCGCGAGTGGGTGTTGCCTCCCGGGCGGCGTGTGCGCGTCGGGGGACTCGAAGAGCGCCTGTGGGATCAACGGCGCAGCCTGCGCGACGTGCTCCGGGAGCGAGACCTGTCAGATGAATGCGTGCTCGAGCGCTGCAGCGGGCGGTTCGGCAGCGGGCGGTTCGGCAGCGGGCGGTTCGGCAGCGGGCGGTTCGGCAGCGGGC
>JACSRE010000068.1 GCA_014879945.1 Myxococcus sp.
AGCCGCCACCCGCCGCGCCGCCCGCGCTCGCGACGGCTCCGCCACCCGCCGCGCCGCCCGCGCTCCCGCCGCCCGTCGTGGTGAGCCGAAGCTCCTCGAAGGTCTCGGAGCGGCCGCAGGCGAGCAGCATCACGAGACCGAGACTCCATCGAGCACGCGCGACGACTGACATGGCGTGCACACAACAGCCTGTACGGCCGTGAGGCAAGCCAATGCTCGCACGCGTGTGGCCCACGTCTGGCGCCGCGTCGGCTCGACCCGTCAGTCAGGCCACCACTCGAGCTTCTGGAAGTCACCGGTGAGCACCGTGCTCATCACCTCAGCCTGATCGAGCATCGCCGAGACAATCATCAGGAACTGCTCGAGGTCGAAGGGGGCCTCGTCCCGCGGCCTGGGTGCTCGCGTCAGGGCCGAGGTCAGCGCAAAGCGCAGGAACGCCTTTCGTCGAGGGTCGACCTCTGCGTCGATGAGGGCGCTCGCCTGGTCGAGCCCGACGAAGGGTCCGCTCGCGTGATGGTCGCTCATGGTCTCTCCTCGAAGTCTTCTCACGGCTCTCGATGAGCGGCTTTGAAGCCTCGGCGCTGACAGAGAACGAACGCGCGTCGGCGGCCACCCGAGCCGTCTACCGGCGCGCCTCGGCGAAGTCGCGCAGCGCCGAGCCCCCCACCAGCCCGCCGCTGTGCGCTGGCGCGAGCCACCGCACCTCTCGGCCTTCGGCGCGGAGCCGGTCGGCGAGCTTCACCATCGAGCGCACGTTGAGCGCAGGGTCCGCCGAGCGGTCCTCCGGCACCGGGGCCAGCCAGCCGTTGGCGGTGACGAGGGCGTTGTCTCCCAACAGCAGCGCGCCGCCGATGAGGAACGCGGCGCTCCCCGCGGTGTGGCCCGGCACCGCGTACACCCGCACCTCGGTGGAGCCGAACCATAGCGCCTGCCCATCGGTGAGCACCTCGTCGATGGTGCCGTCGCCCTTCACGGTGCCGTTGAGCACCTCTTGCTCCTGGGCCAGCGCGAAGAGCCGGGCGTTGGGCAGCGCAGGCAGGCCGCCCACGTGGTCCTGGTGCCCATGCGTGAGGAGCACCGCCCGCACGTCCTCGGGCTTCACCTCGTTCTCAGCGAGGCGCGCGCGCAGCTCCTCGGGCCGCCAGCAGCCGTCGACGAGCACCGGCCCGACGTCGGTCTTCACCAGGAAGCAGGTGGTGAAGAGGTCGATCATCGCCACCGCCGGCCCGTACGTCCGCCTGTTCTCGATGCCCGACACGTCGGCGCAGGCCGAGGCGAGGAGCAGGGGGCCGACGAGGAGCGCGCGCATGGCGTTGGACTAACGGCACCGGCCACGGCTCGCCATCGTTGACCCCCCTCGCCACGCCCCGTACAAGCCCGCGCGCGTCACCTCTCAAGGAGCCCCACGCATGCGTCTGTCCCTGCTGCTCGCCTGCGCCGCCGTCTTCACCTTCGGCTGCGAGAAGAAGACGACGAACACCGACCCGAAGCCCGCCGACGTCAAGCAGGCCGTCGGTGACACGCCGAAGCCGGCCGACGCGAAGCCCGCCGAAGAGGTCCTCTTGCTGGGCGAGGTCGGCTCGTTGACGGGCAGCGAGGCGGCGTTCGGGGTCTCGACGCGCGACGGCATCGCCATGGCCATCGACGAGGCCAACGAGGCCGGCGGCGTGAAGGGCAAGAAGCTCGCGGTGCGGGTGTACGACGACCAGTCGAAGCCCGAAGAGGCGGCCAGCGCCGTCACGCGGCTCATCACCCAGGACAAGGTGCTCGTCATTCTCGGCGAGGTGGCCTCGTCGAACTCGCTCGCCATGGCCCCCAAGGCGCAGGAGGCGAAGATTCCGATGATCAGCCCCTCGTCCACCAACCCCAAGGTGACCGAGGTGGGCGACTACATCTTCCGCGTCTGCTTCATCGACCCGTTCCAGGGCTACGTGATGGCGAAGTACTCGCACGACGAGCTGAAGTTCAAAGACGTCGCCATCCTCACCGACAAGAAGAGCGCGTACTCCGAGGGCCTCACCGAGGTCTTCAAGCGCAAGTTCACCGAGATGGGCGGGAAGATCTCGGGCGTCGAGTCGTACGCGAAGGGCGACACCGACTTCCGCGCGCAGCTCACCAACATCAAGAAGCTGCGCCCCCAGGGGCTCTACGTGCCCGGCTACTACCAGGACGTGGCGGTCATCGCCGAGCAGGCCCGCGAGCTGGGCCTGAAGGTGACGATGATGGGCGGCGACGGGTGGGACTCGGCCAAGCTGTTCGAGCTCGGCGGCACCGCGGTGGTGGGCAGCTACGTGTCGAACCACTACTCGGCCGACGACCCGAGCCCGCGCGTGCAGGAGTTCATCAAGAAGTACCAGGCCCGCTACAAGACGACGCCCGACTCGCTCGCGGCGCTCGGCTACGACGCGGCGCGGGTGGCCATCGACGCCATGAAGCGCGCGACCGAGCTGACGGGCCCGGCGATTCGCGACCAGATCGCCACCACCAAAGACTTCCCCGGCGTGGCGGGCACCATCACCCTCGACGCCAACCGGAACCCGGTGAAGCCGGCGGTGGTGCTCAAGGTGGAAGAGGGCAAGTTCACCTACGTGTCCACCGTCGCGCCCTGACGAGTCGCCATGCTGTACGACCTCGCCCAGCACCTCATCAACGCCGTCGCCTCAGGCACCATCTACGCCCTCGTCGCGCTGGGCTACACGATGGTCTACGGGGTGCTCAAGCTCATCAACTTCGCGCACGGCGACGTGATGATGGTGGGCGTCTACGTCGGCTACGCGGTGGCGTTTCTGCTCGGGCGGCAGGCGGCCTCGTCGTTCCTGGGCTTCATGGCGGTGTTCCTGGTCGCCATGCTGGCCTGCGCGGTGCTGGGCTTCATCATCGAGCGCTTCGCCTACCGGCCGCTGCGCGAGAAGTCGCGGCTGACGGCGCTCATCACCGCCATCGGCATCTCGTTCGCGCTCTCGTACGGGTTCCAGCTCGACGTGACGCTCACGAAGGCGCGCGACGAGGTGACGCAGGCCGAGGGCTACAGGCTGACCTCGACGCCGTGCGCGACCGGAGACGAGCACTGCGTCACGATTCTGCCCGGCGCGGCGGCGCGGCGCTTTCCCACCATCATCGAGTCGGTCGAGTGGGTGAACATCGCCAGCGCCGACGGCCTCAACGAGGTGCGGCTGCTCAACTGGCAGGTGATGAGCTTCCTCATCGCGGTGGGGCTGATGGTGGCGCTGCAGGTGTTGGTGTTCCGCACCCGCTTCGGCAAGGCCATGCGCGCGGTCTCTCACGACCACCGCACGGCGGCGCTGTTGGGCATTCCGGTCGACACCGTCATCGCCGGCACCTTCATGCTGGGCTCGGCCCTCGCGGCGGGCGCCGGCATTCTGTACGCCATCAAGGACAAGCAGGTGCAGCCGCTGATGGGCATGTACGTGGGCCTCAAGGCCTTCGTCGCGGCGGTCATCGGGGGCATCGGCAACCTCAAGGGCGCGGTCACCGGGGCGCTGCTGCTGGGCCTGTGCGAAGAGGGCGTGGTGTGGTTCGGCAGCTCGTCGTGGCGTGACGCGGTGGCCTTCGGCTTCCTCATCATCGTGCTGCTGGTGCGCCCCGAGGGGTTGTTCGGCCGGTACGTGCCCGAGAAGGTCTGAGCGCATCGGTCGTTCGCCGGACGGACGGGTCGCCGCCGTTTGCCAAGGTTCCTTGCTGATCGCGCCCGAACTCCGCCGCAGACAATGGTGAGTCACCCCACGAGGACCCCATGTCGACCCGAATCTCGAGAAACCAACCCGCTGCAATCACTGGCCGAACGGCACCCAAGGCCGCCGCTCCCCAGGCGCCAGCCCGCGCGGGCTTCCTCCGAGATGAGCTGTCGACCGGGCGAGGGCGGGCACACCGACGGGCCGCTTCGCAGGCGGTGGGCGGCGGCTCCACGCAGGGCCAGGACGTCCAGCTCGCGTTCGAGCAGAAGCTCGCGGCGGTGCGGCGGGCGGTGGCCAGGGGCGTACCGGGCGCAGAGGCCGAGCTCGCCGCCGTGCTGCGCGACCGCGACGGCATTCAGAAGGCGCTCGCCGAGGTGGAGCAGAAGCTCGCCGCCAACGAGAACCCCGAGACGTGGGCCAACGTGACGCCGCGCAGCCGCGCGCTGGCGGAGCAGGCCGACGTGCGCGCGCAGCTCAAGAAGCAGCAGGCCGACCTCCAGAAGTTCGGCCTGAAGGTCGCGAAGATGAACCCGAAGCAGCGCCAGGACCTGCAGAACTTCTTCCGCCTCGCGAAGGAAGACCCCGCGGCGTTCAAGCGCTTCGTCGACGGCATCAAGGCCCGGGAGCAGGCGGCCCAGGCGCCGGGCGCGGCGCCCACGCCGACGGGCCCCAGCGCGCCCGTGGGCTCGAGCGCTCCCGGGGCGCCAGCCGGCATTCAGGCGGCCATCGACTTCGGCCTCTCGCAGGTCGGCGCGCCGTACACGGGCGGCGCCAGCCCCTTCCGCTTCGGCGCCCCTGGCGACGGGCGCACCTACCAGATGGCCGGCCAGAAGGCGTACGTCTCGCCGAAGGGCGTCGTCGGCTACGACTGCTCGGGCCTGATGGTGACGATGCTCAAGAAGGCCGGCATCGACATCAGCCACCTCGCGAGCAGCCGGGCGATGAAGTCGAGCCTCCCGCAGGTGCCCAAAGACCAGCTCCAGCCCGGCGACCTGCTGGTGAAGAACGGTCACGTCTCGATGTACATCGGCGACGGGCAGATGATCGAAGCGGTGCCGAGCGGGCTGCGCGTGGCGCCGGCCAGCAAGTACATCAACGACCCGGCGTACTCCGGGCACCGCGCGGGCTGATTCGCCACCGTCGAACGCCACGCGGTGCCAAGGTCGGGTGACATGCGCACCTGGCCTTCGAGCGCGAAGCCCTTCCCCGTCGTCCTCCAACGCAACTCGTTCTCGCCCCGGCTCTCGGCGCGCGCGGGTGACGTCTGGCGCGCGATGCAAGACGTCGTCGTCGACCAGTCGGCCGACGTGGGGTGGACGCCGGCGCGCTACGACGCCACCAACACCCTCTTCGTGGTGCGCTCGATGACGCTGCTGCACCAGCGGGAGCTGCGCTTCGAAGACCGCCTCCACGGGCGCACCTGGCCGGTGAAGGCGCGCCGCGACATGTTGTTCACCCGCGAGGTGCGGCTGTTCTCGGGCGACGAGCTGGTTGCCACCGCCTCGCAGGAGTGGGCCTACCTCGCGCGCAGCCTCGAGCCGACGCGCGCGGGCCCCGACATCTACGCGGCCTTCACCCGTGAAGAGGGCTTCCCCTCGGCCGAGCTGCCCGCCCACGCGCCGCTCGCGGGTCTGCCCGCGCAGCGGTTCACCTTTCACACCTGGCACCTGTGGATGGACCCGTTCGGCCACATCAACCACCCGGCGTACGTGGACTTCTGCGACGAGGCGACGAGCCGCGCGCTGGCGAAGGCGGGCCTGCCCGCGCTGCAGCTCTCGGCCCTGGGTGAGAGCGTTCACTTCCGGGCCGCCATCGGCGCCAACGTCGACGTCACCGTCGAGGCGCAGCTGCTGGGCGAGGTGGGCGACGACGCGGTGCTGCTGGGCCACCGCATTCTCGTGGGCGACAAGGTGTGCGCGACCGCGAAGACCGTGCGGCGCCTGCTCGGGCACGGGCGCGACGCGTGGCGGTCGGCCTTCGCCGGTTGAGGCGGGGGGCGCGCGGTGTAACCTCGCGCCATGGCTGACCGGCGCACCACGACCATCGACGAAGAGGTGCCGCAGACGATGATGACGCGGCTGCCGGCCAGCTTCAAACCCCGGCCCCGCCGCGTGCACGCGCTCGAGCAGACCGCCGGCCCCGGCAGCCCGGCGCGCCACGAGCTCACCGCCGACACCCTGGTGGTGGGCCGCGGGAGCGCCGCCGACCTGCGCCTCGACAGCGACGACATCAGCCGCACCCACGCCCAGCTGATGCGCCAGGACGACGAGTACACCGTGGAGGACCTCGACAGCCGCAACGGCGTCTTCCTCAACGGCCTGCAGGTGCACGCCGCGGTGCTGCGCGACGGTGACCAGGTGCAGCTCGGCGACGTCGTCTTCACCTACGTCGAGGGCGCCTGAGTGGGCTTCTACGTTCGCTTCTGGGGCGTGCGCGGCAGCATCCCCACCCCTGGCCCTCGCACCCGGCGCTACGGCGGCAACACCTCGTGCATCGAGATGCGCAGCGACACCACGGTGCTCATCTTCGACGCCGGCACCGGCCTGCGCGAGCTGGGCGTCAGCTTGATGCGCAACCCGCCGCGTGCGGGCCTCGACCTGCACCTGTTCCTCTCGCACCCGCACTGGGACCACATTCAGGGCTTCCCCTTCTTCGGCCCCGCCTACGCGAAGAGCACCACCCTCACCGTCTACGGCAGCGAGGACAACGAGAACTACCAGCTGCTCTCGGGCCAGATGTCGAACGCGTACTTCCCGGTCGCCTTCAAGGACCTCTCGGCCCGCATCGTGCCGAAGGCCTTCGAGAACGACGTGGTGCAGGCCGGCGACTTCGTGGTGAAGCGCTTCGAGCAGAAGCACCCCGGCGGCTCATCGGGCTTTCGCGTGGAGCACGCCGGCCGGGTGGCGGTGTACGCGACCGACAGCGAGCTCGACCAGCTGCTGACCGACCCGGCCAGCCCGCAGAAGACGCCGCGCTCGATTCGCCGCCTGCCGACCAGCCTCATCACCGCCGTCAAGAAGGCCGACCTGCTCATCGCCGACGCCCAGTACACCGACGAGGAGTACCCGCAGAAGGTCGGCTGGGGCCACCCCCGCGCCAACACGGTGGTGGACCTGGCGATTCAAGCGGGCGTCCGGCAGCTCGCGTTGACGCACCACGACCCGATGCAGAGCGACCGCGACGTGGACGCCAAGGTGCTCACCGCCACCGAGCGCGCGCAGGCCATCGGAGCCGAGCTCGAGATCTTCGGCGCCCGCGAGGGCGTCACGCTGCGGCTCGACCGCCCGTAGGCCGAGTTTCTCGCGGCCGGTGCGCGGGCAGACTAAACCGGTGCTCGTGCCCCGACCGCTCCGCGAGAAGGTTCCCAGGACGCTGGCCACCCGTCGCGAGGCCCTGCCCGAGCTGGTGCGCCGCACCGAGGAGCGCCGCGCGCAGGTCTCGCTCCACTTCAAGATCCTCGCCGGCTACGTGGTGCTGGCCACTGCGCTGGTGGGCCTCTTCGCCCTCGGCGCCGCGTGGGACTGGACGCTCAAGATCATCGCGGCCTCCATCGTCACCCTGGTGCTGGCCATCGTGCTGCCGTCGCTGGTGCTCCGGGTCACCCGCGTGCGGGTGCTGTCGGCCACCGCGCTCGAGATCTCTCGCGGCGACCTCTCGCGGCGCGTCAACCTCGAGGCCGGCGGGCTGCGCGACGACATCGACGAGCTGGCCGTCGCCATCGCCGACATGCAGGAGAACCTGCGCGAGCTGGTGAGCTCGATTCAGCGCACCGCCGAGTCGGTCGCCTCGTCGGCGTCGGCCCTCGAGGCGAGCGCCGAGGGCGTGAACGCCCAGGCCAGCGAGGTCGGCTCCTCGATGATCCGCATCGCGGCCGGCGCCGAGTCGCAGAAGTCGCTGGTGGGCAAGGCCAGCACGGCCATCACCGACATGGCCCAGGCGCTCCAGCGCACCGCCTCGACGGCCGAAGAGTCCACCCGCGCCGCCGCCGCGACCAGCGCCTCGGCCGTCGAGGGCAGCCACGCCGCCACGCTCGCCGGTGAGAAGGTGCGCAAGGTGTTCTCGCGCATCGAGGCCGCCAGCCACGAGGTCTTCAAGTTCGGCGAGAAGACGCAGGAGATCTCGAAGATCGTCGACGCCATCACCCAGGTGGCGCAGCAGACCAACCTGCTGGCCCTCAACGCCACCATCGAGGCGGCGCGCGCCGGCGAGTACGGCCGTGGCTTCGCGGTGGTGGCCGACGAGGTGCGCAAGCTGGCCGAGAGCGCCGGCAAGAGCGCCGAGCAGATCAGCCTGCTGGCCCGCAACATCAACCAGCAGTCGACGCTGGTGGTGAGCGCGATGAAGGAGGGCATCGAGGAGCTCGCCGAGGGCCGCGAAGACATCACCACCATCGTGCGCTCCATGGGCAACATCTCGGACAGCGCGCGCAACGGCGCCGAGAAGGTGGCGCTCATCAGCGACTTCGCCCGCGAGCAGCAGAAGGGCTCGGAGTCGATGGTGCAGGCGATGACCGAGATCTCGTCGGTGGCCCGCGCCAACGCCGAGTCGACCGACGCCGTCAAGCGCGTCATCGAGGAGCAGACCGAGGCCGTCTCGCAGATGACCGCCGCCTCGCAGGAGCTCGCCAACCTGTCGGAGGAGATGCAGACCATCGTGCGCCGCTTCCGGCTGATGTGACGGCGCGCGGTCCGCACGCTGCGGCTACTGCCGGAAGTAGTCGATGCTCGGCGACGCGGGGGGCCCGTTGGGCGCGGTGAAGCGGGTGAAGGGGTACGGCAGCTCGACGGTGGCGCCGCCGCAGGTGGGCGTGCAGAGGCGAAACGAGACGCGCCCCGAGTAGTCGGGCCAGGCCACCTGCTGCACGGTGCCGGTGCTCACCTGCGCGCCGTTGTCGAAGAGCGTGTACGAGCCCACCGAGTTGAACTGCATGCGCCGGGTGCGGAGCGCGCCGCTCGAGAGGTACTGCCCGTCCCAGTTGGCGGTGGGGCCGAAGTTCGACAGCAGCTGCTCGAGGGTGGGGTTGTCGAGCGTGACGAGGGCCGTCTGGCCGGCGAACACCGTCGCGGTGCCCGAGTAGCGGAACCACACCTCGCGGGTGCTGCCGTTCCAGAAGCCGACGGCGAGCTCGTAGCTGACGGGCCCGGGCGGGAACACCACGTCGTAGGTCTGCCCCACCGCCAGCACGTAGGGGTAGTCGGTGTGCTGGGTGCCGGCCAGGCGCAGGTCGATGACGTCGTAGTGGGTGCGGTTGTCCACGCGCAGCACCCCGGTGCTCCCCGGCCGCGACACGACGATGCAGGCCACGTTGCTCGTCATGGTGGGCGAGCGCGCCCGGTAGCAGTAGCGGCCGTCGGGCTTGTTGGTGAACGCGCGCGTGGTGGTGGCGCCGACCATCACCGAGGTGGGGTTGGTGAACGCCGAGTTGACGTCTTCATCGAGGGTGTACGGCGTGCCGCAGGCGCCGGAGCCGCAGCTCCACGAGACGGAGTAGTTGCCGTTGGTGCTCCCCGTGGGCGCCGACACCATCAATGAGCCCGGCATCAGCCCGAAGGCCGCCGTCACCGTGGTGGTGGCGGCGAGCGCGACGGTGCAGGTGGTGGAGGCGGCGCTGGTGCACCCCGTCCACCCGGCGAAGGTGGCGCCCGTGGCCGGCGCGGCGGTGAGCGTCACCATGGTGCCGGCGGGGAGCGCCTCGCTGCAGTCGGCGCCACAGGCGATGCCCGCGGGCGTGCTCGTCACGGTGCCGCTGCCGCTGCCCGACTTCACTACCGACAGCTGCACCAGCGGCGACGAGAGCGTCACCACCGCGGTGTTCGACGGGGCCGAGGCGCCGCCGCCGTTGGTGGCGCGCACCCTGAAGTAATACGTGCCCACCGTCAGCCCCGGCAGGGTGGCCGAGGTGCTGTTGGCGGGGAGCGTCACCACCTCGACGAAGCCCGTCATCGGCTGGGTGCTGCGGTCGACGCGGTAGTCGACCTCGTTGGAGGCGGTGTCCGTCCACCGCAGGAGCAGCTCGCCGTTGGGCTGCACCGCCGCCGTCAACATGGTGGGCGCCGAGGGCGCGGCCGTCGCGGTGAAGGTGGCCGTCACCGTGCGGTTGCTGGTGAGCGCCACGATGCAGTCGAGGGCCGACACCTGGTCGCAGCCCGACCAGCTCGACAAAGACGAGTTGCCCGCCGGCGTCGCCGTCACCGTGCGCGTGGTGCCCGCGGGAATGAGCTCGTTGCAGTCGGCGCCGCAGGCGATGCCGGTGCCGGTGACGGTGCCCGTGCCGCTGCCGGCCTTCACCACCGTGAGCGTGTAGTCGGACGCGGCGGCCTCGAAGGTTGCGGTGACGGTGCGGCTGCCGTCGAGGGTGACGGTGCAGCTGGCGCCCTGGGCCGTGTCACAGCCGACGAAGTTCACGAACGTCGCGCCGCTGCCGGGCGCCGCCGTCAGGGTGACGCTGGTGCCGAGCGGCAGGACTTCGGCGCAGTCGGCGCCGCAGGCGATGCCCATGCCCGTCACCGTTCCCGGCCCCGCCTTCGTCACCGTGAGCGTCGCGGTGGCGCCTCCGGTGAAGCTGGCGGTGACGGCGCGGCTGGTGGCCATCGTCACGGTGCAGCTCGGCCCCATCACCGAGTCGCACCCCACCCAGCCGGCGAACTGAGAGCCGAGCACCGGCGCCGCCGTGAGGATGAGCTGACGGTTGACTGGGCCCACGTCGGAGCAGACGGCTCCGCACGAGATGCCGCCGCCCGTGACGGTGCCTTCGCCCGTGCCGGCCCGCGACACGGTCAGCGTGGTGGAGGTGGGGCTGAGGCCGGTGCCGGTGAGGTCTGCCGACACCTCGCCGCCGGGCATGCCGCGCACGACGAGGCGGCCCACGGCGCTCTCGACCGCGACCGGCGCGAAGAGCACCCGCACCTCACACGCGCCGCCTGCGTAGACCGTGTCCATCGAGCAGGCGTCGGAGGCGAGCCTGAAGCGGGCGCCCTCGAGGACGACCTCGAGCGGGCCGGTGTAGTCGCCGCCGGTGTTCGAGACCTGAAACGAGATGGCCGTCGAGACCTTGCCGGCCTCGACCGCGCCGAAGGCGCCCGTCAGTCGGTCGATGGCGAGCGCGGCCATCGCCTTGCCGCCCGCGGCGCCTCCACCGGCGCGCCCACCCGCGCGCGGCGGCTCGACGCCCGCGTCCACCGCGGGCACGACGGGGTTGCAGGCCGCCGAGCCGAGGATTGCAGCGACGAGACACCAGAGGAACGGGCGCATGTCGGGAGTGATGCACAGGTGAGCCCCCTCGGGCCAGACGCGCGCGCGGCGTCGAGCGGAGCGCGTGTGACGCGATGCCGTCGGTGAGCGCCTCGGCAGGCAGTGAAGGTGGCACACTGCCGCCCCGTGGAGGAGCCAGACATCAGCCTCAAGGGCCTCGTGCTCCGGGTGGGCCGGCGGGTGTTGGTGGGCCCGGTGCTCGACCTCGCCGCGCAGGTGGCCTTCTACGCGGTGCTGGCGCTGGCGCCTTTCCTGGTGGTGCTCACCTCGCTGGCCGCCTTCCTCCCCAGCCCCGACAGCGTCAGCCGGCTCCTCTCGCGGCTGCGCGGCTTCATGCCGACCGAGGCCTTCGAGCTGGTGCAACGGGTGGTCGCCGACGTCGTCGAGCGCCGCAGCGCCACCCTGCTGACGGTCGGCCTGCTGACGGCCGTGTGGAGCGCCAGCCGCGCCGCCAACGCCCTGGGCCTGGCGCTCAACGACGCGCACGGGCTGACCGACGGCCGCTCGTGGGTGCGCCGGCAGCTGGTCGCCATCGTCATCACCCTCGAGGGCGCCGGGCTGTTGCTGCTGTCGGTGGTGGCCGCGCTGGCGGGGGCGAGCCTGGTGGAGGACGCGGCCGGCGTGCTGGGCCTCGAGCTCGGCGCGCGCACCGCGGTGTGGGGCGTGCTGCGGTGGCCCATCGCGGTGGTGAGCCTGGTGGCGGTGGCCGCGCTCTCGTTTCGCGTGTTGCCCGACACCCGGCCCCGCCCGAAGGCCGTCTGGCTCGGCGCGGCGGTGGCCACGGTGCTGTTCCTGGTGAGCAGCCGGCTGTTCGCCTTCTACGCCGAGCACTTCGCAGACTTCGGCGTGACGTACGGGTCGCTCACCGGCGGCGTGCTGTTGTTGCTGTGGGCGTGGCTCTCGGCGGTGGCCTTCATCGTCGGCGGTGAGGTGGTGGCCGCCTTTCCGGGTGCACGCCCTCGACGGGCGGTCTCCGCGAGCGACACGAACGGTGAGCCCGCGGCGGCCGAGCCGCTCGACGACGCGACGACGCAGCAGCTCAGCGCGCCGACGGTGGCCCCACACACCAACGCCAGGAAGCAGCCGCGCGGAGACACGACGGCAGCGCCGCACGACACGACGAAGTAGCCCCGCAGCGGCACGACGGCAGCGCGGCTCTGCGACACGACCAACCAGCCCCGCAGCGGCACGACGGCAGCGCCGACAAACCAGTGGCGCGAACGACGACGTGGAGGCGGCGCTCGACCTGAGCGGCGCGCCCCGCACCGGCACCACGGCAGCGCGGCTCTGCGACGCGGCGAAGCAGCCCCGCAGGAGGCCCAGCGAACCGGTCGCGAGCCGCGCCCCGGGGCCGGCTCCTCGGTGGCGGGCCAGTGGCCTGACGACACGCGCGCGTTCAGTGCACCCAGGCGTCTTTGGGCGCGTCGGCGTTCTGGGCGACGAGGAGCCGCTCGAGCCTGGCCACGCGGTCGCGGTCGAGCCGGGTGCCGCGCTCGGGGAAGCCGAGGCCGCGCGCGCCCCACTCGGGGAGGAAGAGGATGGCGTTCGCCTCGCCGTCGTAGCCGAGCTGCACCAGCTGGCCCTTGGGGAAGCTGGTGCACTGCTTGTCGCAGCAGAAGAACGTCTCGCGCACCATGTAGAGCCCTTCGCCGGCCAGGGGCTCGAGGGTGGCGCTCCACTCGGGGCCGGGAGACGTGATGCCCTGGGCGTGCCACTCGGCGCGGTTGAGCGTCCACGCGCGCGGCAGGTAGACGCCCGGACCCGGGTCGCCGTGGTCGTGGAACATCACCAGCCGGCCGGCGGGCAGGTTCTCGAGAGGCTTGGTGGTTCGGTACAGCCCGCAGGGGGGGTTGGTCGCCATGAGGGGCCCATAACAGAACGGGGCGCCCGGTTTCCCGAGCGCCCCGCCTGGTGAGTCAGTCTGCCAGCGCGGCCTACGGCGTGAAGCGCAAGCCGCCGCCCGTCACGATGGACTGCGGGCGATTGAAGCTGGCCTGCACACCACCAGTCCCCGCGAGGTCCTCGATGCCGACCGTCGCGCTGTTTCCAGCGGCGCGACCGTCAGTGGCGGTGCCAGCGTTGATGTCGCAGAAGTGGAACTCGGTGGCGTTGGTGGTCTCGAAGATCTGCGCCTGGAAGCGCAGGCGCTCCGCGTTGCCGAACAGCGTCGAGTCGAACCACTCGATGGTGAAGCGTCGGTTCGGAGCCGTACCGAACGTCGCGCTCCGCACAACCGTCGTCGTCACGTTGCGCAAGTCGTCCCAGAACGGCGCGAGCATGCCGTTGGGAGCGCTGCCCGTCGGGATGGCCACGTTAACCCACTGGTTGCTCGCAGTTCCCGTCGTTGCGAAGAGCTGCACGTTTCCATTCGACGACGCCGAGAACGTCGTCACAGGCGCTCCAAGCAGCGAGAAGGCGAACGGCAACGCCGCGCTGTTTGAAACGACGTCATCGCCAATGGGCGGAGTCGTCGCAGACGACAACAGGTCCGTTGCACCGGTGCTCAAGTCATCACAGGCCGCGGCGATTGAGCTGAGCGCCTGGGTCGGCGCTGCAAGGTCAATGGTGAGGCTGTAACCACCGTGGTTCGACGTGGTCGAGGTGTCGATGGCCACGAAGACGGTGCGCGGAGTCGACCCGGTATTGATGAACCGCGCCGTCTCAGCCGAACCGACGGTCGTCACAGAGCTGGTCGCCGAACCCACGAGACAGGTCTGCGTCGTTCCTGCAGCGCACGTGGTGCCGTCGACGATCTGGAGCGTGGGGTTCCAGGTGCCCGAGGTAGTCGCGACCGTTGCGGTCAACTGTTGGCCAGCGCCGATGGTGACCGCGTGCACGGCATCAAGGCTCGTCGTGCCCGAGGCACACCCATTCGTCGTCGACGACCAGTTGTAGTCGTTCGCCAGGCCAACCAGCGTTCCCGTCACGCTGGCCGAAGCGGTGATGGCCGTACCGGCCGTCTCACAGCTGTCGTTCGCAGGAATCGTCGAGACCGTCGCGCCGATGTTGAAGGTCGTCGGAGTCGAGGTCCCCGACGAGTCGACGATGATGAAGACGTTGCGAGGCTGGGTGCTCGGGTTCGCGAACGTCAGCGTGTCAGGGTTGCCCGAAGTTCCGTTGTCAGCGCCAGCGACGCAGAGGCCGTTGCCGCAGCCAACCGACGTGTCGACGACCGAGATGGCGGTGTTGAGACCGCTCGACGGGGTCACCGTGATCAGCGCCCGGCTCTGTCCCGGGAGTGTGAACGAGTAGGTCCGATCCAGCCCGGCGAACGTCGACGAGCAGTTCGTTCCACCAGCATAGTCGTTGGTGAAGTTGACCAGCGTCTCACCCATCAAGGGCATACCGTCGACGAGCGGCGTCGCGCTGTCGCACGCGTCGCCAACCGGCGGCAGGTCGATGACCGCGCCCACGCTGAACATGCCGTTCGAAGTAGTCGACGTGCCGTCAACGATGGCGAAGACGTCAACCGGGTTCGCGGTGCGGTTCGCATAGGCAACCCGCTCCTGAGCGCCCGTGCTACCCGCGTTCGTGTTCGCCACGCAGAGGCGACCGCCACAGTCGGCCACCGAGGTGGTGAGGCTCACCGAGACGTCAAGGCCAGCATCAGGCTGAACGGCCCACGTGACGCGCCGCCCAGAAGGGACTGCGGTGACGAAGGTCAGGTCGGGGCCGGACGACGCGAACGCGCACCCGGTTCCGCTACCCTGGTAGTCATTGAAGGCGGTGGCGGACGAGAGCAGGACTCCGTCTTGGACACCTCCGTCCATCACCGTCGCCGCATTGCAGAGGTCTCCAGCCGGAGGAGGCGCGACGTTGGTCGTCAGTCCGAACAGACCCGAGCTCGTCGAGAAATAGCCCTTCACCATGAGCAGGAGCGTTCGAGTGCCGGTTCCAAGGTTCAGGAAGCTGCCGGTCTCGGGGTTTCCAACGTCGGAGCCGGCGAGGCAGGCCAGGCCCTGCGTGCCACCATCGACCCCGAGCACACCGCAGGCGGGTGCTCCGTCGATGATGTTGAGCACCGAGTCCCACGGCGAGCCACCGTCAGGCGCAGTGTTGAGAGACGCCATGAGACGCTGGCCTGCCGGAACGTCGACGGCGAACACGAGGTCAGGCGACGGCGGGCCTGACGAGGAGACGCCCGCACACCCGTTCACCGATGAGAACCAAAAGTCCGACGCCGCTCCGCTCGTCGTTCCGAAGTACGTGCCGTTCGTGAGAACGATGGGCGAGTTGCAGTCTTCGCCGGTGGCCTGCATCGAACCACCGCCGGAACCGCCCGCTGAACCACCAGCCGAGCCGCCCGCTGAACCACCAGCCGAGCCGCCCGCCGAACCACCGGCCGAGCCGCCCGCCGAACCGCCGGCCGAGCCGCCCGCCGAACCACCGGCCGAGCCGCCCGCCGAACCACCGGCCGAGCCGCCCGCCGAA
>JACSRE010000439.1 GCA_014879945.1 Myxococcus sp.
AGCCCCGCGCCCCGCCCGGCTCCCGTCGTCGAGGTGCCCGTGGCTGCGCCGGCGCCCGTCGCAGCGCCCGCGGCCGCCCCGATGGTGGCCCCCACCGAGGCTCCGAAGGTCGCGCCGAAGACGGCCGACACGCCCGTCGCGGCCATCGCGCTGGCGGTGGGTGGAACCGGAGACGGCGCGGGCGCGGCCGTGGGGGGCCCCATCGCGCGCTCGGAGGACGACTCGCCTGCGCCGGTCGAGGTGAAGGCGGCTGGCGGCGGCCCCGTGAACCTCCCCGAAGAGGCCGAGCCCCCCGAGCCTGACGAGGGCAACCCCGCGCCCGAGTACCCCGAGGGGGCGCGCGCCACGGGGCAAGAGGCGCGCGTGGTGCTCAAGGTCGTCGTCGAGAAGTCGGGCGCCGTCGGCCGAGTTCAGGTGCTCAAGGGCGAAGAGCCCTTCGTCGCCGCGGCCATCGCCGCCGTGAAGGCCTGGCGCTTCTCGCCGGCCACGCTCGACGACCAGCCCATCGCAGTGTTCCTCACCATTCCGGTGAAGTTCTCGTTGAGGGAGTAGCCACATGTTCGACTTCGGAAAAATCCTCGGCCACATGGGCGTTCCGGCGATGTCGGTCGCCGCCGTGCTCCTCTTGATGGCGCTGGCCTCGTTGGCGGTCTTCTTCGAGCGGCTGGTGGCCTACGCGCGCTCCCGGTCGGCGACGCGACGCTTCGCGCTCGAGGCGAAGGCGCTGCTCGACGCCGACCAACCCGACGAGCTGGCCCGGAAGGCCGACGTGGAGCGGCACAGCCACCTCGCGAAGCTGCTGGGCACCGGCGCCAGGACGTACCTCTCGGCCGCGAAGAAGGGCGGCTCGGTGGCGCCCATCGAGCTGACGCGTCGAGAGCTCGAGCGCAAGACCGAGCTCCTCGCCGCCGACGTGCGCCGCGGCATGGGCGTGCTGGCCTCGGTGGGCTCGGTGGCGCCCTTCGTTGGCCTGCTGGGCACGGTGTTCGGCATCATCACCGCCTTCCAGGGCATCGCGAAGGAGGGCGCGGGAGGCCTGGGCTCGGTGTCGCTGGGCATCGCCGAGGCGCTCGTCGAGACGGCCTTCGGGTTGATGGTCGCCATTCCCGCGGTGCTGGCCTTCAACTGGCTCTCGACGCAGGCCGACGGAATCATGCTGGCGCTCGACGACGCGCGGGGCGAGTTCATCGACTTCCTCGAGGCGCGGCACGGCGCGCCGCGGGAGCCCAGCCATGGCGAGTAGCTCCGCGTCGCCATCGCCCAGGAAGAAGACGCGGCGCGCGGGGCTCGCGCCCGAGATGAACGTGACGCCGCTCGTCGACGTGGTGCTGGTGCTGCTCATCATCTTCATGGTGGTGACACCGCAGATGGAGGCCGGCGTCTCGGTGACGCTGCCGAGCATCAAGAACCCCGACCGGGGCGACGCGTCGATGGAGCCGACGACGGTCTCGTTCACGAAGGACGGGAGGCTCTACCTCGAGAAGGAGGCGCTCTCGCTCGACGCGCTGATGGGGCGGCTCAAGGTGCTCCACGACTCGAGCGCCGAGCGCCGCGTGGTGCTCAAGGCCGACCAGGAGCTCGGCTACGGCAAGGTGCGCGAGCTCTTCAGGGCCTGCCAGGCGCTCGGCTTTCCCGGCGTCTCGCTGCAGGTCATCGACGCCGCCAACCGCCAGAGCTGAGGGCTGACCATGGGGATCTCGCTGGGAGAAGGCGGCGGCAAACGGCGCGCAGGCGCGAAGCCGGCGATGAACGTCACGCCGCTCGTCGACGTCGTGCTCGTGTTGCTCATCATCTTCATGGTGGTGACGCCGCTGTTGACGAAGCAGCTGTGGCTGAACGTGCCGCCGAAGCCCGAGGAGACCTCGCCGCCGCCGGCCGCCGACGCGCTGCCCCCCATCGTCATCACGCTCGCGAAGAGCGGCGTGACGAAGGTGAACAACGAAGCGGTGCCGAGAGACCAGCTCGCCGGTCGCGTGCTGGGCATGGTGAACGCGCGGCCCGACAAGGTGGTCTTCTTCGACGCCGAGGGCGACGTGCCGTACGGCCAGGCGCTCGAGGTGATGGACGCGGTGCGCGGTGGCGGCGTCGAGACGCTCGCGGTGCTGGCCGACGAGCTGCCGACGCCCTGACGTGGGCGCAGCGGGGCGACCCGGGCCTCGCACGCCCTGACGTGGGCGCAGCAGGGAGACCCGGGCCTCGCACGCCCTGACGTGGGCGCAGCGGGCGCTCCGGGCCTCGCCACCGAGTCGTGACGTTCGAGGCGCAGGGCCGTGACGTCGCGCTTTCCATGAAGTCACGCGGGCGCCGCGATGGCGACACCACAGCGCGCGAGATCGTCGCTCGTGAGCACGACGTCGCGAACCCTGATGAGCCTCGCCCTCGCCCTGGCCCCCGCGTTCGCCGCGGCTGAGGAGGACGCTGGCTCCTTCGCCGCGGGGCCCCCGCGCGCCGACGCCGGCATCGTCGAGGTCGCGGCCGACGCGGGCGCCAGCCCCCTCGACGCCGGCGCGGCGCTCGCCACCACGACCGCCGACGCGGCGCTCGCCACCACGACCGCCGACGTGCCGGTCGCCAAGAAGCCCCTGCCGAAGAACTTCGTCGGCGTCGTCGGCCTCGTCACCGACGCCCAGTCTGGTGAAGGGCTCATCGAGGCGACGGTGAAGGTGGTGGCGGGTGGAAAGAAGAGCGCCCTCACCGACGTCGACGGCGAGTTTCGCCTCAAGCTGCCGCCTGGCACCTACGAGCTCCGCGTCTTCTACGCCCTCTACGAGGGGCGCCGCGTGCAGAACGTCGAGGTGAAGGCCGGTGAGGTCACCCGGCTCGACGTGAGGCTCGAGGCGAAGTCGCGCGCCATCAAGGAGGTCGTCGTCGAGGCGAAGGCCGACAAGCGCAACGAGGCGGCCCTGCTCCAGGAGCGGAAGAAGGCGCCCGTGGTGCAGGACTCCATCGGCGCTCAGGAGATGGCGCGAACGCCCGACGGCAACGCGGGAGAGGCCGCCAGGCGCGTGGTGGGCGTCACGCTCGTCAACGGCAAGTACGTCTTCGTGCGAGGGCTCGGCGGCCGGTACGTGCAGACGCTGCTCAACGGCACCATCATGCCCAGCCCCGAGCCCGATGAGCCCGGCGTGCCGCTCGACCTCTTCCCCACGTCGCTGCTGTCGAACCTGAACGTGATGAAGACGTACTCGCCCGACCTGCCGGCGCAGTTTGGCGGCGGCTCGCTCACCATCGACACCTCGACGTTCCCGACCCAGCTCGAGGTGAAGCTGCGCGCAGGCCTCGGGGGCGACTCGGCCACCACCTTTCAGGCCCGGCCCTCGGCGCCCTCTTCCCTCGGCGAGGCCTTCGGCCTGAGCGACCCAGCCCGCGCGCTCCCCTCCATCTTCCCCACCGACCGCGCGTTCCAGCAGTCGGTCGACCCCGCGAAGCCCGGCATCAGCGCCGAGACGCAGCAGGCCGGCGGCCGCGCGCTGCCCAACCGGTGGACGCCGGGGTCGGTCACCGCAGCGCCCAACGGCGTCTTCGGCGCGCAGGTCGGCGACACGGTGAAGCTGGGCGACGACCGGCGCCTCGGGTACCTCGTGGCCGCGCAGTGGGCGCGAAGGGAGCGCACCCGCCGCACCTTCGTGGCCGACGTGACGGGCTCGCAGGGCGGCCTCGAGGTGGCCAACCCCACCGACTCGCTCCTCTCGTCGGTCAACGCCTCGACCTCGCTGCTGGGCACCCTCGGCTACCAGTTCAACCGCGACCACGAGGTGAGCCTGCTGGTGTTGGGCCTCACCAACGCCGAGAACCAGGCGGCCACGGCCAGCGGCCCCGAGACGCTCTCGGCGATGCAGGACCAGGTGAACAACCGGCTGCAGTTCACCCAGCGTCAGCTGCTCTTCACGCAGCTGAAGGGCTTCCACCGGCTCTCCGCGCTCGCCGACCTCGAGCTCGAGTGGCAGGCCAACTACGGGCGCGTGGAGCGCAGCGAGCCCGACATTCGCGACTCGCGCTACTTCGTCTCACCCGACACCCGCGAGCTGAACCTGCGGCTGCAGCCCAACTCGGCCGAGCGCTTCTTCCTCGGGCTGACGGAGGACTCGGCCGGCGGCACCGCGTCGGCGACGCTCCCGTGGCGGGCGCTGCGGCTCGAGGTGGGCGGCTTCGGCCAGTACCAGGCCCGCCGCTTCGAGGGCCGACGGTTTCGCTTCTTCGAGCTGCGCCGCCCCACGCCGACCGGCCTCGCGGAAGACGTGCTCACGGCCGACCGCATCGGGCCCGGCCCCGGCACCCAGTTCTTCCTCGCCGAGAGCACCATCGCGCAAGACGCGTACACCTCGACGCTCGCGACCTACGGCGGCTTCGGGCTGGTGGAGTGGAAGGCCAGCGACGCGCTGCGGGCGCAGGCCGGGCTCCGCTACGAGGGCTCGTCGCAGTCGGTCGCCGTCTTCACTCCGTTCGCCACCGACGCGAACACCAGCGCGCCGGTCGCGCGCCAGTACCACAACCCGGTGCCCTCGCTGAACGTCGCCTGGTCGCCGGTCCACAGCGTCAACCTGCGCGCGGGCTACGCGTACACGCTGGCGCGGCCCAGCTTCCGCGAGCTCTCGCCCTTCATCTTCTTCGACATGGTGCGGCGCCGGAACGTGGCCGGAAACCCCGAGCTGCTGCTGACCACCATTCACCACGCCGACCTGCGCGCCGAGTGGTTCCCCACCAGCGCCGAGGTGTTCTCGCTCTCGGTGTTCGGCAAGCAGTTCATCAACCCCATCGAGCGCGTCGTCGTCGGGCAGGGCTCGAACTTCGACTTCGGCTTCCGCAACGCCGACGCCGCGCAGCTGGCGGGCCTGGAGCTCGAGGCCCGCACCACGCTCGGCCGCATCACCCCGGCCCTCGCCGACGTTCGCCTCGGAGGCAACGGCGCCCTCATCTGGTCGAGGGTGCAGCTCTCCAACACCGCGGGCCAACTGGGCAACGCGAACCGCCCGCTCCAGGGCCAGGCCCCGTGGGCCCTCAACGCCTTCGTCACCTGGGCGAAGCCCGAGTGGGGCACCGAGGTGGGCGTCTTCTACAACGTGTCGGGCCCCGAGCTCTCCGAGGTGGCGGTGGCGCCGCTCCCCGACTTCTTCGTGCAGCCGATTCACAAGGTCGACGTCACCGTCTCGCAGGCGTTCGGCCCCGGCTTCCAGCTCAAGCTCGGGCTGGCCAACGCCCTCAACCAGCAGCTCCGAATCAAGCAGGCAGACGTCGAGGTGTTCCGTGAGCAGCTCGGCGTGCAGCTCAACGCATCGTTGGCCTGGACGATGCCCACCACAAGGAAGTGACCCATGCGTAACCTCGTTCTCGCAGCGCTCGCGAGCCTCGCCCTGACGGCGTGCCCCGCACCCACCACCACTCCGCCCGGCAACACCGGCGGCGGCGCCGCCACCACGACGCTCGTCGCCGTCACCGAGCCCATCACCACCGCCACCACCTGGACGAAGGACAAGGCGTACGTCCTCAAGAACATCGTCTACGTCGACGGCGCGGTGCTGACGATTCAGCCCGGCACCAGGGTTCTCGGGGAGCGCGGCTCAGCCCTCGTCGTCACGCGCTCGGGCCAGCTCCTCGCCGAAGGCACGGCGGCCGATCCCATCGTCTTCACCGCGAACTACCCAGAGGGCATGCGCGGCGTCGGCAACAACAACTGGGGCGGCGTGCTGCTCAACGGCAGGGCGGCCATCAACGTCACCGGCGGTGACAACAAGGCCGAGGGCCTCGCCGACGAGCCCCGCAACCGGTACGGCGGCGGCGCGACGCCCGACGACGCGCACTCGTGCGGCAGGCTCCGCTACGTGCGCATCGAGTTCGCGGGCCAGCCGCTGTCGGCGAACGACGAGCTCAACGGCCTGACGCTCAACGCCTGCGGCTCGGGCACCGTCATCGACTACCTGCAGGTGCACCGCGGCATCGACGACGGCGTCGAGGTGTTCGGCGGCTCGGTGGACCTCAAGCACCTCGTCATCACCGGCTCCGACGACGACGGCCTCGACTGGGACCAGGGGTGGAGGGGGCGCGCGCAGTTCGTCGTGGTGCAGCAGCTGCCCGGCCGCGGCAACCACGGCATCGAGGCCGACAACAACCGGGCCTCGCAAGACGCGACGCCGCGCTCGAGCCCCTCGCTGTACAACGTCACGCTGGTGGGCCGCGCGCCCGACTCCAGCGACCCTGGCGAAGGCCGCAGCCGCGGCGTGGTGCTGCGGGTCGGCACCGCGGGCCTGCTCAACAACCTCGTCGTCACCAACTTCAACGACTGGGCGATGTTCGTCGATGGCGCCAACAGCCAGGCGCGGTGGCGCGACGGCAGCCTCGCGGTGAAGAACAGCCTCTTCTTCAAGAACCCTGCGGCGGCCTGGCAGAACGTCGCCCCGGCGAACCTCGCCGACGGCGGCGCCGCGGTGGACGACTTCGACGAGGCCCAGGCGCTGCTCGCGCCGTCGCTCGGCAACCGGCAGGCCGACCCGCTGCTGCCCTCGGCCACTGTCGTGACGGCGCCGGTGTTCAAGCCGCTGGCTGACTCGCCCGCGCTCGTCGGCGGCGCCACGCCTCCCAACGACGGCTTCTTCGACGTCAGCGCCACCTTCGTCGGCGCCGTGGGCACCACCGATTGGACCGTCGGGTGGACGGCCTACCCCGAGAACTGACGGCGCCTCAGCGGTCGGTCCAGCGCTGCTGCGCGACGTCGTAGCTCAGCCGGCTCTGCGTCTCGGGCTGCACCGTCACCCGGCGCGACGGTGAGAGGTTGCCGTTGGCCAGGCGCACCATCACCGTGTACTGGCCCGACGGCACCTTCTCGCTGAAGGGGGGGGCGCTCTCGAAGCTCTTCGCGCCTCGCACCAGCACCTTCGCGCCCGAGTCGTCGCCGCTGAGCGACACCCGAATGACGCCCGTGCCCTCAGCGATGACGACCTCGACGGGCGGCGGCGGCGGCTTCACCACCTCGACGGGCTTCACCGGCTCCACCGGCTTCGACGTCGGCTTCACCACCAGCGGCTTCTTCGGCTCGACGACGGGCGGCTTCACCGGGAGCGGCGCCTCGTCCGGCGGCTTCACCACCACCACCGGCTTCGCGACGGGCGGGGTCGGCGGCTTGACCGGCTCGACCTGCACCGTCGTGGGCTCGATGGTGATGACGGGCTCGGGCGCGCGCCCCACCAGCAGCAAGGTGCCGAAGACGCCGATGATGACGGCGGCGGCGAACGCGACGAAGAGGAAGGGCTTCTTCGACGGCGCCGTGCCCTTCGCGGCAGGCACGCGCTCGGTGTTGTGGTCGCGGCGCGCGGCCGCCTGCGGGGTGAGGCCGGTCGCCGACTGGCCGGTGGGCCCGGGCGCCGCGAGCTTCGGCTTGCCGTACGCGTCGGTGGGCGAAGCGGTGATGGCCGGGAACGCCGAGCTCCGGGTGCCTCCGGTGGCCGTAATCTCGCCGTCGACGTCGACGTAGCCCAGCAGCGCCGACTGCCCCACCCGGAAGCCCGAGTCGAAGGCCGCCTTCTCGAGGGCCTCTCGCAGCTCCCGGGCCGTCTGGTAGCGCTCCTCGGGCTTGAGCATCAGCGCCCGGCGCACCACCTCGTAGAAGGGCTCGGGCAGCCCGGGGAAGGTGGCGTCGAGGTCTTGCCACTGCCCGCGCACCAGCGCCGCGTGCCGCTCCCCGTGCGTCTTGTGGTCGTCGAACGGCGTCGAGCCCGAGGCCAGCTTGTAGAGCGTGACGCCCAGCGAGAAGAGGTCGCTGCGCCCGTCGAGCTTCTTCCCCATCGCCTGCTCGGGCGAGAAGTAGCCGGCCTTGCCCTTGGTGACGCCGGGCATGGTGAGGTTGCGGTTCGTCGCCGCCTTCGAGATGCCGAAGTCGATGAGCTTGAGCGCGCCGGTCGTCGACAGCAGCAGGTTGTGCGGCGAGACGTCGCGGTGCACCAGGCCCACCGTGCCGCCCTCGGTCTTCAGCGAGTGCACCGCCTCGAGGGCGCTCGCCGTCCAGATGCCGATGGCGAACAGCGCCTCGTCAGAGAAGCGCTCGCCGTGGTCGCGCAGGGTGCGGTTGATGGTGGCGAGCGTCTCGCCGGGCACCAGCTCCATCGCCATGTAGAGCAGCCCGTCGTCGCTCTCTCCCACGTCGTAGATCTGCGCGATGTTCGGGTGGCTCAACGTGCAGGCGGTGCGGGCCTCGTCGAGGAACATCTGCCGGAAGTCGGCCGACTCGGAGTACTCGGGGCGAATCACCTTCACCGCGACGGGGCGGGTGATGTCCTTGGTGAGCTCCTGGTCGGCTCGATAGACCTCGGCCATGCCGCCCTGCGCCAGCAGGCGGCTGATGGTGTAGCGACCGACTCTGGTGCCTGCTTCGAGGGCCACGGGGCGAAGGCCCGTAGCATAGCGCGACGGCGGGTGTCCGCCCGCCCGAGGGCCCGACTCTCAGTTCACGCAGACCGGGCGCATCGCGCAGCTGCCGACCCCCGCGGCCGGCGCCCACTTCGTCACGTTGCAGCGGCCCTCCATGGGCACGTCGGCGATGGACGAGAAGGTGTTGCTGGCCGAGAGGTCGGGGCCGGCCTGGTCGGAGTTCCAACCCGAGACGATGCCGGCGCCGATGAGGTGCTTGAAGGTGCAGTTCTTCACGAAGGCGTCGTTGGGGCGCCAGTCGATGAGGAGCAGGCCGCCGACGTTGGCCATCGGCCCACAGCCGAAGCCGCGCGCGCCCGAGGTGCCGCCGGCGTACTCGATGGTGGCGTACTCGAGCGCGTTGCCGTCGGCCGGGCCGTTGGCCAGGTAGAGGCCACCCCAGTCGCCCGCCGCGGGCGTCGCTTCGGCCGAGGTGAAGACGATGGGCGCCGTCGCCGTGCCTCTGGCCACCAGCCGCACCGGCGCCATCGAGGCCTTGTTGCCCAACGTCATGCCCAGGCTGCCGCCGGTGTTCTTCTCGAACTTCAGGGTGACGCCCGGCTCGATGGTGAGCGTCGGCGTCGACATGCCCAGGTCGTACATGAGGAAGGCGCCGTTGAAGACGTAGGGCACCCCGCGGTTGGGGAAGGTCTCGTCGACGTCGAGGCGCACCACCGAGCGGATGTAGATGGCGTCGCGGCGGTTGCCCGTCAGCACGCTGTCTCTGGGAATGGTGCCCACGCCGCCGGGCTGAATGTCGAGGGGGAAGCCGGTGAAGAAGCGCGCGTCGGCCTCGGGCTCGGCGCCGCTGCCGCTGATGAAGAGCTTCTCGGAGGCGTCGGTGAAGGCCGAGTAGCCGCGCAGCGTGATGCCCTGGCTGCCCGAGTCGCGAATCACCACGTACTTCATGCCCAGCTTCTTCTGGAGCGGCTTCATCTGGGTGCCGCGCGCCTCGATGGTGGCGTTGCTCGACGAGGCGTCCTTGCTGCCGCCGCTCGAGAGCGCGGTGTACGAGAAGTCGAGGCTGCCGGTCTCTTGCACGAAGAGGCTGGCCCAGCGCTCACCGGCGGTCTCGGCGCGGAACACCACCGGCTCGAGCTTCACGCCGTCGAAGGTGCCGCCGGCGACCACCTTGCCCGCGGGCCCGGCGCCGCTGTTGCCGACGGTGATGACGGCGCCCTTCTTGAGCACCACCACCGCGCACGGCTCGAGCGTCAGGGTGGCCTCGACGCGCAGCGAGCTGACGACGTGGGGGCTGCCCGCCGCCGTCCACGTCTCGTTGGCGGTGACGTTCATGGTGTGCGGCGTGCCGGCGCCCATGACGGCAGGGCAGTCGCCGCGCGCGACGACGTCATCGGGGGTGATGGTGCGCGTTCCAGGAGAGCAGGCCACGAGTGACGCCACGACGAGACAGGGGAGCAGACGCATGGAGGTCTCCTTGGAGAGGGGCGGACGGGCCTCGATGAACTCCGTCGCGCGCTCCATGTCCAGCGTCACGGTGCTCGTTCGCCCTCGTCAGTCAAGCCACGCGCGTCCCGCGGGTGGCCGCGCGGCCCGGTCAGGCCTTCTCGAGCTCCTCGATGATGCTCGAGAGGTCGTCGTCCTCCTCTGACAGCACCACCGCGCCGTCGTCGTCGCTGCCCGGCGCGCGTCGGGCGACGAGGGGCCTCAGCGGCGGCAGCGCGGGGGCCGGCGCCTCGCTCACCGGCTCCACCAGGGCCGAGGGCTGCGCGAAGTCGGTCTTCTTCGCGAGCCACTCGGCGTTCCGGCTGAACGTGAAGCTGCCCTCGGCCGCGCCCGTCTCCATCGCGCTGGCCAGCTTGAAGAACTGCCCCTGCCGCACCAGCGCGCGCACCGGAGACGACGCCATCAACAGCTCGCACTCGGGCACCAGCAGCTGCTGCGCCTCGTGAAACCTCAGGCGCTGCGCCACCACGCCGACCAACACGTCGGCCAGCTGCGCGCAGACCGCCTGCTGCACCTCGGGGGCGAAGGCGCTGACCAGCCGCTGCAGGCCCTCCGAGGCCTTCGACGAGTGGAGCGTCGCGAGCACCAGGTGCCCGGTCTCGGCCGCGGCGAGCGTCAGCCGCATCACCTCGGGGTCGCGCAGCTCTCCCACCATCAACACGTCGGGGTCTTCTCGCAGCGCGTCGAGCAGCGCCTGCTCGAAGGACGGCGTGTCGCGGCCCACCTCGCGCTGGCGAATGAACGACTTGCGCGGCACCAGCGCGTACTCGATGGGGCTCTCGACGGTGATGAGGTGCCTGGCCTCGTGCAGGTTGATCTCCTGCAGCAGCGCCGCGAGCGTCGAGGTCTTCCCCGAGCCGGTCGGCCCGCACACCAGCACCAGGCCGTGCGTCGGGCGCACCAGCCGCGCGAGGTCGGGGTGCAGGTTGAGGCTCTTGAGCGTCGCCTGAGAGCTCGTCAGCAAACGAATCGCGAAGCCCACCCCGCGGCTGCTGCGCAGCACGTTGAGCCGGCAGCGCTGGCCCGCCATCACCACCGACAGGTCGGCGGAGCCGCGCGCGATGAACGCGCTCCACTCGTCGCCGAGGACCTCGCGGGCGAACGAGGTGAGGAGCGCGGGGGGCAGCGAGTCTCCGTGGCGCTTGAGGTTGCCGCGAACGCGGAACGTCGCCCGGAAGCCGCCCTCGAGGTGCACGTCACTGGCGCCGTGTTCGCGGGCGCTCGCAATCAGGGTCTCCAGGCGCATGGGCGCCACGCTGAAGCACCGGGCGTGCCCGCGCAACTGGGCGCGCCGCGAAGCGTGCGTTCGCAGCGGGTGACATCTTGTCACCGGGTGGTGGCGGGCCTCGCCACCCAGCGTCACCGCGCCCAGGCGCGCCGGCGCAGCGTCCACAGCAGCGCCAGCAGCCCGAGCGGCCCAGGCCCCGCGGCCGAGCACCCGCCGCCGGCGAAGCGGCCCTCGAGCGCCTCGACGATGGTCCAGTCGCGGCGGGTGGTGGCGGTGTTGCCGGCGCGGTCCGTCGCGCGCACCACCAGGGAGTGCGCGCCGGGCCCCAGGTCCGTCAGCACCGGCGAGCTGCAGGCCATGAAGGGCCCGTCGTCGACGCTGCACTCGAAGGTGGTGCCGGGCTCGTTGGCGGTGACGTCGAACGACGCGGTGCGGTCCTTCGTCTCACCGTCGGGCCCGCCGGTGAGGGTCACCACCGGCGGCGTGGTGTCGACGCGCACGGTGACGGTGGCCGACGGCGCGGTGTCCATGCCGCCGACGGTGGCGGTGGCGGTGACGGGGTGCGGGCCGTCGCTCAGCGCGCTCATCGGCGTGCAGGTCCACGCGCCCATGGCGTCGGCGAGCGCGGTGCACAGCACCTGCGTGCCCTCGCGCACGGTGACGGTGGAGCTCGGCGGCGCGGTGCCGGTGAAGGGCGGCTTGTCGTCGCGGGTGACGGCGCCGTCGGTGGGCGAGGTGATGGTGGGCGGCCCGTCGCCCCCGTGAATGGTGAAGACGTTGGTGTTCGACGGCATCGAGACGTTGCCCCCGCCGTCGGTGGAGGTGGCCCGCGCCGCGCGGCGGCCGAGGGCGAGCGGCGTCGTCGGGCTGCAGGTGAAGGCGCCCTGCGCGTCGGCGGTGGCGCGGCACACCTCCTGGCCGTCCACGGTGATGATGACGGTGGAGCCCGCCTCGGCGCTCCCGCTGAAGGTGGGCCTGGTGTTGGTGGTGCGGCTGGCGTCGGCGGGCGTCACCAGCACGGGCGCGTTGGGCGCCACCGTGTCGACGGTGAAGCGGTTGGCCGACGACGGCGGCGAGCCGTTGCCGGCCGGGTCGCTCGCGGTGGCCGTCACCGTGTGCATGCCCGTGCTCAGCGGCGTCGCCGGCGTGCACGACCAGGCGCCCTGCGCGTCGGCGAGGGTGACGCACACCGCGACGCCGTCGATGGAGGCGGTGACGCGCGCGCCCGGTTCGGCGGTGCCGGCCAGGCGCGGCCGGGCGGGCTGGTTGCTCCCGTCGGCCGGGGCGGTGACGACGGGCGCGGCCGGGGGGACGGTGTCGATGGTGAAGGCGTTGACGTTGGAGGCCGTCATCGAGCCCGAGATGACGGCGCTCGCCTGGTGCCGGCCGTCGGCCAGCGCGGTGGCGGGTGTGCACGTCCACACCCCGGCGGCGTCGGCCACCGCGGTGCACACCACCATGCCGTCGATGCTCGCCTCGACGCTCGCGTTCGTCGTGGTGGTGCCGGAGAGCACGGGCCGCGTCTCACGGGTGATGGAGCCGTCGAGCGGCGTCTGGAGGCTGATGGCCCTGGCCGTCGCCGTCACCGTGAAGGTCGAGGTGGGCGAGGCCGGCGCCTGGTTGCCGGCGCGGTCGGTGGCGCGCGCCGACACCGTGTGCGCGCCGGGCGTGAGCGCCATCGGCGTGGGGAGGCTCCAGGCCCCGGTGGCGTCGGCGGTGGCGGTGCCCAGGGCCATGCCGTCGAGGGTGACGGCCACCGTCGCGAAGGGCTCGGCGGTGCCGGCGATGGTGGGCCGGGTGTCGCTGGTGGTGGAGCCGTTCGCGGGCGTGACGATGGTGGGCGCCGCGGGCGGGGCGGTGTCGATGGTGAAGGTGTTGGTGTTGGAGGTGCGCACGCCGCCGGCCCCGTCGGGCGTGGTGGCGGTGAGGGCGCGCGGGCCCTCGCCGAGCGCGGCCGTCGGGGCGCAGGAGAAGGCGCCCTGGGCGTCGGCGGTGGCGGTGCAGACGACGGCGCCGTCGATGCGCACGCTCACCACCTCGTTCGCCCCGGCGGTGCCCGAGAGCGTCGGGGTGGTGGTGTTGACGACCGAGTTGTCGGCGGGCGTCGTGACGACGGGCGCGCCCGGCGCGACGACGGTGAAGGTGTTGGCGTTGGAGGGCAGCGAGGTGTTGCCGGCCGCGTCGGCGGCGGTGGCGCTCACCACGTGGCTGCCGAGGGAGAGCGCGGTGGGAACGTCGAAGGTCCAGGTGCCGTTGGGGGCCACGGTGGTGGAGCCGGCGGCGAGGCCGTCGAGGCGCACGGTGATGGTGCTCCCCGGCTCGCCGGTGCCGGTGACGGTGGGCGTGGTGTCGGTGGTGCTGCTGTTGTGCGCGGGGCCCACCACCGACGGCGTCAGCGGCGGCGTCGCGTCGACGGTGAAGGTGACGGCCGCGCTCGGCGGCGAGGCGCCGACCGAAGTGGTGGCCACGGCGGTGGCGAGGTGCGGCCCCTCGGCGAGCGCCGTCATCGGCGCGCAGGAGAACGCGCCCAGGGCGTCGGCGGTGGCCGTGCAGACCACCAGGCCGTCCACGCGCACGGTGACGGGCGCGTTCGCCACCGAGGTGCCGCCGATGGTGGGCCGGGTGTTGCTGGTGACGCTCCCGTTGGCCGGCGAGGTGATGACGGGCGCCGGCGGCGCCATGCTGGTGTCGACGGTGAAGGTGTTGACGTTGGACGTGGGCGAGACGTTGCCCGCCGCGTCCGTCGAGGTCGCCGACGCGGTGTGGGAGCCCTGGCTCAGGTTGCTGGGCGGGGTGAAGGCGAAGGTGCCGCTCGAGGTCGCGACGACCGTGCCCGCGACCACGCCGTCGATGCGCACGGTGACGGTGCTGCCCGGCTCCGCGGTGCCGGTGATGAGGGGGCGCAGGTCGCTCACCGTGCTCAGGTCCGCCGGCGTCGCGACGACGGGCGCGACCGGGGTCGAGGTGTCGACGGTGAAGGTGTTGGTGTTGGAGTTGGGCGAGACGTTGCCGGTCGCGTCGGTGGCGGTGACGGACGTCGTGTAGGAGCCGTCGGCGAGGTCCGTCGTCGGGGTGAAGGAGAAGGCGCCGCCCATGGTGGCCACCGTGGTGCCCACCACCATGCCGGCGATGCGCACGGTGACGGTGCTGCCCGCCTCGGCGGTGCCGGTGATGGCCGGGCGCCGGTTGCTGGTGACGCTGTTGTTTGCGGGCGTCACGACGGTGGGCGCCGCGGGGGCGAGGGAGTCGATGGTGAAGCCGTTGGTGTTGGAAGTGGGCGAGACGTTGCCGGCGGCGTCGGTGGCGGTGACGTTGACGGCCCTGAGGCCCTGGGCGAGGTCGCTCGTGGGCGTGAAGGTGAAGGTGCCGGCCATCGACGCGGTGGTGGTGCCGATGACGACGCCGTCCACGCGCACGGTGACGGTGCTGAAGGCCTCGGCGGTGCCAGAGATGGCGGGGCGCGGGGTGCTGGTGAAGCTGCCGTTGGCGGGCGTCGACACCACCGGGGTGGCCGGGGGCGTGACGTCGATGGTGAAGGTGTTGGTGTTGGAGACGGGCGAGACGTTGCCCGCGGCGTCGGTGGCGGTGGCCGAGGCGGCGCGCACGCCCACGGCGAGGTCGGCCGTCGGGGTGAAGGAGAAGGTGCCGCCCAGGGTGGCGGTGGTGGTGCCGATGGCCACCCCGTCGATGCGCACGGTGACGGTGCTGCCGGGCTCCGCAGTGCCGGTGATGACGGGCCTCCGGCTGTTGGTGACGCTGTTGTTCGCCGGCGTCGTCACCACGGGCGCCAGCGGCGGCGAGGTGTCGATGGTGAAGGTGTTGGTGTTCGAGGCCAGCGCCGGGGCGCCCGCGGTGACCGACACGCTGTAGGTGGCGTCGGCCAGGTTCATCGGCGGGGTGAACGAGAACGTGCCGGCCATCGTCGCGGTGGTGGTGCCGAGCGGCAGGCCGTTGAGCAGCACGGTGACGGTGGTGCCCGCCTCCGCGGTGCCGGTGATGGGCGGGCGCGGGTCGTTGGTGGTGCTGGTGTCAGCCGGCGCGATGACGACCGGCGCCCGGCGGCAGACGTTGGCCGAGTCGCAGGTCGGCGCCGACATCGGGCACTGGGCGTTCGTCACGCACTGCACGCAGGTGTTGGCCGGCGCGCCGCTGCAGACCAGCCCCCCCGCGCAGGAGCCCGTCGAGCCGGCGGCGACCGGCGCGTTGGCGCAGGCGCCGGCGGAGCAGGTGTCGGTGGTGCACGCGCTGCCGATTCCGGCG
>JACSRE010000123.1 GCA_014879945.1 Myxococcus sp.
CACGGTTTGAAAGGAGGTGGGGGAGACCGCGCCGCGTAAGCGGAAACGGCACCCCCATCCACCAATGCGTCGACTGCCCTGGCTCGCCTCGCTCGTCCTCCTCTCGTGCACGCCCGCCCCGATGGGTGCGGCCCAGCTCGAGTTCCGCGCCTCTGCCAACAGCGTCGACATCGTCAAGGGCGCCATCGTGCTCACCGCCGTCGCCACCGACCCCGCCGGCAACATCGGCCGCGGCACGGTGGAGTTCGTGACCGAGGCGGGCGCCGTGTCGGTGCCGAGCGTGGAGCTCGACGAGTTCGGCAAGGGGCAGGTGGAGTACAGCTGCCTCGAGAGCGACGACCCGCTCTGCGGCACGCTCTCGGCCGCCGAGGTGACGGCCATCTGGCAGCGCAGCCCGAAGGTGACGGCCACCCGGCGCGTGTCGCTGCGGCGCCCAGGGGCCTTCGTGACGAGCGCCGACGGCGGCTCCGGCGCGCCCTGCATGACGCAGGCTGAGTGTCAGAGCGGCCTGGCCTGCTTCGACGGCACCTGCGTCGGCTCGGGCCGGCTGCGCTTCTCGCTGTCGTGGATGGCGCAGTCGGACTTCGACCTGCACGTGCTGACGCCGTCGGGCAAGCACCTCTTCTACGGCAACCGCCGCGACGACGGAGGCGAGCTCGACGTCGACGCCTGCATCGTGGCCTCGGCCTGCCGCCCCACCAACGTCGAGAACATCTTCTGGTTCGGCACGCCGCCCAGCGGCACCTACACGTTCTACGTGCACAACTACAACGGCCGGCAGGGAGGCCCCTTCCGCATTCAGGTCGCCGGCGGCAGCGGCGCGCCCCAGGAGTTCTCCGGCACGCTCCCCGCCAGCCGCACCGAGTCGATGCGCTTCACCATCACGCGCTGACGGGCTGGCCGTTCGAGGAGTGGCCGGGCGCCGCGACGCGCGGGGTGGTTATGGAGGAGTGATGAAGTCTTCGCTTCGCGTCGCCACCGTCGCTGGAATCGACATCAAGCTGCACTTCTCGTTCGTGCTGGTGCTGGGCCTGGGCGCCTGGCCCTGGCTGGTGTGGGGCGCGCGGGGCGCCCTCTTCGGCGCGGGCATGGCGCTGGCCATCTTCGCCTGCATCGCGCTGCACGAGCTGGGGCACTCGCTGGTGGCCCGGCTCTACGGCATCCCCGTCACCGACATCACCCTCACGCCCATCGGCGGCGTCGCCATCTTGCGAGACCGCCCCAAGACGCCCACCCAGGAGCTCCTCATCGCCCTGGCCGGGCCGGCGGTGAACGTGGTGTTGGCCGCGCTCTTCGCCGGCGTGGGCCTGCTGCTCGAAGGGCCGGGCGGGCTCGAGGCCGCCGGCCGCACCTTGATGCGCGAGGCGCCGCAGGCGGAGCACATCTGGGTGCTGCTGGTGTCGGCCAACGTCATGCTCGCGGCCTTCAACATGCTGCCCGCGCTGCCGATGGACGGCGGCCGGGTGCTGCGCGCGACGCTGTCGTACGTCTTCGAGCCCGAGCGGGCGACGCGCATCGCCGCGGTGGTGGCGCGCGTCGTGGCGGCCCTCTTCATCGCCGTCTGGGCGCTGGTGCCCAACATGAGCCCGATGCTGCCGCTCATCGCCCTGGTGGTGTTCTTCGGCGCCGGGGCCGAGGTGCGCGAGGCGAAGGTGAACCGGGTGCTGTCGATGATTCGCGCCGGCGACGTGGCCACGCCCTACGCCCCGCGCTTCGAGCCCGGCACCACCCTGGGCCAGGCGCTGCAGACGTTGATGGTGTCGCCGCTCCCGGTGTTCGCCGTCGAGCTGGGCGGGCGCCTGGTGGGCGTGGTGCGGCGCGAAGACGTGCTCCAGGCGGCCATGTCGAAGGGCGCCTGGGGCTTCGTGTCGGCCGTGATGGTGCGGGAGGTGCCCACCGTCGACCCCTTCGACACGCTCGACGACGCGCGCTCGAAGATGCAGCGCGGTGAGGTGCGCGCGGCCGCGGTGATGCGCGGCGGCGTCTTCCTCGGCGTCATCACCGAGCTCGAGCTCGCCCAGGCCATGGAGGTCGCCGAGCAGCTCAAGTCGGTGCAGCGGCGCGACAGCCTGGGCCGCGAGGTGCCTTAGCGGGCCGGCCCGGCGCTACTTGCGGACCTGGAACTTCACCTTCTCGGTGCCGAAGGTGAACTCGTCGCCGTCACGAATCGGGCGGCGGCTGACCTTCTCTTTGTTGGGCCCGAAGAAGGTGCCGTTCGACGAGTTGAGGTCCTCGAGCACGAAGCCGCCGGCCTCTTTGAGGATGCGGGCGTGCTCACGGCTGACCCTGTTGGACTCGATGACGAACTCGCACGTCTTGCCCCGGCCGATGGTGACGACGTCGGTCACCATCTTGTACGGGTCGCGGTTGGCCATCACCAGGGTGAGGCTCTGCTTGCCCGGCGCGCCGCGCGCAGGAGGCGGCGGGGCCGGCTCGGGCTCCTCTTCGGGCGGCAGGTCGTCTTCGGGGGGCGGCTCCTCGTCTTCGGGCGGCTCGTCCTGGAAGTCCTCGTCGGGCGCCGGGTCGTCGAAGGGGTTGCCGTCTTCTTCGGGCTCGGGTTCCGGCTCCGGCTCCGGCTCGGCGCGCGCCGGCCGGCCGCCGCCCAGGACCATGCGTACCGGCTTGCCGCCCCAGATCTCTTCGAGCTTGTAATAGGCGCGGATGGCGGGCTGCATGATGTGCACCACCGCGTCGCCCAGATCCACCAGCACCCATTCGCCGGTGTCCAGGCCCTCGGTGCTGATCACGTGGCCGCCCGCGGCCTGTCTCTTATACACATCTGACGCTGCCGACGACGGA
>JACSRE010000445.1 GCA_014879945.1 Myxococcus sp.
GTCACGGTCACCTCGACGACGCCCGGCGGCTCGGCGGTGCCGCGGAACTCGGGCTTGCCGTTGGTGGTGCCGTTGGGAGAAGGCGAGGTGATGACGGGCGCGTTGGGTGCGCCAGAGGTGATGGTGAACGTGGTGGGCGTCGAGCTCGCCGAGCCGCCGGGCGTCGTCGAGGTGACCGTGACCGAGCGGGCTCCCTCGGGCAGCGGCATCGAGGGCAGGCACGAGAAGCGGCCCATGGCGTCGGCGGTGGTGGTGCAGACGACCACGCCGTCCACCCGGACCGTCACGGTCGAGCCGGCGTCCGCGAGGCCGGTGAGGGCTGGCGAGCGGTTCGAGGTGCTGCTGCCGTTGGCGGGCTGCTGCAGCACGGGCGTCGAAGGCGTGCCCGCCACCCGGAAGTCGCGCGGCGCCGTCGTCATCGAGGTGTTGCCGGCGGCGTCGGTCGCGCGCGCGGTGACGGCGTGCGGGCCGGCGGCCAGCGGCAGCGTCACCGGGCAGGTCCACGTGCCCTGGGCCGTCGCGACGACCTGGCAGACCACCTGGCCGTCGATGCGCACCGTCACGGTGCTGCCCGCCTCGGCCGTGCCGGTGATGGTGGGCGTCGGGCTGGTCAGCTCGTCCATGGCGGGGCTGGTGATGGTGGGGAGCCCCGGGGCCATGGTGTCGATGGTGAAGGGCACCGAGGGAGAAGAAGGGCTCGTGCCGTCGGTGGTGGTGGAGGTCGCCGTCACCGCGTGCGGGCCCTCGCTCAGCGGCGCGGTGGGGGCGCACACGAAGCGGCCCATCGCGTCGGCGAGCGCGGTGCAGACCGGCGTCGCGCCGCCATCGACGAAGACGCTCACCGTCGAGCCCGGCGTCGCGGTGCCTTCGAAGCTGGGGGTCGAGTCGTCGGTGATGGCGTTGGTGAGGGGCGCGGTGATGACGGGCGTCGAGGGCGGCTGGCCCGCGGCGACGGTGAAGCTCGAGGTGTTCGACGGCGCGCTGGTGTTGCCGGCTGCGTCCGCCGCCGTGGCGTTGACGGTGTGCGGGCCGACGGCGAGGGCCGTGGCCGACGCGCAGCTGAACTCGCCCGAGCTGTCCGCCACCGCCGTGCAGACCGGCGTCAGGCCGCCGTCGACGAAGACGCTGACGGTGGCGCCGGGCTCGCTGGTGCCGACGTAGACGGGCGTCGCGCTGGTGGTCGCGTTCATCGCCGGCGCGGTGATGACGGGCGCCGCGGGGGCCATGGTGTCGACGGTGAACGGGTTGGTGTTCGACGGCGCGCTGGTGCCTGCCGGGGTGGTGGCGGTGGCGACGACGCGGTGGGGCCCTTCCGTCAGGACGGTACTGACGTCGCAGCTGAAGGCGCCGGTGGACGAGGCCGTCGCGGTGCACGCCGGCGTCAACGCGCCGTCCACGTAGACGCGCACCTCGGCGCCGGGCGTGGCGGTGCCCGAGACGGTGGGCGTGGTGTCGCTGGTAGACGAGCCGGCGGCAGGAGTCGCGATGACCGGCGGCCCGGGAGGCGTCGCCGCGCCCACGGTGAAGTTCCGCACCGGCGTCGAGGCGCTGGTGTTTCCGGCTGCGTCCGAGGCGGTGGCGGTGAGCGTGTGCGCTCCGGCGGCGAGCGGGCCTGCGATGAGGCAGGTGTAGTTGCCCGCGGCGTTGGTGACGGCGGTGCACGCCGCCGTGGCGCTCCCGTCGACGAAGAGGCGCACCGTCGAGAAGGGCTCCGCGACGCCCGAGACGGTCGGGGAGGGTGAGGTGGTGGCCGCCTCGGCGGGCACGGTGATGGTGGGCACGGCGGGCGGGGTGGCGTCGATGATGACGGTGCGCGGCGGCGACGAGGCCGAGGTGGCGCCGCTCCCCGAGGTGGCCACGAAGACGTGCGGCCCATCGGAGAGGGCCGGCATGACGGTGCAGCTCCAGCTGCCCATGGCGTCGGCGGTGGTGGTGCAGACCGGCGTGCTGCCTCCGTCGGCGAAGACCGAGATGGGGGCGTTCGGGCCCGCGGTGCCGCTCACGTCAGGCGTGGCGTCGGTCAAGAGCGCGTTCTGCGTCGGCGAGGTGATGACGGGCGCGGTGGCCGTGTTGGTCAGCGTGAAGGCGGCGGGCGTGGTGACGCCCGAGACCGACGCGTCCACCTGGTAGGGCCCGCCCGAGGTGGTGTTGGCGGTCGCGGTCGCGCTCACCTCGCCGTTGGCGGCGGTGGTGAAGGTGCCGCTGACGGCCGCCGAGGCGCCCGTCGAAGGCGGCGTGAACGTCACCGTGGCGTTCGGCACGGGGTTGCCGTTGGCGTCGGTGACGCGCACCACCAGCGGCGCGCCGAAGGCCGCGCCGGCGGCGGCCGACTGCGGAGTGCCGCTGACGACGGTGATGGCCGCCGCCGCGCCCGCGGTGTTGGTGAGCGAGAAGGTGGCCGAGAAGGCGCCGACCGTGGCGGTGACGGTGTAGGGCCCGCCAGCGGTGGTGTTCGCCGTCGCGGTGACGCTGACCTGTCCCTGTGCGTTGGTGGTGGTGCTCCCGGTGAAGGTCGCGCCCGCGCCGCTCGAGGGCCCGGTGAAGGACACCACCACGTTGGGCAGGGGGTTGTTGCTGGCGTCGCGCACCACCACGACGAGCGGCGCGCCGAAGGCCGTGGTGACGACGGTCGACTGCGGGCTGCCGCTGACGACGCTGATGGAGGCAGCCGCGCCGGCGGTGCTGGTGAGCGAGAACGTCGCGGGCGTGCCGACGCCGGTGGTGGACGCCGCGACGGTGAAGGCGCCGGCGGTGGCGTTGGCGGTGGCGGTCACCTGGGTCTGTCCCGAGGCGTTGGTGACGGCGGGCGCGGTGAGGGTGGCCGA
>JACSRE010000031.1 GCA_014879945.1 Myxococcus sp.
AGATGTGTATAAGAGACAGGCGCCGTAGCTCTCGAGGCCCTCGAAGAGCTCGGCCTCGGTGAGGCCCGCGATGCGCTGCGCCATCACCTGCTCGCGCGCGTCGAGCGGCGCGGGCGCCTCGTCGAGCGGCGCGGGCACCAGCGCCACGGCGGGCCACTGCCCGTCGAAGGCGCCCTCGCCGAGGAAGACGAGCGACAGGTCCTGCACCGACTCCGCGACCGGCCCGGCGCGCAGGCGCTCGTGCGAGGTGACGCGCAGCGGGTGGGCCTGCGCCGAGAGGGTGATGGTCGTCTGGCCCTCGACGGTGACGGGCGCGCCGCCCCGCCCGAAGCCAACCAGCGTGGCGTAGCGCTCGCGCACCTTGGTGAGCGTGTCGCCCGACAGGGTGAAGCGCGTCTGCGCCTTGCCGCGGGTGGTGGACTCCAGCAGCGTCCAGCTGGGCTCGGCGCGCAGCGGGGCCTGCAGCTCGCCCGCCACGAGCTCGGCGAGGCCCTTGAAGACGTTGTTGGTGTCGGCGGCGAAGGCCACCTCGGCGAGGTCGCCCGTGGGGAGGAACGAGAGGAAGGCCTCGGGCCCGACGAGGGCGGCCTCGAGCGCCGCGCGGTCTTGCGCGGCCGCGCCACCGAGCAGCGTCATGCGCACCGGCCCCAGCGCCGACAGCCGCAGCCCCACCACGACGCGCCCGTCGCGCTCGCCGTAGCCGCGCAGCTCGAGCGTAGCCTCGGTGTGCGCCTCGCCGCGCAGCTGCGAGTCATCAGCCGGCGACGGCGTCACCGCGCGGCCGTCGGCGACGAGCTGGTACCGCCGCACCAGGCCCGGGGGCCAGGCGAAGCGCCGCGCCGTCAACGAGCCGGGCTCATCGCCGGTGGCGCGGCACCCCCACAGCAGGAGCAGCGCGCCCACGCCCAGCGCCGCCGCGACGATGGCGAGGCGACGACGGCTCACGGGGCGGCCGGGCTCTGGCTGGGCACCTCGCCCTGCACCATGAAGACGCGCTTGAGGTCGCCGAGCACCAGGCGCAGGTCGAAGTCGAACAGGGGAATCTCGAAGACCAGGCCGCGCCAGGCCACCAGCTCGGTCTCGGCGTCGACGCACAGCGGGCAGATGCCGGCCTCGACGAAGAGCACGATTCGCCCCGAGAAGAACTCGAGCCGCAGCTTCGCGCCCATCGAGAAGGTGGCGTCGATGATGGTGGGGTCGCCCTGGTTGGGGCCCAGCGAGAGCTCTCCGGCGAAGGGCGTGTCGACGGACACCAGCGTGAGGTACCCCTTGATGCCGGCCCGCGCGATGATGGCCTCGAGCACCGCGAAGGCGCTGCCCTGAATGAAGGCGAACGGCGTCACCGCGCCCGACACCCCGACGCGGTCGACGGTGCAGGGGCTGCCCATCTTCGTCTGCTTGCCCGCCGAGAAGTCGAAGCCGTAGCCCATGCCGCCGCCGACGGCCGCGCCGACCCGAATGGTGACGTACGAGACCTGCACGATGGCGAACTGCTCGAGGAACGTCTGGTACTCGAACTCGCTCTCGGAGAAGACCGCCGTCTGCTCCATCGGTATCTCCTCGTGGATGCCCCACGTGTAGCCGAGCACCTTGAGCTCGGCGTCGAAGCGGTTGGTGAAGGGCGTCGCGGGGCCTCCGGCCACGGCCTTGAAGTCGGCGCGCACCAGCTCGAGCGTGGCCCCGATGGCGCGCAGGTCGACCCCGAACTTCCCCCACGTCGACGTCTTGATGTTGCAGGTGCTGTTGGCGCCCACGTCCTCCATCGCGAAGCCGGCCTCGTAGAGGAGCCCCGCGCCGAAGTACTCGTTGCCCATGTCGTGGGTGTCGCCCTTGGTGACCCACAGCCGCAGCTTGTTGTCGCCGGTGCGGTCGAGCAGCGGGCCCACGTCATCGGCCACGACGGCGATGAACTCGTCTTGCACCACGAAGTAGTCGTCGATGGCCGAAGCGCTCGTCGTGTAGTTGCGCGCGGGCTTCGAGATCGACTTCCCCGAGTGCATGCTCGTGTAGTTGAAGGCCTTGTTCTCGAGCAGGGTGAAGCTGTCGATGCTCTTCTCGCAGAGCGCGTAGGCCGCCTCGCGCTCGGCCTGGAAGAGGCCCGAGACGGCCTGCTGGAAGCTGCGCGGCGACCAGTCGCAGGGCGCGGGCCCCAGCGGGTTGGTCAGCTCGAGGCAACCCTCGGCGCGGGCGCTCTGCAGCTCCTTCTCGATGAGCAGGTCGATGGCCGCGAGCTGGTACGAGAGGCAGATGATCTTGTTGAAGCTGCTGCCGTCCTGGCCGATGGCGACGATGCAGGCGGCGGTCACCTGGGGAATCGAGAGCGACTGCGAGACGGGCTGCGGCGCTGGTGACTGCGCGTTCGAGACGGTGAGCACCGGCGAGCTGAAGGGGCTGCCCGGGTGCTGGTTGATGCCGGCCGAGACGTCGAGGCCGCGCTGGGCGGCGCGGGTGACGTCGGTGGGGTTGGGGTTCCAGATTCCGTCGAGCCACCACTTCGTCGCGAACTTGTTGGTGCCCGTCTTGGGGATCTTGTTGGGGTTCACCGTGGCGCCGGCGAGCGCCTCCTGCAGTTGTTCACGCCGCAGCAGCAGCTTGCGGAACTCGGCCTTGCGGTTCTCGAAGTACTCGAGGCGCTCGTCGAGCACCGAGGCGTTGCGCGAGTTCATCGTCCGATGCCAGGCGAACGACTCCTGGTACTTGAAGGGGCGCCCCGCCGAGAGGTCGGCCCGCACCGCGGGGTCTTCGATCTCCACGCCCCGGAAGTTGAGCGCCGCGCGCTTGAGGTTCTGCAGGCGAATGCGCACCTCGCCCAGGGGGCCGATGTCGATCTTGTCGGCCTCGGTGGGGTTCCCGTCGCCGTCCACCGCGCTCTTGACGAAGGTGATTCGCGAGGAGCCGGGCTCGGGCACCCGGAAGTAGTCGTTCTTCGGCAGGTCGGCCTGGAAGGGAATGCGCAGGCCCGAGTCGGCGCCGTCGCGGCTCCTCAGCACCGGGCTCTGCAGGTGCCTGGACCCGATGGCCCAGCGCGGTGCGTTGGCGTCGTCGTCGTAGGCGATGTCGTAGGCCTTGCGCGGGTCGTTGAAGGCGCCGTTGAAGATGAGGCGATCGAGGTAGGTGGTGTAGTCGTAGAACTTCTCGTGCACGTACTCCTTGCACTCGCGCACCGAGTTCCCGTTGGCCTCCCAGGCCACGCGCTTGTCGAGCATGTTCTTGCGCAGCAGCAGGGCCGCGGTCGTCGACGAGAAGCGAAAGCCGTTGGCCTGGCGCAGCGTCTCGCCCAGCAGCTTCGAGTTGAGGCCCGTGGGCGAGTAGGTGCGCGAGTCGGGGCGGTGGCGAACGGTGACGACGCCCGCGTCGGGCGTGAACTTCGTGGGCCCGGAGTACAGCGTGGTCGGGAGCGCCGGCTTCTCGGGCCACTGCGCGACCTCGTCTCGAAAGCCCTGCTCGAGCAACAGGCTGCAGGCGGCCTCGGGGTCGGTCTTCGCCTGGTTGATGAAGTACTGATCGCACGGGGCGATGGGGCCCGCGTCCTGCAACTCATGCCGGGCGCACTGCTCGCCGGTCGGCGGCGGGCAGGTGGCCGGGTTGAACGGCTCAGAGGGCGCGCACGCGAGCGCGAGCCACGGCGCGATGAGGACGAGACGGTGCATGGGCTCCCCCGGGAGAAAGCGGGAGCTTCTCACTTGATCTGTCGCAAGGCCAGCGAGGGCGGCGGGCGCCGGCTCAGCGCACGGCGCGCTTGAGCCGCTCGAGGAAGTCGCGCGTCGCGGCGTCGGGCAGGCCGAGGGCGGTCGCGACGCCCCGGGCCTCGACGAGGCACGCGTCGGTGCTGGTGCCGAAGTGGTTGGGGTCGATGAAGTCGCCGGCGCGCATCGCCTGGGGCGCGGGCTGGCCCATCACGCCCGCGACGCTCGCGGCCCCCAGCTTGCGTTTCGACAAGAACCTGGTGGGCACGGTGCGCGCCTCGAGCATGCCCATGGTGATGTCGGTGTCTTCGGGGATGTCGACGGCGGCCACCACCAGGCGGGTCTCGGGCTCACGGCTCAGCGCCGCGCCCACGAAGGTCGCGACCCCGAGCGCTCCGCCGAGGCCGAGGGCGAAGCCGCGCGCGAAGGGGCTCACCGCGCACCGCCGTGCCGCCGCAGCAGCGCCGTGGTGAGCGGCTCGAGGGGGCCCGCGCCGCCGTCGAGCTGACCGACGGCCTCTGCCACGCGCTCGGCGCACCGGGCGTCGGTGCCGATGAGGTCGGTGTCACGGAGCACCACCCCGGGCAGCAGCCTCCACCGCACCGGCTTTCCCACGAAGCGGTCGCGCGTCTCTGGGGTGGCGCAGCTCTGCGTCACCAACGGCTCGGGGAACGTCGACTCGACCAGGTCGGCGTCGGTGAGCGTCGCCCCGGCGGCGACCTCTCGGGCTGCCACCAACACCGGCACCGGCGCCCAGGTGTAGTTCCCACGCGCCACCGAGGCCTGCACCAGCCCGAAGGCCAGGCCGACGCCGAGCAGGGCTCCGAGTGAGGCGCCGAGAAGAACCCCAAGGCCAAACGAGCGCGGACGAGCCATCTGTTCCGCGTCCTAATGACGACTCGCCCGACACGCCAGTTCCGGCGCGCCGGCTGACGCCCCGCGCGCCGAGAGGAGCCCCTCACGCAGCCTCTCGAGGGTGACGCCCTCGACCGCGTCGCGGCGGCCTCGTCGACCCATCGGGGCACCGGCTGCCCGCCCAGCCGGGGAAAGCGTGCGACGCCGGGCTGTTCGTCTTCGAGGTGGCGCGGTCGACGAGGCGGCTTGCTGGGCAACGAGCCGGCCCGCGTCGTCTGCCCGGGCGTTGACCCACCTCAAGAGCGCCTGGGTCGTCCGCCGCCCCGCGCGCACACCGATGCTACCCTTGACGTGTTGCGCCCCGAGCCACCAGCCGCCCGCACGCCGAGCCGAGAGGACACCGCCCGACGGCACCAGGAGCAGCTCCTGGGAGAGGCGCAGCACGCGGCCACCTTCCACCGCTTCCGCCAGGTCATGCTCGTGGGGGCGTTGATCTGGCCTTCGTTCGCGATCGCCGATCTGCTCACCCTGGACACCTTCGGCCGCCAGGTGCCGGCCTCGGGAATCCTCGGGCCGCGCTTCTTCTTCGCGGGGGTCGGCGCGCTCGCGTGCGTGTGGCTCTACCGTCGCAAGACGTTGTCGCTGCGGGCCATGGTGATCATGGACCAGGCCCTCTACACCCAGGCCAACCTGTGGATCGGCGTGATGGGCCTGCAGCTCGACGGGCTGCGCAGCCCGTACCTCGTCGGCGCGTGCCTGGTGCTCTCGGCGCGCATGTTCACCCTCCCGTTCCACTGGAGCCGGGCGCTGGCGCTCAACGTGCTCCCAGCGGCCGCGGCGCCGGTGACGTGCCTGGTGGGGGTCGCGCTGAGCCCCGGGCTGCGCTGGCAGCTCACCGACCCCGACTCGCTCGCGCTCTTCGCCCTCACCATCGCGTACCTCGCTGGCACGGCCATCATCATGTCGGCGGGCTCGCACCTCATTCACGACCTGCGCAGCCAGCTCTCGGCCGAGCGCGACATCGGCAAGTACCGGCTGCGGCACCGGCTGGGCATGGGCGGCATGGGCGAGGTGTGGGCGGCGTGGCACTCGCGCCTCAAGCGCGACGTGGCGCTGAAGATCCTCCGGCCGGGCCACCGAGACGACGTCGCCTCGACGCGCTTCGAGCGGGAAGTGCAGGCGACGTCGGAGCTGGCGCACCCCAACACCGTGCGGGTCTTCGACTTCGGCACCACCGAAGACGGGCTGCTCTACTACGCGATGGAGCTGCTCCAGGGCGAAGACCTGGGCGCCCTCATCACCCGAGAGGGCGTGCTCCCGCCGGCGCGGGCCGTCTACCTCGTCTCGCAGGCCGCCCGCGCGCTCAGCGAGGCGCACGCGCGCGGCATCGTGCACCGCGACGTGAAGCCCGAGAACCTCTTCGTCACCTCGGCCGGCGGCGAGGGCGACTTCATCAAGGTGCTCGACTTCGGCATCGCGCGGGTCGAGCGCGAGGGGGGCGCCGAAGAGCTGCGCCTCACCTCGAACGACGCCGTCGTCGGGTCTCCCCAGTACATGGCGCCCGAGGCCATGCGCGGCGGCACGGCCACGCCGCGCTCCGACGTCTACGGCCTGGGGTGCGTGCTGAACCTGGCCCTCACCGGGCGGCACCCGTTTCAGGCCACCAGCAAGGCCGAGCTCTTCGCCGCCGTCCTCTCGGACACCGAGGCGCCGCCCGTCACCCGGCCCGACGTGTCGCCGGCGCTGGCGGCGGTGGTCGCGCGCGCCCTCGCGAAAGACCCGGCGGCTCGCTGCGCCAACGCCGAGGCGCTGAGCGACGCCCTGCGCGCGGTGCCCGAGGCGTCGCAGTGGGTGCCCAGCCGCGTCGCGGTGGGCCATGCCCCGCAGTCAGGAGCGCCCACCGGGCCGCCAGAGGGCGCGGCTCGACCCGGGGCCGCCAGCGCGACCGACACCCAGACCAGTGAGCTGCCGCTCGAGCGCCGCTGACGGACGGTCGGGTGGGGCCTGCGTCAGCGTCAGCGCGCCACCTCGGTCCACCCGCCGGCGCGCCGCGCGTGCACGGCCTTCCCCTCGAGCTGAAAGAGGTGCAGCCACTCGTGCTCGACGAGCTCGCGCACCCTGACGTGCCTGGTGAGCACCCGGTCGATGGCCTCACGCGGGGCCTCGATGACGACGCTCAGCCGCAGGGGCGCGTGCACCCACCGCGCCCCGTCATGGAGCGACTGCAGGGGCAGCCCGATGCGCAGGTCGCCGCCGTTGCCCTCGAAGACGCCGAGGTGGCCCCCCACGACGTTGTGGAGCACCTTGTTCCCGCTCCCGTAGCGCGCGTTGTCGACGGTCGAGGCGTAGTACTGGAGGTTGATCCAGTTCGTCACCACCATGGGCGCCGTCATGATGAGCTCGAGAATCGACTCGTCCGGGTCCTCTTCGAAGCGGTAGTCGTGGAGGAAGGCGCGGCCCTCGAGGTCGAGGTGGCGGGTGCGCTCCCGGGGAGCGACGATGAGCGCGGCGTTCCCCGCCAGGCCCCACTCGGGGCGCACCTGGGCCCAGTCTCGCGCCCGGTCGACGAGCGCGGCGTGGAGCGCTGCGTCTTCGAGCACCGGCACGCCGAGCTTCGGGGCACGCTCGCGTCTGGCCGCCGCGCTGGCGCGCGTGAGCGTCGCGCGCAGCTCGGCGAGCGCGGGCCGGTGGGGCTCGGGCACCGCGGCCTCGTCGAAGATGACGACGTCGTCGGTGGTGGTGACGTGCAGCGCCGCCAGGAAGTGCGTGGTGTCGGGGAGCGCGACGCCCCGCGCGCGCAGCCCGGCGCGGACCTCGGCCTCGTTGAGGAGCGCGGCCGCGGCCCTCGCGTTCACCTCGCCCGTCTGCCCGCAACACGCGCCGCAGTCGAGGCCGGCTTCGTGCGGGTTGTTGCTCGTCTGGCTGCCGTGCCCCACCAGCAGCACCAGGGGCGCGAACCCACGGGTGAGGCTCATCGCCCGGAGCATTCCGTGCGCCAGCTGGCAGCGCTCCTCGATCGACAGCGGGGTGCCGTCGACGCGGCCGGTGAGGCGTGGCGCGCGGGCTGCGTCCTCCGACGCGGTGAGCCCGCTGCGCTCCGGGTGCTCGCTCGCGCGCGCGCGGCGTGAGAAGGCGTCGCTGACGAGCCGGGCGGCGAAGAAGAGGCCCATGGACTCGACGAACGCGAAGCTCGAGAGCGGGGACGACTTGAAGGCGCTCCAGGCGCGGCTGGCCTGCAGGCGCGCGCGCCGCGTGGGCTCGAGCGACCGCGGCGCCCCGGCGTCGCTCACCCGGTACTTCGGCGCGAGGAGGCCGGGGAGCTGGGGCCGCGCGGCCTCGGCGGCGAGGGGCCGGTAGTCGACGGGCAAGCCGAAGAAGCCGGCGAAGCCGAGCGTCTGCACGCGGGCGTCTGCGGCCTCGAGCGCCCGGCGAAACACCTCGGAGCGAACGTCGATGCAGAAGAGCGCCTGCGCCGTTGGCGCCTCGGGGCGACTCGCGGCGGCGCCGTCGGGCAGGCGCTGAAAGAGCGCTCGCTGCCAGGCCCGCTCGGCCGCGCGCTGGAACACCCAGTCGTGGGGCCGGGCCGCCTGGGCCGCGCGGTCCACCGCGGGCCAGCCGGCCATCGCGCGCCGCCACCCGGCCTGCACGGCGCGACCGCCGAGGCGGTAGAGCAGCCAGTCCCACGCGAGGCGAATGGCGAGCAGCTCGACGAGGTGGTCGTCCTCCTGACCGGCGAGCCCCGCCGTCCAGCGCCGGTAGGCGCACCACGAGGCCCACCCGTTGAGGTCGAGCAGCAGCATCTGCAGGTAGCGCTCGTGCTCTTCCTGAGGCACCTCGAGCTCGGCCAACGCCAGGGCGATCAGCTCGTGGGCGGTCGCGGGGAGCGCGGCGGCCGTCGCCTGGTAGCCACGCGCGCCCATCAGGAGGTCAGGGGCGTGGTCGGCCAGCGCGTGCCGCCGCCAGGTGGAATAGAGCCCGCCGCGCCCGACGGGCCCACGCTGGGCCTGGCTCTCGTCGAAGTACGACGCACAGAGCTGGCTGAGGCGCTGCACCACGAAGTCGCGCCACGACAGCTCGAGCTGGCGCGCGGGGAGCGCGTCCATCACGTCGACGACGCGCGACCGGGCGGCGACCGGGGGCTCCTCGGTGTGCAGGAGCGCGAGCAGCTGCTGCTCGGTGGCGCTCGAGCCGCGCTGGGCGAGCGCCTCGCGGAGGTCGTCGACGGTCAGCCGGCCCTCACGCAGCTCGCAGGCGAACCAGGCGCGCGGCATGAGGAGCCGGGCCCCCGAGAGCGCCCCGAGCTCGCTCGCCACCTGCGGCATCGGCGTGTGCGCGCGCGCCCAGAAGGGGTTGACCGCGATGAAGCGGTCGAGCGGCCAGGTGGGCGCGATGAGGGCGCAGGCGCGCTCCATGGCGGCCAGGACGCGGCCCGAGAGGACGGGGGCCGAGCCCGGCGCGGGGCCGGGCGTCGCGGTGGGGGGCGCCGAGGCGCTGACGGTCACCATGAGCGGGCCTCCTGCGCGGCGCCGACGCCGCGATGGCTGGTGGGCGGCACAGGCGCCTCGATGCGTGGCGGCCACAGCCGGAACGTCATGCGCGTGAACCACTCGTCGAGGTACAGCCCCGCGAAGAGCCGCGGCTTCAGCCACGACGCGAGGGCCCCGGTGGGCCGCGTCTGCAGCACCGTCTGCACCAGGAAGAGCGCCACCAGGCTCGCGCCCACCACCGCCCAGCCCACCTGCGCCGCGAGCTCGACGTGCAGCGCCGCGGCGACCCCTTCGAAGAGCGCGTGCCACGTCAGGTACGCGGCCGTCGCGCCGAACACGAAGACGCCAGCGCGCGCCGCCGGGCGCCAGCCGGCCGCGAGGCCCCGACTGAGGGTCGGCACGAGGCTGAGGCCCAGCACGACCGCGAGCGCCCGGTGTGACGGCTGCACCGCGCCCTGGCTGGACGCGGCCATCAGGAGCAAGGCGACCACGCCCAGCGCGCCGGCGGCGCTCACCGCGGTGAGGCCCAGGGACGGGCGCAGCGGCTCCACCAGCGACGCGCCCCGCCAAGCCCGCACCACCGAGCCCGCGCTGAGGAACGCGTGGGCCTTGAACACGGAGTGGGCGAGCAGGTGGAGCAGCGCCAGGTGCCACGCCCCCAGAGCGCACTGCACGAGCAGGAAGCCCATCTGCGCGATGGTGGACCAGGCGAGCGCGAGCTTGATGCTGACCCGCGTCGTCATCACCAGCGTGGCGACGAGGGCCGTCGTCAGGCCCACGGCCAGCAGCAGCCCTCTGGCGGGCGCGGCGTCGTTCATGAGCGGCGCCAGGCGAATCAGCACGAAGCCGCCGATGTTCACCACGCCCGCGTGCAGGAGCGCCGAGACCGGCGTCGGCGCCTCCATCACCTGCGTCATCCACCCGTGGAACGGCAGCTGCGCGGACTTCAGCAGCACGCCGAACACCAACAGGGCGGCCGCGAGGTGGAGCGAGAGCGACGCCCCCGCGTTGGCCTGCGCGAACGCGTTCACCGCGTCGACGCGCAGCGACCCCACCTCGGCCCACAAGAGGCCCAGCGAGGCCACGAGGCTCACGTCGGCGAGGCGGCTGAGGAGGAACTTCTTGTGCGCCGCCACCAGCGCCTGCGGGCGCTTTCGATAGAAGGTGAGCAGCTGGTGCACGAACAGGCTCGTCGCGAACCAGGCCGCCACCAGCACGGCGAGGTGGTTCGAGATGACGAGCGTCGAGACCGACGCCAGCGCCCCCAGCAGCGCCCGCGCGTGCCGCTCGAGCTCCGCCTCACCGGCCAGGGAGGTTCGCGCGTACCGGGCGACCACCACCGCCAGCCCGCACACCAGCGTCAGCATGGCGCCCGTCGCGAGCTCCAGCTGCACCCACGGGTGCACGAGCGAGGCAGCGCCGTCGGAGGACTCGGGCGCACCGGCCCGGAGCGCGACCGCGAGGAGCGCGAGCCCCGCGGCAGGGAAGGCCACCGCGCTGGCGAACCTCAGCGGCGCGGTGGACGACACCAGCAGTGCCCCCACGAGGAAGGTCGAGGGCACGAGCGCGGCGAGCACCAGGGGCGTCACGCCCCACCAGTCTTGAGAGGTCATGCCCAGCCTCTATCGGGCTCGACAGTTCGTCAAAATGACTGAATAGCGCACGAACCGTTCGCTCGAGTAGAACCGTGACCCATGGACGCCTTCCGCCTCAACTTCCACCACCTGCAGTACTTCTGGGCGGTCGCGCGCGACGGGAAGCTGACCCGCACGGCGCAGCGGCTGCGGGTGGCCCAGTCGGCGCTCTCGTCGCAGATCCGCCAGCTCGAGGAGCAGGTCGGCCAGCCGCTCTTCAAGCGTGAAGGGCGGGGCCTGGAGCTGACCGAGGCGGGGCAGATCGCGCTGGTGTACGCGGACGAGATCTTCGGCGCCGGCGCGGAGCTCGTCTCGACGCTCAAGGACGGCCGGCGGCGACAGCACACCCTGAAGGTCGGCGCGGTGGCGACGCTGTCTCGCAACTTCCAGCGCACCTTCGTGCGCCCGCTGCTGACCCAGCCCAACGTGCGGCTCCGCCTCACCTCAGGCAGCCTCGACGAGCTGCTCCACCAGCTCGAGCGCCACGCCCTCGACGTGGTGCTGTCGAACCGGGCGGCGGGCCAGGCTCCGGAGCGGCGCTTCACCTCGCGGCGCCTCGCGCGGCAGCCGGCGAGCATCATCTCGCCCGTGGCGGCGCCGGGCTTTCGCTTCCCCGACGACCTGCAGGGCCGCGCCATGATTCTCCCGGGCGTCGCCAGTCAGCTGCACTCCGAGTTCGCGGCCCTCTGCGAGCGGCTGCGCCTGCGCATTCGCGTGGTCGCCGAGGTGGACGACATGGCCACCATTCGCCTGCTCGCGCGAGACAGCGGCGCGCTGGCGCTGGTGCCGTCGGTCGTCGTCCGTGACGAGCTCCGCGACGGCCTCGTGCACGAGCTGTGCGTGGTGCCTGAGCTGGCCGAGACCTTCTACGCCATCTCGGTGGAGCGCCGGTTTCAGCACCCGCTGCTGGGCCCGCTGCTCGAGCGCGACGAGGAGGCGCTGCTGTCGATGGGGCAGCCTCGCGGCGCGCCCGCCCAGCCCGCGGTCGGTGAGGACCCCGATGACGACCCCCCGCCCGCGCGGCGCCGCCGGGCGTCGAGGCCGGCGCGGTAGTTCAGTGACCGACGAGGCGCTCGGCCCGCGGCGCCGGGGCTGGGTGCCTGCCGCTTGATGGACGTGCTACGGCCCGTGCATGCGTACACTCACCGTCGCCCTCGTCGCCCTGGCGCTGCCAGCGCTCGCCTACCCCGTCACCGTCGATGGCGTCGGCACCGACTGGTCGACCCGGGTTCCGCCCGCCGGCAACTCGGGGCTGGTGGTGCGCAACGCCGCCAGCCAGGGCGAGTGGGTGTTCGTCGACGCGCCCGGCGACCAGCGCACCGACGCGCCCTCGACCACGGAGCAGGACATTCAGCAGGTGCGCATCACCGGCGACGCGACGAACCTCTACGTGCTGGTGCGCACGGGGGCGCAGTCGATGCTGCAGACGCCCCAGCTCCAGCTGTCCATCGACCTCGACCGCGTGGCGAGCTCTGGCCAGAGCTTCCTCGCCGGGTTCGCCGACACCATCGTGGTGCCCGAGGCCCAGTGGGAGTTCCTCGTGCAGACGCGCTTCGCCGCTGGCTCGGGCCCTGGCGCGCAGGTGCTCAACACGGCGTTCGCGCAGGTCGCGACGGCCACCGCGGTGCGTGGCGTCGACGGCGTCGAGCTGTCCGTGCCGTGGGCCGCGCTGGGCTTGACGGCGCCCCCGCGCGTGATGCGCATCACCCTGTCGAGCTACATCAGCGGCAACCTGGCCGACGACACCGTCGACCTCGGCGGCCCCGGCATCTCGAACGCCTTCGACTCCATCGGTGACTGCGGCGACCCTCGCGTGAGCGGGTACACCAACGCGTTCGCGTGCGACCTCAGCGACGGCGACCTCGACTGGCGCGCCGACATCTGGTTCCAGCCCGACGGCGAGGTGTACGCCCCGCTGAGCGTCAACCGCTTCGTGCCCGCGCCCGCCGTCTCGGCCAACGAGTGGATCGCCGTCACCAACGTCTCGCCCGTCGCCCAGTCGCTCGCCGGCTTCAAGCTGGGCGACGAAGAGACCATCGACGGCTCCGAAGGCATGTCGCAGTTCCCGGTGGGGGCGACGGTCGCCGCTGGAGCGACGTACGTCGTCGCCACCAACGGCGCCCAGTACAACACCCGCTTCGGGGTGCTGCCCGACGCCGAGTACGCCGGCGCGACCGCGGCGCCCGACATGACGGCCTTCGCGTCGTGGGCGACGGGCTCGGTGGCCCTCGCCAACGCTGGAGACGAGGTGGTGCTCCTCGACCCGTCGAACGTGCTGCTCGACGTCGCCGTCTACGGCACGGGCGCCTACCCCGGCGTCACCAGCTTCACGCCGGCCCCGGGCAGCGAGGTCGTGCTCGCGCGCACCTCGACGACCCGCGACACCGACAACTGCCTGACCGACTTCGCGCTCCGGGGCGCCAGCTGCGTCGACTCGAGCGGCTGTGGAGGCTCCGCCGCCTGCAACACCTGCCTCATCAACACCTGCGCGCCCACCGCGGCGGGCTCCTCGTGCACCGACGGCGACGTCTGCAACGGCGCAGAGACCTGCAACGGCTCGGGCGCCTGCCAGGCGGGCACCGCGCTCGTGTGCAGTGACGCAGATGCCTGCAACGGGGTGGAGACCTGCAACGCCATGAGCGGCTGCGTGGCTGGAACGCCGCTCGTGTGCGACGACTCCAACGTCTGCACGAATGACACCTGCGCGGCGGCGACCGGCTGTCAGTTCGCTCCCGTGGCCGCGGGCGCCTCGTGCACCGACGGCAACGCCTGCAACGGCGCCGAGGTCTGCAGCGGCGCTGGAGCGTGCCTGCCGGGCCTGGCGCTCAACTGCGACGACAGCAACCCCTGCACCGCCGACAGCTGCTCGCCGATGACCGGCTGCACCCACACGCCGGTGATGGCCGGTGTCACCTGCGCCGGCGCGGACCTGTGCAACAGCGCGGCGCTCTGTGACGGCGCCGGCGCCTGCCAGCCCGGCACCCCGGTGGTCTGCAACGACGGCAACCCCTGCACCAACGACCGCTGTGAGCCCTCGCTCGGCTGCATCGCCCCGCCGGCCGCGACGGGCACCAGCTGCAGCGACGGGAACCAGTGCAACGGCGTCGAGGCCTGCAACGGCTCGGGCGCCTGCCAGACGGGCACGCCGCTCAACTGCAACGACAGCAACCCGTGCACCAGCGACAGCTGCGCGCCGGCCACCGGGTGCTCGAACGCGCCGCTCGCCGCAGGCACCAGCTGCGCCGACTCCAACGCCTGCAACGGCCTCGAGCTCTGCAGCGCCGCGGGGGTCTGCCAGGCCGGCACGCCCCTCGACTGCAACGACTCGAACGCCTGCACCGCCGACGCGTGCAACATGGCGACGGGCTGCGAGAACCTGCCAGAGCCCGTCGGCACCAGCTGCCTCGACGCGAACCGCTGCAACGGCGCCGAGGCCTGCAACGGCGCGGGCGTCTGCCAGGCGGGCACGCCGCTCGACTGCAACGACAACCAGGCCTGCACCAGCGACAGCTGCGCGCCGGCGACAGGGTGCCTCAACGCGCCGGTGGCCGCCGGGACGAGCTGCGCCGACAACGACGCCTGCAACGGCGCCGAGGCGTGCAACGCCGCGGGCCTGTGCGTGCCCGGGACGCCGCTGGCCTGTAACGACTCCAACCCGTGCACCGTGGACAGCTGCAGCGCGACCACCGGGTGCGTGACGACGCCCGCCGCGGCAGGCACCTCGTGCGCCGACGGAACGCGCTGCAACGGCGCCGAGACGTGTGACGCGATGGGGGTGTGTCAGCCGGGCACGCCGGTCTCGTGCCCTGCCAGCACGACGCCCTGCTTCGCGAACGTCTGCAGCCCGCTCAGCGGCGCGTGTGACCTGGTCGCGCAGGCCGCGGGCACCAGCTGCAGCGACGGTGTCTTCTGCAACGGTGAAGAGACGTGTGATGGCGTTGGGCGCTGCGTGCCGGGCGCGCCTCCTGATGCAGGCGTCTGCTTCCCCGATGGCGGGGTCGACGGTGGGCCGGACCCCATGGACGCGGGGCTCGCCGACGCAGGGCTGGACGATGCGGGAATTGTCGATGCGGGCGAGTCCGATGCGGGCGAGCCCGATGCAGGCGAGCCCGATGCAGGCGAGCCCGATGCAGGCGCTGAAGACGCAGGGGAGCGCGACGCGGGCTCGATGCACGCCGACGCCGGCTCGATGAACGACGCCGGAGCGCCCGACGCGGGCGGACCTGTGGCGATGGACGCGGGCCTGATGGGCGCGGACGCAGGTGATGGGGTCACTCTGGGCGGCGGCGGGTGCGGCTGCTCGTCGTCTAGCGGCGCCGAGCTTTCCCTGCTGATGCTCGCGCTCGCGGCCTGGCGACGCCGGTCGTCAGCGCGCGCCGTGTCAACGCGGTGAAGCGGCGTCGGCTCGGTGAAGCGGCGTCGGCTCGATGACGCGGCGTCGGTTCGGTGCCGCGGCGGCGGCTCGATGAACCGGCGTCGGCT
>JACSRE010000246.1 GCA_014879945.1 Myxococcus sp.
CTGGTTCATTCGCTCCGCTGCGAGCCCCGCTCCGCTGGTTCATTCGCTCCGCTGCGAGCCCCGCTCCGCCTCCGGCTACGGGGCCGCTCCGCTGGGGTTCAGATGAGCGACCGCGTCCACCGCTCCGTCGCCTCGTCGGCCGGGAAGTACGTCTCGATGGCGAGCTCCTGCGCGGTCACGTCGAGCGGCGTGCCGATGGTGGTGATCATCGTGAACAGCCGCGCCTCGTCGTCCCCACGCTTGAGGTGCACCAGCGAGACCGGATCACCGGCGCGCCCTGCGTCGAACGGCCGCAGCACCTCGACGCCGGGAAACGAGCGCACCTCGGCTCGCAGCGACAGCCGCGCCTCGTCGGTCGGGTACGTCGCGCACTCACGCTCGATTCGCTCGAGCGCGAACGTCGCCACCTCGACCCAGTTCACGATCCACGGGCGCAGCCCCTTCGGGTCGAGCGACGACTTCACGATGTTCGCGGCCAGCTCGGGCGCCTCGGCGGCCTCTGGCAGAAAGCGCGTCAACAACCGGCCCGCGCCTTCGTTGATTCGGAGCACGTTCCACACGCGATCGACGACGACGGCGCCGTACGGCTCCTGCTTGTCGAGGATGAGCTCGATCGCCCGACGCACTGGCGCCAGCTCGAGGCTCTCGAGCGCGCTCGCCGTGTACACCGCCGCGAAGCCCGCGCTCGACAGCATCGTGTTGCGCTCCCGCAGCTCGAGCTCCAGCGCGCTCGCCAACAGCAGCACCATCTCGCGGCTGGGCTTCGACTTGCCCGTCTCGAGGTAGCTGAGGTGCCGCGTCGAGATCTCGGCGTCGTGGGCGAGCTGCTCCTGCGAGAGCCGCCGCGTCGTTCGCCACCGCTTGAGGAGCCCGCCGAAGCCGTCATGCATTCGGCCACTCTACCGGCCCTCCGCCGCCCGCCCATGACCTCGCACGTCATGGCGCTCCAGACGCGGCGCCCTCATGGTGCGCGTGCTGCACCACCCCCACCGGAGCCGCCCATGCGCCTCGCCGTCCTCGTCGTCGTCTTCCTCGCCTTCACCCTCTGGTCGAGCACCATCGCGCTCGCGCACGGCCCCATCGGCTTCCTCACCCTCGCGGCGCGCGAGCCGTGGGCCGCGCAGATGCTGGTCGACCTCTTCCTGGCCTTCTTCGTCGCGTGGACGTGGCTGCGTCACGACGCGAAGGCGCGCCAGATCGCCGCCTGGCCGTACATCGTCGCCACCGCCACCCTCGGCAGCATCGGGGTGCTCGCGTACCTGATTCACCGCGAGCTGGTCGGCCGTCGCGCGGCAGCGAAGGCCTGACGCCGCCAGGTCGGCACCCCACGAGGCCGCGCTGCTCGCTTTCCACCAGACCGGTTGCGCGCGGGCCCACAAGTTCGCTTTGGTGCGGCCCGCACGGCCGGTTGCACCTGGAGTCGCTGACATGTCCATCCCCCGCTCGCTCGCGCTCGTCGCGGCACTCTCTCTCTCTGCGTCCTGTGGCAGCGCTCGCGCCACCTGCGACGCCACCAGCTGTCCAACCGGCTGCTGCAGCACGAGCGGTCGCTGTGAGCTCGGCAACACCACGCAGGCCTGCGGCAGCAGCGGCCAGGCGTGCACCAGCTGCGCGACAGCCCAGCAGTGCGTGGCCGGCGCCTGCTCCAACGACACCAGCACCGGCGGCGGCACGGCCACTGGCGGCGGCACGGCCTCGACGGGAGGCGGCACGACCTCCACCGGCGGCGGCTCGGCGACGGGCGGCGGCACCGCGACCACTTGGTACAAGGACGTGCTCCCCATCACCCAGGTCAGCTGCACCGGCTGTCACCGCGCCGGCGGCGTCGGCCCCTTTGCCCTCGAGACCTACGCGCAGGCGATGCCGATGGCCGCCGCGATGAAGAGCGCCGTCGTCGCCAGGCGCATGCCGCCGTGGATGCCGGACCCGAGCTGCGGTGGCCCGTTCGTCGGCGACCGCACCCTCACCCAGGCGCAGATCGACGTCATCTCGCAGTGGGCCGACCAGGGCGCGCCCGAAGGAAACGCCGCCGACGCCCCGATGCCTCCGGGCCCGGTCGGCCAGCTGCCCCGCGTCGACGCCACCCTCACCATGGCCGAGGCCTACACGCCGTCGGCGACGCGCTCCGATGACTACCGCTGCTTCCTCGTCGACCCCGCGCTCACCGGCAGCCGCTCGGTCATCGGCTACGACATCGCGCCGGGCGTCGCCGCCGAGGTGCACCACGTCATCATCTACATCGTCGACCGCAACGCCGCGCGCACCAGGGACATGAACGAGGCCGGCCCCGGGTGGACGTGCTTCGGCGACTCGGGCTTGACGAGCCCCGGCCCCATCGGCGCCTGGGCCCCCGGCACCGGCGCCGTCATCTACCCCGCGGGCACCGGCATTCAGCTCACCGCGAGCCAGGGCCTCGCGATGCAGATTCACTACAACACCAACAGCACCCCGCGCGTGCCCGACCAGACGAGCGTTCGCCTCATGTACTCGCCTCAGGGGACCGCCGTGACGGCCGCGTACCTGCTCCCGCTCGTCGCCAACGGCTTCGCGATTCCGCCCAACGCGACGGACTACACCTACAGCGAGAGCTTCGACAACCCGACGCAGGTGCTGCCGATCAAGATCTACGGGCTGATGCCGCACATGCACACCCTCGGGAAGAGCATTCGCATCAGCGGGCCCGCGAACACCTGCCTCGTCAACATTCCCCGGTGGGACTTCCACTGGCAGCAGCAGTACTTCCGGCCGCAGCCGTTCACCCTGCCGGGCAACGGGGCCGTCACCATGACCTGCACCTGGGACAACCCCACCAGCCGCATGATTCGTTGGGGCGAGGCCACCACCGACGAGATGTGCTTCGCCTACCTGTACGCGACGCGCTGATCATCGGAATGCACTCACGCGCGAGTTCGGAGTAGACCCGCGCGCCATGAGCTACACGGTCCTCGCACGGAAGTACCGGCCGCAGGCGTTCGAAGCGATGACGGGCCAGGAGCACGTCGTCCGCACCGTCGAGAACGCCATCAAGCTCGATCGCGTCGCGCACGCCTACCTGTTCGCGGGGCCGCGCGGCGTCGGGAAGACGACGGCGGCGCGCCTGCTGGCCCGCGCGCTCAACTGCGAGGGCGGCCCCACCTCGACGCCGTGCGGCACCTGCCGCGCGTGCACCGAGATCCGCGACGGCATCAGCACCGACGTGCAGGAGATCGACGGCGCCTCGAACAACGGCGTCGAGAACGTTCGCGAGATCCGCGAGAACGCGAAGTACCAACCGCAGCGCGACCGCTTCAAGATCTACATCATCGACGAAGTGCACATGCTCTCGGGCCCGGCCTTCAACGCCCTGCTCAAGACGCTCGAAGAGCCGCCCGGCCACGTGAAGTTCATCTTCGCGACCACCGAGGCCCACAAGCTCCCCGACACCATCCTCTCGCGCTGCCAGCGCCACAACTTCCGCCGCATCTCGCAGGCCGCGATGCTCAAGCGCCTGAAAGAGATCTCGGCGCTCGAGAAGGTGACCATCTCGGAGTCGGCGCTGTCGCTGATCGTGCGCCAGTCAGAGGGCGGCATGCGCGACGCGCTCTCGCTCCTCGATCAGGTGCTGAGCGCCTGCGGCAACGAGCCGAAAGACGCCGACGTCGCCGAGGCGCTGGGCACCATCGATCGCACGCTGGTCAACAGCCTGGCCCGGGCCCTGGTGACCCGCGACGCGGCGACGGTGCTCAAGCACACCGAAGAGGTGTGGAACCGCGGCGTCGATCTGCGCCGGCTCGCCGAAGAGCTCGCGTGGTGGCTGCGACACCTCTTCGTCGCCAAGGCCACCGGCGCCGCGCCCGAGGAGCTCGCCGACACCGATCGGGAGGCCGTCACCTCGCTCGCCCGCGACGCCGACGCCGCGCAACTGGCCCGCCTCTTCGACGTGGTGCACTCGGGCGTCTGGGAGATCGCGCGCGCCGCGCAGCCCAAGCTCGCGCTCGAGATGATCTTGCTGAAGGCGCTCCACCTGGCGCCGGCCGCGTCGATCCCCGAGCTGATCAGCCGGGTCGAGCGGCTCGCGTCGGGGCAGAGCGCGTCGGGCACCGGGGCGTCCGGAGGTCGCCCCCCTTCCGCCCCCTTTCGCGCCTGAGCCTGCGCGGCCAACGACTGGAAGCTCGGCCGCCGGTGGGCCCCCATCGCCCACGGGCGCCGCCCGGAGCGCGCCGCCCCCCGCTGAGCCCCTGAGCGCGGAGGGGACGGCTGCGGCTTCCCCGCCGCCCGAGGTCCGTCTCGTCAACCGCACGCTCGCGCCCAGGGCCGTCGACCCCGTCGAGGTGCCCGACGAAGCCGACGAGAAGCTCTTCGCTCCTGAGGGCAGCGCCGAGGGGTGCGCGTCGGGCGAGTGCCTGCCCGACGGCACGCCGGCGGGCGCGCCCAGCACGGTGACGATCAACGCGGCGGCCCCCGGCACCACCTCGAGCAACCCGACGACCCCGGCCGCGCCGCCTCCCAGCTCGGTCATCCAGGGAAGCTCGACCGTCCGCACCACGAGCCCGAGCGCGCCGCCTCCCGGCTCGACCACCCAGGGGACCTCGACCGTCCGCACCACGAGCCCGGGCGCGCCGCCTCCGAGCTCGAGCCCCCAGGGCACCTCGCCCGTCCGCGCCACGAGCCCGAGCGCGATCGCCCAGGGCCCCCCTCCGTCGCCGGCGCCCACCGCGCCCTCTGCCAGCCAGCTCGACCAATGGAAGGCGGCGGTCGAGGCCGTTCGCGCCGCGTCGCCTCGGCACGGCAAGTCGCTCAGCCACGGCCGCTTCGTCGACATGGAGCCCGGCACGGTGCGCATGGCCTTCCCCGCCGACGCCGCCTTTCACCGCACCACGGTGTTCGGCATGTCGAGGCAGCTCATCGAAGACGAGCTCTCGAAGCACTTCGGGCGGCCCACCCGCGTCGCCGAGGACAACACGGCCCAGGCCCTCAAGGGCGCCGCGCCGAGCATCGCCGAGGACGAGGCCAAAGAGACCGCCGCCCGCCACAGCGCCATCGACGCGCGCGTCTCGCACCACCCCGCGATCAGGAGCGTGCTGCGCATTCTCGGGGGCACCGTCGAGCACGTGCAGTACCTCGAGCCGGTTCGCGAAGCGCCCACGCTCCTGCCCACCGCGCCCAGCGGCGCCGACGACGAGTGACGCCTGTTCAGGACCTCGCGAATCCGCTACGCCACCTCGCCTCACCCCACCTGGAGTCGTTCATGCCCGGAGTCGATCTCAACTACTTCATCCGTCAGGCGAACAAGCTGACCGAGAAGATCGAGAAGCGGAAGCAGGAGCTCGCCACCGAGACGGTGGAGGGCAAGGCCGGCGATGGGCTCGTGACGGTGGTCGCCACCGCGACGCAGGAGATCAAGAGCATCAAGATCGATCAGAAGGCCACCGAAGATCTCGCGATGCTCGAAGACCTGGTCACCGCGGCGGTGAACGCGGCGCTGGTGCAGAGCAAGGACCACCAGGCCAAGGAGCTCGCGAAGGTCTCGGGCGGCATCAAGATCCCCGGAATCACCTGAGCGGCGGCTCGATGACCCCCGACGCGATCAACAGACTGGTGGCCCAGCTCGCCCGCCTGCCCGGCGTCGGTGAGAAGACCGCGCAGCGCCTGGCGTTCCATCTGCTGCGCACCCCCGACCTGGCCCGCGGCCTGTCGAACGCGCTGGTCGAGGTCGTCGATCGCGTCAAGCTGTGCCCCGTGTGTTTCAGCCTGCACGACGGGCCCGAGGCGTCGCGCTGCGGGTTCTGCACCGACGGGCGCCGCGAAGACCGCCTCCTCTGCGTGGTGGAGGGCATCTCGGACGAGATGGCCATCGAGCGCACCCGCGAGTTCAGGGGCCGCTACCACGTGCTGCACGGCGTGCTCTCGCCCCTCGAAGGCATCGGCCCCGAGCAGCTGCGCATCAAGGAGCTCCTCACCCGCCTCCAGGCCGCCGCCGTCGAAGAGATCATCGTGGCCACCAACCCCGACGTCGAAGGTGAAGCCACCGCGCTGTACCTGACGCGCCTGCTCAAACCGATGGGCCTGAAGGTCTCGCGCCTGGCCCAGGGGATCCCCATGGGAGGAGACCTCGAGTACGCCGACCAGGCGACGCTCGCGCGGGCGCTCTCCTCTCGTCGCGAGCTGTAAGTGCCTGACGACACGGCGCGATTGAATGGTGGACCCCGAGCCCTTTCGCGGGGATAAAGCGTGAAACGCCGGTTGCCGTCTGGTAGATCCACAACGTCTTTTTCTCCCCCTTAGGAGAGCTTCGACCTCATGGCTTCGCAGCTCGTGATGTACGAAGAGGAATTTCACCGAATCAACGCGGTGTGCGATCGCTTGACCAAGGACGCCAACGCGAAGGTGGTCTTCCTCGTCGACAAGAACGGTCAGCTCATCGCGGCGGCCGGCCAGACGAACAACATCGACACCACGTCGCTGGCGTCGCTCACCGCGGGCAACGTGGCGGCCATGGGCGGCCTCGCCAAGCTCATCGGCGAGAACGAGTTCCCCAACCAGTTTCATGAGGGCGCCAAAGACTCGCTCTACATGACCCTCGTCGGCGGCAGGGTCGTGCTGGTGGTCATCTTCGACAACCGCACCTCGCTGGGCCTGGTGCGCTTGCGCATCAAGAAGGCCTCTGACGAGCTCGAGAAGATCTTCGTGGCGCTGACGGCACGCTCAGCAGCCCCCGGCGCAGGGTCTCCGTTCGCGGAGATCTCCGATGCCGACATCGACAACCTGTTCAGCGAGTAAGCGGGCCCGCCAAAATGTCCTTCATCAACTACTCAAGCCGCGAGATTAACTGCAAGATCGTCTACTACGGCCCGGGTCTGTGCGGGAAGACGACGAACCTGCAGTACATCTACAACAAGACCAATCCCGAGACGAAGGGCAAGCTGATCTCGCTCTCGACCGAGACTGATCGCACGCTCTTCTTCGACTTCCTGCCGCTGTCGCTGGGTGAGATTCGCGGCTTCAAGACGCGCTTCCACCTGTACACGGTGCCGGGCCAGGTCTTCTACGACGCCTCGCGCAAGCTCATCTTGAAGGGCGTCGATGGGGTGGTCTTCGTCGCCGACAGCCAGGTCGAGCGCATGGAGGCCAACATCGAGTCGATGGAGAACCTCCGCATCAACCTCGCGGAGCAGGGGTACGATCTCAACAAGATCCCCTTCGTCATCCAGTACAACAAGCGCGACCTGCCGAACGCGGTGGGCGTGGACGAGCTCCGCAAGGTGCTCAACCCGCGCAACGTTCAAGATCACCAGGCCGTCGCGCCGACCGGCGTGGGCGTCTTCGACACCCTCAAGGGTGTGGCAAAGCTGGTCCTCACCGAGCTGAAGAAGGGTGGCCAATGATCTCTCGCCGTCTCGTCGGGCTGGCTGCGGCGCTCGTCTGCCTCGCACCCGCCCTCGCGCAGACGCCGGCTCCGGGGGGAGCTGCTCCTTCACCCGAATCTGCTGGCTCCGCTGCCGCCGCACCCGCACCCCAGACCGCTGACGAGGCGTTTCAGACGCGCGTCAAGCAGCTCGAGGAGCAGGTCGTCGACCTGAAAGAGAAGATCTTCCGCACCAAGGCCCGCTTGCTGCTGCTGCAAGAGACGGTGCTGGGCGGCGACATCTCGCAGGGCGCGCGCGCCATCATCTACCACCGCAAAGAGATGAGCCCGCAGTTCGTGCTCGAGTCGGTGGCCTACGCGCTCGACGGCGCGCCGATCTTCACCAAGGTCGACACCAACGACGATCTCAACAAGCGCGAAGAGTTCGAGATCTTCAACGGCCGCATCGTGCCCGGCAACCACCAGATCGCCGTGCGCATGGTCTACCGCGGCGCCGGCGGCGTCTTCAGCTACGCCGAGGGCTACAAGTTCAAGCTCCAGTCGAACCAGACGTTCACCGCCGAGGGCGGGAAGATCACCACGGTGAAGGTGGTGGGGTTCGAGAAGGGCGGCATCACCGCCGAGATGAAGGACAAGCCCGGTATCCGCTACGACATCAGCAGCACCAAGGAGCAGGCCGGCTCCAACGCCAGCTCCGGTGATCAGTCAGCGCCTGGTGCGGCAACCAACCCGCAGTAAGCGACGAAGGACTTCCCTCGTGCGTCGGGCCTCATCCAGGGCCGTGGTGGCTGTCTCCCCGCTGACGCGGGCGGTGTGCTGCTACGCGCTGCTGGGCGCCCAGCTCGGGTGGGCGCAGGCCTCGCTGACCGACCTGACCGCCCGCACCGAGACCGCCGCCGCGCTGGTGAAGAAGGCCGCCAACGACGTGGAGCTGGTGGAGCGCCAGTACACCCTGGTCAGCGAGCCCACCGACGAAGCCGCGCTGCTCCAGCGGTTCTCTGACGCCGAGATCCGCAAGCTGCTGGGCGACTACGCCACGGCCTCGGTGCTCTTCTACGATCTGGTCGCCAACAAGGACTTCCAGAAGACGCCCCGCTACGTCGACGCGCTCTACTACCTGGCCGACTCGCTCTACGAGCTGAAGAACTTCCTGGGAGCGCGGCTGTACCTGCGCCAGCTGCTCGACCTGCGCGGCAAGTACTACAAAGAGGCGCTCGCGCGGTACCTCGAGATCGCCGGCCGCCTCAACTTCTTCGTGGGCGTCGACGACTACATCACCCAGGCCCGCGGGCTGTCGGGCGGCGCGCTGCCTGCCGAGCTCTCGTACGTCTACGGCAAGTGGCTCTTCCGCCGCGAAGACCTGCCGGTCGAGGAGCGGGTGCCCAAGGCGCTGCAGGTGTTCGACGGCCTGGCGCGCGAAGCCGGCGGCCCGCTGCGGCTGCAGAGCATCTACTTCATGGGCGTGGGCCACGTGCGCCTCAAGACCTGGGACAAGGCCATCGAGGCGTTCACCCAGGTCACCCAGATGACGGCCCGCGACGCGCGCGACCGCAAGGTGCAGGAGCTCGCCGAGATGTCGCTGGGCCGCGTCTACTTCGAGGTCGGGAAGTACGACGAAGCGGTCGAGCACTACTCGCGCGTCTCGCAGCTGTCCGAGAACTTCCCCGACTCGCTCTACGAGATCGCCTGGTGCTACGTGCGCAAGGGCGAGCTGCGCAAGGCGAAGGACGCGACCGAGGTGCTGCTGCTGGTCGCCGAGAACTCCGTGCTCGCCCCCGAGGCGAAGATCCTCCAGGGCACGCTGCTCCAGAAGCTGCAGAGCTACGAGCAGGCCCTCGACACCTACAACGGCGTCATCAACGAGTACGCGCCGGTGCGCGACGAGATCGACGCCCTGCTCACGGTGAACAAAGACCCGGTCGCCTACTTCGACGAGCTGTTGGCGCGTAACGAGAAGTCGCTCGACGTGACGAAGCTGTTGCCGCCGGCGGCGCTGAAGTGGGCCAGCACCCGCAACGACGTCGCCGACGCGGTGTCGATCACCAACGCGCTCGACGAGAGCCGAAAGGGCCTCGCCGACTCGCGTGACATCGCCACCCGAATCCTCAAGTCGCTCGACGAGCGCGGGGTCGACTCGTTCCCCCTGCTGCAAGAGGGGTACAGCCGGGCCGGCGCCGTCGAGACCATCATCACGCGCGCCGAAGAAGCGCTGACGGCCATCGAGGGTGAGCTGGTGGGCACCAAGCTCACGCCAGAGCAGCAGCAGCAGCTCGACGCGGCGCGCGCCGACGAGAAGGCCCTCAAGGCCCGCATCGAGACGCTCCCGACGACGACCGGCGAGATCGCCGAGCGCCGCGCCCGCATTCAGGCCGCCATCGACGCGCTCGAGAAGCAGGCCTTTCAGCTCAGCATCGAGGCGCAGTCGCAGGCCGCGCAGCTGGTCGCGGTGCGCAAGTACGTCGACGACACGCGGGCGCAGCGCAAGGGCAACAAGACCGCCGCTGACGACGAGAAGGCCTTCCTCGAGCGCGTCACCAACGAGCAGAACGGCATCGACGCCACGCTGGCCGAGATCGACGATCTGCGAAAGCGCCTCGCGGGCGAGCGCAACAACGCCGACAAGGCCGTCAGCGGAGAAGACGCCCTGCGCAAGCAGTACGCAGGCGTGCTCGACCAGGAGCGGGTCATCTACAACCAGCTCCGCGCCGGGCTGCCCGACGAGAACCGCAGGCTGCTGGGGCGCATCGACGTGGTGCGCGCCGACGCCGACGCGCTGAAGGATCGCGTGAACCGCGCCAAGGGCACCATTCGCGAGCGGGTGGAGCGCCGCGCCCAGAAGCTGCGCGAGCAGGTGCTGGCCGAGGCCACCCTGCTCGAGGGCTTCTCGAAAGACACCGACGCCATCACCGGCGAGACGCGCAACCTGGTCGGCCGCATCGCCTTCGACAGCTTCCGTCGGGTGCAGAAGAGCTTCTACGACCTGGTGCTCAAGGCCGACGTCGGCGTCGTCGACGTCTCGTTCCAGCGCAAGCAGGACAAGACCTCTGAGATCCAGAAGAAGTCGGCCGCCAAGGACCGTGAGCTCAAGCAGCTGGAAGACGAGTTCAAAGATGTCCTGAAGGACGTGGATTGACCGTGAAGACGGCCTCGCTGCTCCGCTGGTCGCTGTGCTGCGTGCTCGTCGCGGGCGGAGCCCTCGCCCAGGCGAAGAAGACCGACAAGAAGGCCGACGCTGGCGTGGCGGTCGACGCCGGCGTGACCGGGCCGCAGATGCCGTCGGCCGAGACGAAGGCCGACGCCCCGCCCGCGCCCGCCAAACCCGCGACCCGCTACTACGAGGGCATGGGGCGCACGCCCGAGCAGAAGCGCCTCCTCGAAGAGGTGAGCCAGGCGCTCGCGACGTACGAAGAGGAGTCGCGCGAGTTCAAGCGCGAGGTCCAGCTCCTCATCGAGAAGAAGTACGAGGAGAAGCGGAGCACGCTCGCCAACTCGTACGAGAAGGCCATTCGCGACCTCGAGGTCCTCGAGCGCAAGGAGCGCCTCGACGCCATCTCGGCGTTCGAGGAGTTCCTCACCCGCTACCCGAACGACGCCCGCTACACGCCCGACGTGATGTTCCGGCTCGCCGAGCTCTATTACGAGCGCTCGTCAGACGACCACACCATCGCGATGCGCGACTACGAAGAGAGCCTCAAGAAGCTCGACCCCGAGAAGAACCCGACGCTGCCCCCCGAGCCGCACGTCGACTTCGCGAAGTCGATCGCGCTCTACCAGCGCCTCATCAAGGACTTCCCCGCCTACAAGTTGAACGACGCGTCGTACTACCTGCTCGGCTATTGCGAAGAGAAGCAGGAGAAGTTCGAGAGCGCGAAGGCGGCCTACCTCGAGCTGATCGCCGCGTACCCGAAGTCGAAGTTCACGACCGAGGCCTGGGTGCGCCTGGGTGAGTACTACTTCGACGCCTACGACGACCCCGAGGCGCTGAACAAGGCGGCTGACGCCTACGAGCACGCCATCGCCGACACCTCGCACCCGCTCTACGACAAGGCCCTCTACAAGCTCGGGTGGACCTACTACCGCATGGACCGCTTCGACGACTCGGTCGCGCGGTTCTTTGCCCTCGCCGACTACTACCAGGCCGAGGCGAAGAAGAAGGGCGACGAAGAGGTGGGCGGCGACCTGCGCACCGAGGCGCTCCAGTACACCGCCATCAGCTTCGTCGACGAGAAGTGGGGCTCGCTGGCCAAGGCGCAGGAGATGTTCGCCAGGCTCGGCGGGCGGCCCTACGAGGCTGAGATCTACCGGCGCATGGCCGACGTCTACTTCGACCAGACCAAGCACCCCGAGGCCATCGAGGCCTACCGCCTGGTGCTCCAGCGCGACCCGCTGAACAAGGAGGCCCCCGCGATTCAGCAGCGCATCGTCCAGGCCTACGAGCGCGACCGGAAGCTCGAGGAGGCCTTCGACGAGTCGTCGAAGCTGGCCAACATGTTCGTGCCGGGCACGCCGTGGCACGAGAAGTGGAAGCGCGACCCCGACGTCGTGCAGGCCGCTGGAGACCTGGCCGAGAAGAGCCTCTACCGCACCGCGATCTACCACCACCAGCAGGCGCTCGCGTACAAGCAGGAGCAGAAGTTCGAGCTGGCCAAGTCGGCGTTCGAGACCGCCGCGAAGGCCTACCAGTCGTACCTGGGCCGCTTCCCGCGCTCCAAGAACGCCTACGAGATGGAGTACTACTGGGCCGAGTGCCTCTACAACTCGTTCCAGTTCGCCGAGGCCGCGAAGCACTACGCCGCGGTTCGCGACTCGAGCCAGGACGTGAAGTACCTCAACGACGCCGCCTACTCCGCGGTGCTCGCGTGGCAGAAGCAGCTCGACTTCGAGATCAAGAATGGCCAGACGCCTGCCCTCAAGGTGCTGATCTCGAAGGACCGGCCCGAGGGTGAGGTGCCCACGCCCATCGCGCTCACCACGACCGAGACCCAGTACGTCGACAACTCCGACAAGTTCATCGCCCGGGTGAAGGCGGGCGACGAGAAGGCCCCCGGCATCGCGTACCGCGCCGCCGAGATCTTCTACACGCACAACCAGTTCGACGAGGCCCGCAAGCGCTTCGAGGCGATCATCGCCACCTTCCCCAAGTCGGAGGTCGCGAAGTACGCCGTCAACCTGATCGTCGAGTCGTACCTGATCGACAAGAACTACGCGAAGGTCGAAGAGGTCGCGGCCAGGCTGCGCGAGAACAAAGACGTCATCGACCCCAAGAGCGATCTCTTCGCGCAGCTCACCAAGTTCGAGCTCGGCGGCAAGTTCAAGCTGGCCGAGGAGCTGATGGCCAAGGGCGAGTACGACCAGGCCGCCAAGAAGTACATCGAGCTGGTCCAGGCCGAGCCCAAGCACGAGTTCGCCGACAAGGCGCTGAACAACGCCGCCGTCTGCTACGAGAACGTGCAGCGCTTCGACTCGGCCTTGCGCCTCTACGAGCGCATCTTCAGCGAGTACCCGAACTCCAAGCTCGCCGACTCCGCCCTCTTCCGCGTCGCGGTCAACGCCGAGAAGTCGTACGACTACGACAAGGCCATCGAGAAGTACCAGAAGCTGGTGAAGGACTACCCGCAGGCGAAGGACCGCGAGAACGCGCTCTTCAACACCGCGCGGCTCCTCGAGGCGCTCCAGCGGTACAACGAAGCCGCCGCGGCGTACCTGCGCTTCGCCGACACCTACCCCAAGAGCGAAGAGGCCCCGAAGAACCAGTTCCGCGCCGCGCTCATCTACGAGAAGCAGAGCGACTGGAACAAGGCGATCGGCGCGCTCAACGAGTTCGTGCAGAAGTTCTCGAAGGACACCAAGCAGACCGAGCTGGTGGTCGACGCCAAGAAGCGCATCGGCGACGCGTTCGAGAAGCTCAACCGCGACAACGACGCCCGCAAGGCCTGGGAGGCCGCCGCAGACGAGTTCGATCGCCGCGGCCTCAAGCCCGAGACGTCGCCCATCGCCGCCGAGGCCGCGGCCTACAGCCGGTTCCAGCTCGCCGAGGTGGTGCTGCGCGAGTTCGACCGCATGAAGATCGGCGGCTCGGGCAAGGCCCTGGAGAACTCGCTCAAGAACAAGAAGGAGTCGGTCAAGAAGGTCAACGCGACCTACGACCTGGTGGTCAAGTACAAGCGCGTGGAGTGGACGCTCGCCGCCTTCTACCGCAAGGGCTACGCGCTCGAGCGGTTCGCGCAGGCGGTGCTCGAGACGCCGGTGCCCCCCGAGGTCAAGCGCCTGGGCGACGAAGCCGTCGTCATCTACCAGGACTCGCTGGCAGCCCAGACCGTCGCGCTCGAGGACAAGGCCGTCGAGAACTACGCCGCCACCATCGCCGAAGCCCGCAAGGCGCGCATCTCGAACGAGTGGACCAAGAAGACGCTCGAGTCGCTCAACCGCTTCCGCCCCAAGGAGTACCCGGTGCTCAAGGAGCCCAAGGTCGTCATCGAAGGCGACGGCACCTTCTCGGACGGCGCGGTCGGCACCATCGACGGTGAGAAGGAACGGGCGGCCGTGCAGAAGCTCAAGACGGAGGACGAGAAGTGAGCGCCCTCCCCCTTCGCCTGCTGCTGGTGACGTCGGCCCTCGCCCTCGCGGTTGCGTGCGCGACCACCCCCGAGAAGAAGGCCGAGACCGACCCCACCACGGCTCCGGCCGAGACCCCCGAGGTCCCCGAGCGGCCGGCCCCCACGCCGGTGGCCGAGCCTTCACCCGCGGCGCAGCCGCCACGCGCCGAGCAGCCCGCGACTGGTGGGCCCGCGCCCGTCGCCGAGCCCGCGCCCCCGCCAAAGCCGAAGTTCGATGCCGACTCCGCGGCGCGCTTCAAAGACGCCGCCGAGGCGCTGCGCAAGGGTGACGTCGAGCGCGCCGAGCGCGGCTTTCGAGAGGTGCTCGATCGAAACGCGCAGGCGGATCACGCGTGGACCAACCTCGGCCTCATCGCCGAGCGGAAGGGTGACCTCGAGGGGGCCGAGAAGTCGTACCGCCGCGCCCTGGGCCTCAACCCCGCCCAGGACGCCGCCTGGGACCGGCTGGCCCGCCTGGCCTGCCGCGCGCGCCGCTGCCCGCAGATCGACGGCGAGCTGCGCTCCACCATCGCGCAGAACCCGGCCGCGCTCGGGCCACGAATCGCGCTCGTCTACGCCCAGCTCCAGCAGAACAAGCTCGAGGCGGCCGCTGCCGAGGCCAAGAAGGTGCTCAAGGCCGACGAGCGAAACGTGCGCGCCATGCAGCTCCTGGCGCAGGTCTACCTGAAGGAGGGCAAGGTCGAACTCGCGCGGCTGGTGCTCGAGAACGCCCGCGACGTCGATCGCGAAGAGGCCACCACCCAGTACTACCTGGGCCTCGCCTACCTGAAGCTCAAGCAGCGGCCCCAGGCCGTCGAGTCGTTTCGGCTCGCCTCGCAGCTCCAGCCTGACTTCGCCGAGGCCCGCAACGCCTTCGGCGCGGTCCTCATCGAGAACCAGGACTACGAAGGCGCCACGCGCGAGCTCGAGGCCGCCGTGGCAGCCGCGCCCGAGTTCACCCTCGCCTACGTCAACCTGGCGTCGGCCTATCGCGGGCAGCAGCAGCTGCCCAAGGCGATCGAGACGTACCAGAAGGTGCTGAAGCAGCGCCCGGACTACGGCGACATCTACTTCAACCTCGGCATCACCTACCTCGACTCCGAGGTGCCGGGCACCGACACAGTGCAGCGCTTCCGCACGGCCATCGACTACTTCAACCAGTACCGGGCCAAGGGCGGCAAGGACGACCGCGTCGAGCAGTACATCAAGGACGCCAACAAGGGCATCGAGAAGGAAGAGCGCAAGCGCGAGCGCGACAAGAAGGACGCCCTTCGCAAGGTCGAGCAGGAAAAGAAGAAGGTCGAAGAAGAGGCGCGCGCCAAGGCCGAGGCCGAGGCCAAGGCCAGGGCCGACGCTGCCGAGGCCGAGAAGAACGCGGCTGAGGCCAGGGCGAAGGCTGAGGCCGACGCGAAGAAGCAGGCTGAAGAGGACGCGAAGAAGGCAGAGGCCGACGCCAAGAAGAAGGCTGCAGAGGACGCCAGGAACGCGCAGCTCTCAGCAGCCGAGGCCAAGAAGAAGGCCGCCGAGGACGCCAAGGCCCAGGCCAAAGCCGACGCCGAGGCGAAGAAGAAGGCGGCCGCCGACGCCAAGGCCCAGGCCGCGCTCGAGAAGGCCGAGGCAGCGGCCCGCGCGAAGGCAGAGGCCGAGGCGAAGAAGAAGCCCGCCGGCGCCAAGCTCAGAGAGGACGACGAGCCCGCGCCCGCCCCTGCTCCCAAACCGCCCGCGGGAGGCGGTAAGCTCTCGGACGACGAGAAATGAGGCGCCCTATGCGTTGGCTCATCGTGGCGGTGGTGGTGGCGTCGGCAGCGTTCGCGCAGGCGCCTGCCGGCGGAGCCAAGAAGAAGAAGGTGATTCGCCTCGACGCCATCACCGTCGAAGGCCGAATTCAGAAGCCTCAGGCCTTCTACATTCTGCAGCGCTCGACGCTGAACTTCGACGAGCTCAACCGCGCCGAGACCTTCATTCCCAAGGTCGAGAAGAGCGTCGACAAAGAAGCGTTCTGATCCTTGTGGGGGCTGTCGTTCAGGGTTAGGAATCAGCCTCGTTTTCTCGAAAATCAACGGTTTTGAGCGGCGGAACTTCTCGCCGCACGAGTTGTCGAAGAGGGCACCATGGCGACCGCGCCTGCTCCAGGAAAGAACCTCCGCATCGCCCTCATTCAGGGCTCGAAGATCACCGAAGACCGCACCTTCAAGCGGCGGGTGGCGATCACCGTCGGCCAGGACGCGAAGAACACGCTCGTGGTGCCGGTCTCGAACCTGCCCTCGTCGTTCACGCTCTTCGAGCTGGTGAACAACCAGTACGCCCTCGTCTTCAAGGCCGGCATGGAGGGCAAGGTCACCGTCGACGGCAGCGAGATGACGCTGCAGCAGGCGCGTGAAAAGGGCGTCGCCAAGTCGCGCGGTGACACGCTGGTGCTGCCGCTCACCGACGCCTCGAAGGGCCGCGTCGCCCTCGGTGAAGTGTCGGTGCTCTTCCAGTTCGTCACCCCGGCGCCCGAGCCCAAGCGTGAGGAGCTGCCCGTCAACATCAAGGGCAACTTCCTCTCGCAGATCGACCAGTTCTTCTTCCTGGTGCTGGCCGCGTCGGTGTTCCTGCACTTCTCGGGCGCCACCTACATCGCCTGCCAGCCGATTCCCGAAGAGAAGGAGCTGTCGCTCGACGAGCTGCCCGATCGCTTCGTGAAGGCCATGATGCCGGTCGAGGTGAAGAAGCCCGAGCCGAAGCCCGAGGTCGCCAAGGGCGACGACAAGAAAGAAGACAAGAAGGAAGAGAAGGTCGCCGAGGGAGAGAAGAAGGAGAAGGCCGCCACCAGCAACGAGAAGAAGGCAGAGCTGCAGGCGAAGGTCGCCAAGGCGGGCCTGCTGAAGATCATCGGTGCGTCTGGCTCCGGTGACGGCGCCTTCGCCGACGTGCTCGGCAGCTCGAACGGGGTGGGCGACGTGGCCAGCGCGCTCTCGGGCGCCAGCGGCGTCAACATGGCGACGGCCGACGCGCTCGCGGCCGGCGGCCCCAAGGGCAGCGGCACCGGCTCGGCGGCCGAGATCGGCTCGCTCGGCACCACGGGCGCCGGCAAGGTCGACCTCACCGAGAAGGGCCCCGCGGCGATTCGCGGGAAGGTCGCAGACGCCGCGCCAGAGGTGGAGAGCGCGGACATCGATCGCAACAAGCTCAACGCCTTCTTGAAGGGCCGTATTCGCGCGATCCAGGGCTGCTACGAGAAGGAGCTCAAGCGAAACCCCAACCTCAAGGGGAAGGTCGTCGTGCGCTTCGCCATCACCACCGGCGGCCGCGCTGCCGAGATCGAGATCGAGCAGGACACGCTCGGAAACGACGCGGTGGGCAGCTGCATCAAGACGGTCATTCGTGGCTGGGTGTTCCCCTTCAAGCCCGACAGCGACGTCTCGGTCGCGTACCCGTTCGTGTTCTCGCCAGCGTCCTGATTCCGGCGCGCGGCGCCGATTGCTGGCAGACTGCAGGGGTGCATCCACTCCACCGCGCAGGCGAGGGCTGACCCGATGGACAGGGTCGGAGTGCTCTCAGGCTCGTCGCTGTTCGACATGCTGTCTGACGAGGAGCTGCGCGCCATCGCCGCCCTTGCTCGTCCGGTCGAAGTGCTCGCGGGTGAGGTGCTCTTCGAAGAAGGCCAGCTCGGAGACAGCATCTACGTGGTGGCGCAAGGCGAGGTCGAGGTGCTCCACCGAAGCCCGACCGGGGCGTCGGAGCACATCGCCACCCTGGGCCCGCAGCAGTTCTTCGGAGAGATGAGCCTGATCGACAAGGAGTACCGGTCGGCGACGGTTCGCGCCAGGACGCCCTGCGAGCTGCTGCACCTCACCTCGGAGGATCTGACGACCTTCCGCAAGCACCACCGCGACGGCTTCACCTTCATCGTGATCAACATCGCCCGCATGCTGTCTGCCCGGCTTCGAGAGGCAAACGCGCGGGCCCGCTGAATCGAGGTGCCACCACCGGGCACCCATTGAGGTCCACGCGGTGCGCTCCATTGACTTACATGCAATCGGCCCCTAAGGTTCCGCAGTTCTTTCGATTCTCCCGGGTGGGGGTTCCTGTGTCGTCAAGATGGATCATCGTCGGTGCGGTCGTAGCCATGGCGACCTATGTCTTCGCGCAGGCCACACCGCCGGCCGCGCCGGCAGGCCAGGCGATCGAGGCCTCCAAGGTCCCCGACAACGAGAAGCTGCGGGTCAGCGCCGATTCCGTCGCGGTGATGCGCGCCGCCCTGAAGGACGTGCTGCAGAAGCTGGAAGAGGCCCGCAACACCAAAGATGTGGTCAAGCTCACCTGCGTGAACGAGAAGCTCACCCAGATCAAGGGGCTGCTGCGCATCTCTGAGCAGTCCGACGTCGGGCTCCAGGAAGCCATCGCGCGCCGTGAATCGACCGCGGCCGATCACGAGTTCACCAAGGTGACCATCGCGCGCTCGAAGGTCGATCAGCTGCGCGCCGAGGCCGAGCAGTGCATGGGCCAGCTCGCCTTCCGCGCCGATGAGAACGCGACCATCGAGGTCGAGACGCCTGACTATCTGCCCAAGGGCGACCCCTCTCGCGTCACCGTGACCGGCCGCACCATCGACACGCGTTCGCCGCCGGCCAGCCCGACGATGTGATGCTGCCCTGACCTGAAACTACTTGGACACCCAGAAGGGTGTGCTACGGACCGCTGACCGATGACTCGGAGGGGAACAGGCGTGAGGTCGGGGGCGCTGTTGATGCTCGTCGCGTTGAGCGCCGCTTCGGCGTTCGCGCAGGCGCCTGCCCCGCTGGGCTTCAAGGTGGGCGACGGGCGACTGCACCTGCTGGCCGAGGTGGACAGCCGGTTCGATTCGCTGGTGGGCTACTTCGAGGGGCAGGGAGTTCCGAGCCCTGAGATCGTCTTCACCCCGAGGGTCGGCCTCTCGTACGGGCTCGAGAGCCCGAGCACGCTGGTCAAGTTCAGCGCGAACGCCGAGTACCTGATCTTCTCGGGCCTCTTGTCTCCCGCCTCGAGGACCCTGTCGCGCCCCCAGGCGATGGTGGGGCTCGAGACGTCCTTCAATCGTGACGGCGCGGTGTCCTTCGATCTCGGCGACACCTTCACCCGCTCCGATCGCACCCAGAACCCCTCGGCCGGCATCGGCGTCATCTCGCTCTTCAACGCGCTCTACGTGGCGGCGCCCATTCACCCGGGCGGCCGGGCGCTCGAGATCACGCCTCGCATCACCTGGGGCGTCGAGTTCTTCGAGCCGCTCTTGACGGGCCTGACCACCTGCCCTGCCGGCGACATCACCTGCGACCCCGCGCTGGTGTCGAACATGAACTACAGCAACCTCAACTTCGCGCTCGGGGGCCGCTACAAGTTCCTGCCGAAGACCGCCATCGTCCTCGACACCAACTTCGACCTGCGCACCTACTGGGCCCCGACCACCGCGAACCTCCCTGCGCAGATCCTCCGGGGCCGGGCGGGGCTCGCGGGCCTGCTGACGCCTCGCTTCTCGGTCACCCTGCTCGCAGGCGCCGCGTACGACTTCGCCGCGACCCAGCGCGCCGCGCCGATTGGGCAGGCCGAGCTCATGTACCTGGTCGGCGAGAGCACCTCGGTCGCGGTCGGCTACGTGCGCGACATGATGCCGGTGCCCGTCTTCGGAACGTTCGCCGACGATCGCGGGTACCTCAACGCGCGCCTGGGCTTCATGGGCGACCGGCTCACGCTCAACGGCACCGCGTCGGTCGACTACTTCACCTTCTTCGGCCCCATGGGCACGGTCAGCCAACGAAGCGATCTGCTGATCGCCTTCAACGCCGGCCCCTCCTTCGTGGTGACCTCGTGGTTCGTGGTGGGCGCGACCTACGGGCTCGGGTACCGCACCTCGACGCTGAGCTCCCAGACGGGCATCAACTTCGTGCGACATGAAGCGAACTTGAGACTGACCTTCCGGTACTGACGTTCCGATGCGTCACCTCGCGTTCGTTGCCTGTCTCGCCCTGGTCGCGTTCTCGGCCTGCCGAACCCCAAGGCCTCTCGGTGGGCAGCTGCGCCCAGAGGACCTGCCGATCGTCGACGGCGGCGTGCGCGCGAACACGCTGGGCACCGGCGACTTCCTCGAGGTGCGGGTGTACCAGGAGCCCGATCTCTCGGGCATCTTCCGCGTCTCGCCCGAGGGCGTCATCGACTTCCCGCTCTGCGGCAAGGTTCGGGTGACGGAGCTGACGCCGAGCCTCGCCGCCGACGCCATCAACACCTGCCTCAAGCAGGGCTATGTGCGGCGCCCGCAGGTGACGGTGATGGTGAAGGAGTTCAACTCCAAGCGCATCTTCGTCTTCGGCGACGTCTCGAAGCCGGGCTCGTTCCCCTACGAAGAGGGCATGACGATCGTCGCCGCGGTCAGCGCCGCCGGCGGCTTCAACCGCACCGCGGCGCGAAACGGCGTCAACGTCACGCGCCTCATCGACGGACGAGAGACCCGCGTGCCGCTGCGGGTCGATGACATCATCAACGGCAGCGAGAAGAACTTCGTGCTGCAGCCGGGCGACATCGTCTTCGTGCCCGAGGGCTTCCTCTAGCCGCCGTTCGGCTCGTAGGGCCGCACCACGAAGCCGCGCGCCGCGACGAAGTCCTGGCACTGGGTGCGAAGGGTGTCGAAGAGGCCGGGCCCTGCCGCGACGACGTCGCCGAAGCGCACGTCCCAAGGCTGACCGTCGAGGCACGCCATCGACCCGCCCGCCTCTTCGATCAACAGCGCGCCCGCCGCGACGTCCCACGGCTTGAGCCCGAACTCGAAGAAGCCATCGAAGCGCCCCGCGGCCAGGTACGCGAGCTCGAGCGCGGCGCTGCCCATGCGACGCATGCCGCGCGCCTGGCGGACGAGCCGGTCGAACAGGCCCAACGGGTCGGCCGGCGAGCGCTGCAGATCGTACGGGAACCCGGTGCACAGCAGCGCCCGGTCGAGCGCGCTGGTGGCGCTGACCTGCAGCCGCTGGCCGTTGAGCGCCGCCCCCTGCCCTCGCGCCGCGACGAAGAGCTCGTCACGCATCGGGTCGAAGACGGCAGCGGCGAGCACGCGGCGCTGCCCCTCCCAGGGGCCCTCGGCGGCGAGCGAGACACAGAAGTGTGGAACGCCGTGGGCGTAGTTCGTGGTGCCGTCGAGGGGGTCCAGAATCCACCGCACCGAGCCGGCGCTGACGGCTCCAGACTCCTCGGTGAGCAAGCCGTGGCTCGGGAAGCGCCGCTGGAGCGCGTCGATGACCACCCGCTCGGCGGCGCGGTCGGCGTCAGTGACGAGGTTCGAGCTGCCCGGCCCCTTGAAGTCGATGGTGCGCGCCTGGGTGAACTTCACCCGCAGCACCTCACCCGCGGCGCGCGCGAGGGCCTCGGCCTCGACCTGCAGCTCCGACGGCGTCACGGCCCCACCACGCCGCGCATGCGCGCGCGGCTCACTTCGCCGGCTCCGCGAGCAGCCGCTCGACGTCGGTGAGCGTCTGTTGGAAGTAGTCGTCGCTGAGCCCCTCGTGCACGCGCCGCACGACGCCGCGACGATCGACCAGCACGCTGGTGGGCATCTGCTTCACCTTGAGCGTGCTCCCCGACACGGCCGCCTCGGGGTCGTGGAGCACCGGGAGCGTCAGCTTCAAGTCCTTCAGGAACGGGGCGATCACCGCCGCGTCGGCGTCGACGCTGATGGCGTACACCTTGAGGCCCCGCGCGCCGAACTGCCTGGCGACGTCTTCGTAGAAGGGCAACGACTCACGACAGGGATCACACCAGGTGGCCCACACGTCGAGCAGCACGACGGAGCCGCGGTCGTCAGCCAGACGCCACGCCTCGCCGCCGGGGTGCCGCGAGAGTGAGAGCTCGAGCGGGGCCTGAGCGCCGCCGCTCGGCACCAACCCCAGGCGGGCCCCATCGTCGCCGGTGAGGCTCGGCGCTGAGGGGAGCCTCACGCACCCCGTCACCACCAACAGGCTCAAGAGGAAAGCGGTGCGCATGTCGTCACCCCGGCCGTTGAGCGAGTCGGGTGAGCAGCGCGTCGATGAAGCCGCCAAAGCCGCCGTTGCTCATCACCAGCACGAGGTCGCCCCGGCGCGCCTGGGCGCCGACCTCGTCGACCAGCTCGTTGACCGACGCGGCCGCGATGGTGGGCACCCCGGCCTCGGTGAGCGCGCGGGCGAGGCGGGGCACGTCGAGCTCCTCGCCAGGGGGAATCTTGTCGTGGCGCTCGGGGATCTTGATCGACGCCCGGGCCGCGCCCTCGAAGCTCCGGGCGTACTCGGCCTGGTGGAGGCTCCGGCGGCTGGTGTTGCTGCGGGGCTCGAAGACGGCCCACAGCGGGCGGCGCGGCCAACGCGACCTCACCGCGGCGATCGTCTCACGCACCGCCGTCGGGTGATGCGCGAAGTCGTCGATGACCATCACCCCCGCCGGCTCGCCCCGCACCTCTTGCCGGCGCTTGACGCCCTGGAACGACGCGAACCCCGCGCGCACCTCGTCAGGCGAGAGGCCGAGGCCGCGCGCGCACGCGTACACCCCGAGCGCGTTCTCGAGGTTGTGCCGCCCGGCCAGCGGCAGGAGGAACTCACCCTGCGCCTGGCCGCGCTCGACGATCTGAAACCGCGCGCCCTCGGCCCCCAACACCACCTGCGTCGGCACGACCTCGGCGCCCGAGCCCTCGCGCCCCTCGTAGGTCGTCACGCGCGCCTTCGCGGTCTTCGCGACCCGAACGGCGCCCGGCCACGCGGCGCTCACCGCCACCTGACCGTCACCCGGCACCAGCGCCATCAGCTTCTCGAAGCTCGACTCGTAGTGCGCGAGGTCCCGGTAGATGTCGGCGTGATCGAGCTCGATGCTGGTGAGGATGACGCTGCGCGGCTGGTAGTGGAGGAACTTGGGGCCCTTGTCGAAGTAGGCGGTGTCGTACTCGTCGCCTTCGACGACGAAGTGCGGCCCTCTTCCCAGTCGGTAGTTGCCTGCGTAGTTCTGCGTGACGCCGCCGACCAGGAAGGTGGGGTCGCGACCGGCCGACGTCAGCACGTGCCCCATCAGCGAGCTGGTGGTGGTCTTCCCGTGCGTGCCGGCGACCACGACGGCGTGGCGCTGCGCGAGGAAGAGGGACCCGAGCGCTGCCGGAAAGCTCATCTGCTTCAGGCCCCGCTCGCGCGCCGCGGTGGCCTCGGCGTTCACGCGACGAATGACGTTGCCGATGATGACGAGGTCGGGCCGCGCGGCGTCGAGGTTCTCGGGCTTGTACGGCGTCATCGCCGGAATGCCCCAGGCCCGGAGCATGTCGCTCATCGGCGGGTACACGTTCTCGTCGCTCCCGGTCACCTCGTAGCCCGCGGCCTTGAGCATGCCGGCGAAGCTCCCCATGCCGGTGCCGCCCACGCCGACGAGGTGCACACGCCTGACAGACGTGGGGTCGATGGTCGCCAACACGTTGCCGTTCTCGAGGTCGCTCATCGCGCACCCTTCCATCACGGCGGGAACAGATCGTCCACGGCTCACGCAGGCGACGGTCAGGGCCCGACGGCGTCGAGCACGCGCTCGTGAAATGCCGGGCGAAACGCGCGCACCAGCAGGTTCTTTCGCCCCGAGATGACGCGGTTGGTGAGGAGCGCCACGACGAGTTGGCGGTCGAGGTCAATCCACAGGCTCGTGCCGGTGAAGCCGAGGTGGCCGATGGCGCCGCGGGGGCCGGCCCTGCCAAAGCGCGGACCACACGAGGCGCCGTCGTCGGACGGCGTGTCGAAGCCGAAGGCCCGGGTGCTCGCGGGGGTGCTGTCGTCTCGGCGCCAGTCGAAGGGGGCCCCGAGCCAACCGGTCGCGACGGCCTGGCCGAAGCGCGCCACCTCGGCCGCGGTCGCGAACAGGCCGGCGTGGCCGGCGACGCCGTCCATGATCCACGCGTTGTCGTCATCGACCTCGCCGACGACCGAGGGCCACGACGGGCACTGCCACATCGACTCCTGCCCCGGCGCAGGCTCGCGGGGCCGGGTGCCGTTGGTGGGCACCACGTCGTCAGGAGGGAGAGCCAGAGAGAGGCGCCGAAAGCCCGCCGCCCCGAGCCCGAGCGGGCGCGCGACCTCGTCGATGAAGAGCGCGTCGAGCGGGCGACCCGCCACCGCCGCCAGGGCCTCACCCAGGAGGATGAAGCCCAGATCGCTGTAGACGGCCTGAGACCGCGGCGGCCGCTCGACGTCGACCTCGAGGACGCGCTGCACGGTCCGGCGGCGCACCAGCGCTCGGAGCTGGGGCGTCGGTGCGTCAAAGAGCGCCGGGTGCTCCTCGGTGACCCTGGCGAAGAGGGGCAGAAAGGCGGGCAACCCCGAGCGGTGAAACGCGAGGTCTGCGAGCGTCGCGCCGACCCGCGCGCCGGGCAGCACGCCAGGCAGCGGCGCCTCGAGGTCGAGGGCTCCGCGTTCGGCGAGGCGACAGAGCAGCGCGGTGGTGCACATCACCTTGGTCACCGAGGCGAGATCGAACCGGGCGTCGGCGGGCGCCGAGCCGCCCTCGTAGATCGGCTGGCCCTTGAACCAGACGGCGGCGCGGGCGGCCGAGAACACCCCGTCGACGCGCCCCTGCGCGAGCATCGCGTCGAGGTGCTTCACGCCAGGCCCTCGGGGAACTCGAGCTGCCGGGCCCGGGCGTCGAGCCGAACCCGCGCGCCGAGCACGACGGGCTGGTTGACCGCGCCGTGGCCGATGGGCAGCCCCGCGAGCACCGGCACGCCCAGGGAGCCCACCAGCTCGTGGAGCACCTCGGCCGACGAGAACGCCGCGTCCTTCTCTTCACAGTCGGTGAACTCGCCCAGCGCGACCCCGACGACGCCGTCCAGGGCACCGGAGAGCGCCAGGTGCGTCCACATGCGATCGAGGCGATAGGGCCGCTCGCCCACGTCTTCGACCAACAGCACGGCGCCCGAGAGCGCCGGCATCCACCTCGTGCCGACGAGGCTGGCCAGCAGCGAGAGGTTGCCGCCCAGCAGGGGCCCCTCGGCGACGCCGGCGCGCACGACCTCGAGGCCCGCCAGCGGAGCGACCGGCCGGCCCTCGAGGACGTCGAAGGTGCGGGCGATCACCTCGGGGGGCTGGGCGCCCAGCTGCGTCACCACCGGCCCGTGCACGGAGCGAAGGCCTCGCGCCTGCCAGGCCAGGTGGAGCGCGGTGACGTCCGAGAAGCCCAGCAGCGTCATGGGGCGGCGCACCGCGAGCGACGGCAGCAGTCGCATCGCGCCGTAGCCGCCTCGCGCCGCGACGACCGCGGCCAGCCCCTCGTCGTCGAGGCAGCGCTGGAAGGCCGCCGCGCGCGCGTGGTCTTCTCCGGCGAGGTACCGATGCCGACCATACGCCTCGGGGGCCACCTCGACCTGGTAGCGCCCCGACAAGGCGGCGAGGCCCCGCTCGAACTTCTCGAGGTCGAAGGGCCCCGAGGGCGCGACCACGCCGAGCCGACGACCCGGGGCGAGGAGGGGCATCGAGGAGAAGGTCATGGGCGGGTTGTACACCCGCGCTGGAGAAGGGAGCGCTCCGAGCGGAGGCGTTTCGGCGTTACGCTCGGAGCCCGCATGGCCGTTCACGAGTACCGCCCCTCGGCGCCGAAGAAGGCGCCTCCTCCGAAGTTCCCGGTGCCCTGGGGGCTGTTCGTGGTGCTGGCCTGCTACGCGCTCGCCGTCGTCGGCTACGTCTGGAAGACGTACTGGGAGTCACCGGAGTACCAGGCGGCCGAGCACTACGCCCGGGCGCTCTCGTTGCTGGGCGTCGACGACGGGCGCAAGTGCCCGCCGCAGGACCTCGAGCGCGCCTTCGGCCACGTGCTCGAGGCCTCGCGCCTCATCCCCGAGAACAAGGAGCTCGCCCAACACACCGAGCGGCTGCGGTGGCGCTTCGACGAGCGCAAGCTGAAGCTGAACCCCGACCTGGTGCGGAAGGCGGAGCTGGTCTCGAAGGCCGCGCTGCGGGTCGAAGAGGAGCGCTCTCCGTGGCTGGCCGTCGGTTCGCGCGATCGGGGGTGGGCGCCCGATCAGCTCCTGGCGGGACCCGAGCGCGTCGTCTGGTGGTCGTCGCCGGGCGTGGTGCTGATCATCGCGGTCTGGGTCTACGGCCAGTTCGGCGCGAAGCGGGCGCGCGAGCGCGAGCACGAAGAGAACCTGCGCAAGGACGAAGCGGCGGCCAGGGAGCTGGGCGCGTGGCGCGAGGGGCTCGGAACGGCCGGCAGCGCCGCCTCAGACGAAGGCGACGCCACCCTCGCCGCGCCCCCGAAGCCGACCCGGCGCAAGACGACGGGCGCGGAGCGACCAGCCTCGAGCCCGGGTCGCCGGGCGGTCGGCAAGAGCACGCCCGGCCGCGCTGCGGTCAGCCGGAGCGGCAGCCGGCCGGCCGTGCCGCGCAAGGACGAAGGAGACTCCGAGCCATGAAGCACCTCGCTGCGCATCTGCCCTGGCCGAAGGTGAAGGCGCTCGCCGACGCGAACGTGTGGGCGCTGCTGCCAGTCGGCTCCACCGAGGCGCATGGCCCACACCTTCCCCTGAACGTCGACGTGGTGATCGCCCAGGCCGTCTGCGCGCGCATCAGCGACGCGCTGGAGACGGTCGAGTTCCCTCCGGTGGCCTACTCGCTCACCGACTTCGCGGCGCCGTTCTCGGGCACCGTCAGCGTTCCCGCAGACACCGCGAAGGCGATGTTGGTGGCGGTGCTGCGCGGCATCGGTCGGGCCGGCTTCCGGCGCGTCTGCGTGGTGAACCACCACCTCGAGCCCGCGCACTTCAAGGTGGTGCACGCCGCGGCCGCCGAAGCAGAGAGCCCGGCGCTTCGCGTGGTGGTGCCTGACCACCGGCGCAAGCCCACCGGGCCGCTGCTGGGGCACGAGTTCATGCACGGCGGCAGCCACGCGGGCGCGTACGAGACCTCGTTGATGATGGCGACGGCGCCGCAGCTCGTCGACGACGCGTCACGCCGCGCCCTCCCCTCGCTCAGCGTCGATCTGCCAGGCGCCATCAAGGCCGGCGCGACCAACTTCCTCGAAGCCGGTGGCCCTGAGGCCTACTTCGGCGCCCCGGCCGAGGCGTCGGTGGCCGAGGGTGAGCGGCTCCTGGGCATCATCACCGAGGCCACGCTCGCTGCGATGAACGGCGGCTGACGAGAACGAGCGATCTCGAACGCGCAAGGGCACGCCGAGGGTGCCCACTCGAGGTGGCAGCCAGGCACACCCCTTGCGCGTCGTGGGACGCGACGAGGCGCCCCAGACCGGCGACACTCGGCCCATGCGCACGTTCGTCTGGCTCGTCGTCCTGCTCCTGGCCTCAGCGGTGTCTGCGGCGCCGAAGCGAAAGCCTCCCAGGGCCTCGGGAGGGGGCGCGAAGCCGGCGGTGGTGGTCGACGCCCCGCCTGCGATGGCGCGGCTGCTCCAGAGCACCCTCGGTGCGCGCTTCGACGTCACCGTCAACCGCAACGCGCTCTCGGACGCGCCCACCGCCAAAGAGGTGCGCTCGATCACCACGCCTGCGAAGGCGCTGGCGGTGGTGCTGGCCCGCCCGGCGGGTGACGCGTGGACGGTCACCGTGCTCAACGGCGCCGACGGCACGCCGCTCGAGACCCAGACGTTCCGCGCGGCGGCGCGAAAGCCGCTCAAGGCCTTGCCCAAGAACGTCACCGGCGCGCTGATGCTGGCGTGCGCGACGGGCCAGGCCCCTGGCGCGCAGGCTGCTCCCGTCGCCGAAGCGCCAGCCGTCACCACGACGCCCTCGAAGGTGGAGCCCGCGAAGTCAGAGCCCGCCGCCTCGACCCGGACCACGCCCAGGGCCGAGGTCGCGGCGAAGTCGAAGGACCCCGAGCCTTCGCCGGTGACGAGCGTGACGGACGAGCCCTCGACGCCCTCGACCCCCTCGGAGCACCCGGCGATTCGCGCCGGCATCGGCTTCCGTGGCTTCGGGCGCTCGCTCAGCTGGGCCGGCGACCCCGACCAGGCCCTCGCCCGCTACGCCCTGCCGTTCGCCACCGCCATCGCCCTCGACGCCACCTGGTACCCCGGCGCGCACTTCACCTCGGGCCTCGCCGCCAACCTGGGGCTGGCCTTCAGCGGAGACGTCGGCGTCGGCATCTCGTCGAAGCAGGACAGCTCGCGCTTCGGCACCCGGTACGACCGGTTTCGCGTGAGCGCGGCGTTTCGGCAGCCCTTCGGCTCGGTGTTCTCGGTCGAGGCGGTGGCAGGCTTCTCGACGCAGTCGTTCTCGATCGACCCGGTCGCGGCCAACGACGGCTCCGCGCGGCCCAGCATTCCCAGCGTCACCTTCAACGGCCCGCGCGCCGGCGTCGGCGTGAGGCTCGTCAAGCTGGGGCCCGTGGGCATCGACGTGATGGGCGGCTTCACGGTGCTGGCCTGGACGGGTGAGCTCGGCAGCGACGCCTACTTCAAGCGCGCGGGCGGCTTCGGCGTCGACGCGGGCGGCGGGGTCTCGGTCGAGCTGGTCGAGAACATTCAGCTGCGCGCCGGGCTCGACTGGACCCGGTACTTCCTCACCTTGCGCCCCGAAGAGGGCGCCCGCTTTACGGCCCCGTCGGCCGCCGATCAGTACCTCGGCGGTTCAGTGGCGCTGCATTGGGTGATGTAGCGCAACCGTTCAACCATCGCTTTTGCGAATCCTCCGTAGCGTGAGTTGCGCTAATGGGCAGCGCCGATTAGCTCTGCTCGTCACGCAACCTGGAGGTGGTCATGCAGCTCGAGTCGCTCAAGATGTTCGTCGACGTGGTCGAGACGGGTTCGTTCTCTCGGGCTGCGCAGCTCAACCACGTCACGCAGAGCGCGGTCAGCCAGCAGATCCGCGCGCTCGAGACGCGGTACGAGCAGCGGCTCTTGTCTCGGAGCGCCCGTCAGGTGACGCCGACGCCGGCAGGTGAGCGGCTGTTTCGCGGGTGCAAAGAGATCCTCGCGCGCTTCTCGGAGGTCGAGGGCGAGATCCGCGAGCAGGCGACCGACATCTCGGGCACCTGCAACGTCTCGGCGATCTACTCCGTCGGCCTGCATGAGCTCTCGCACGTGCAGCGGGAGCTCCTGCGGGCGCACCCGAAGGTGAACCTGCGGCTCAACTACCGGCGCTCCGACCAGGTGTACGACGACGTCATTCTGGGCGCGGCCGATCTCGGGCTGGTGGCCTACCCACAGCAGCGCGCGGGCGTCGACATCATCCCCTTCCGTGAGGACAAGCTGGCGGTGGTGCTGCCGCCGAACCACCCGCTGGGCTCGAAGGCGAAGATCTCGCTGAGCGCCGTCGCGGGGCTGCCCTTCATCGCGTTCGATCGGGAAGCGCCCTCGCGCAAGGGCATCGACAAGCTCTTCCGCGACAAGGGCCTCGAGCTGAACGTCACCATGGAGCTCGACAACGTCGAGACCATCAAGCGGGCGGTCGAGCTGGGCCTGGGGGTCTCGGTGCTGCCGCAGCCCACGGTGTACCAGGAGGTCTCGCAGGGCTCGGTGATGGCCAAGCCCTTCGCCGAGGGCACCTTCACGCGGCCGATCGGCATTCTGGTGCGCAAGGGCAAGTACCTCTCGCGCGCGTCTCAGGCCGTGCTCGACACCTTCAAGAAGCTCACCCTCGAGGAGTAGCGCCGCATGCCGTTGGCCGTTCGAAGAGTGAAGGTCAGCGACCTTCCGGTGCTCGAGACGTTGGAGCTGGAGACGACCAAACGCTTCCCCGCGCGAAAGCGCTGGGTCGAGACGTTCCGCGCGCTGCTCGAGACGACGCTCTCAGAGGAGCCCGAGGGGCTGCTGGTGGCCGACTACGACGGGCGGGCGATCGGCGTCGCGGTGGCGCGGGTCGCCGGCCCGCACCCGTTGACGGGGGCGGCGTTGGGGCGCATCGAGGTGCTCTCGGTGGCGCCGGGCTGGCGGTCGCAAGGCATCGGGGAGCGGCTGCTCAAGGAAGCCGAGGCGTACCTGAAATCACGCGGCTGCAAGGTGATCGCGTTCTCGCTCCCGAGCGACGCCGGCGCCGACGGCGACCTGCTCAAGCAGGCCGGCTTCAAGGTGGCGTCGTGGGAGCTCGAGAAGACCTGAGGGCTACGGCGTCTCGGCGGGTGGGCGCTGCTTCGCCTCCTGCATCAGCTCCTGGAGCGACTTCTCGCGGACGGGCTCGGCTGGCGGCTCATCGGCCTGCTTCTGCTTCGCCTCCTCCATGAGCTCCTGGAGCGACTTCTCTCTGGCCGGGGCGGTCGCGCCTTCGCCCTGGCCCGCGGCCTTCTCTTTGGCCTCGCGCATCAGCTCCTGGAGCGACTTCTCGGGCGCCTCGCCCCCCGCTGGGTCGGCCTTCGGCTTGTTCGAGTTCATCAGCTCCTGGAGCGACTTCTCGCCGGTGTTCGCCGGCGCCTCGGGCCTGGCCGCTCCCGCGGCGGGGGCCTCGAGCTTCGGCTCGTTCCTGAGCGCCTCGACCAGGCCGACCGACAGCGACGGCACGTAGGCCACCAACCCCAGCGACACGAGCATGATGCCCAGCGTGGGGGCGACGGCCCGAATCACGAACCCGATGCTCTCTTTGAACAGCGTGGAGCTGACGAAGAGGTTGAGGCCGACCGGCGGCGTCAGGTAGCCGATCTCGAGGTTCACGATGAAGATGATGCCCATGTGAATCGGGTCGACGCCGACCGCGGCGGCCATGGGCGCCAGCATGGGCGCTATGATCAGAATCGCGCTCATGATGTCCATGAACATGCCGACGACGAGCAGCATGATGTTCACGAAGACCAGGAAGCCCAGCTTCGAGAGGTTCGCGGCCTTGAGCGCGTCCACCATGCGCTCGGGCACCTCTTGATCGACGAGCACGTAGTTCAGCGTCAGCGCCAGCGCGATGATGATGAGCAGCGAGCCCATCACCGTCATCGAGTTCTCGGCCACCGACAGCAGCTTCTTCCGGTCCATCTCGCCGTGGATGAAGACCTCGACGACCAGCGCGTAGACCACCGAGACGGCCGAGGCCTCGGTCGCGGTGAAGATGCCCGAGTAGATGCCTCCGAGGATGATGATGGGCAGCAGGAGCGACCAGAAGCCCTCGCGCGTCGCCTTCCACAGGCCCGGCACCGAGAACGGCTCGCGGGGGATCTTGAAGCGCACTCCCTGGGTGACGGAATACAGGGCCAGCAGCGCGCCGATCATCAGGCCGGGGACGATGCCCGCGACGAAGAGCTCGGTCGGGTCGACCGGCGTCGAGCCCGACACCATGATCGAATAGATGATCATGGGGATCGACGGGGGAATGAGAATGCCGAGCGAGCCCGCGGTGGTGAGCAGGCCGATCGAGAAGTCCTTCGGGTACTTCGCCTTCAGCAGCGCCGGCACCATGATGCTGCCGATGGCGACGACGGTGACGGGAGACGAGCCCGAGATCGCCGCGAAGAAGACGCAGCCCGCGACCGCCGAGACCGCGAGCCCGCCGGGAATCCACCCGAAGGCGGCGCGCATGAAGTCGATCAAGCGCCGCGCGAGCGACCCCTGCGTCATCAGCTCACCGGCGACGACGAAGAACGGAATCGCCAGCAGCACCTCTTTGCCGGCCAGCTCGAGCACCTTGCGCACGGCGATGGCCAGGTCGTTGGTCGTCAACAGCGCGATGCACATGATGCCGATGCCGCCCATCAGGACGAACAGCGGCAGGCCCAGCAGCAGCGACCCGAGGATGATGGCGAAGACCAGGAACGCGACCTTGCCGGTGAAGATGAAGAGGCTGGTCAAGATGCCCAGCCAGATGAGGAGCCCCACCCGGCGCTGCCGGTAGGCGAGGCCCGCGAGCGCGGCGACCGCGATGAAGGCGAGGAGCTTCAGCAGCGAGAAGTCCATGACTCAGGCCCCCTCTTTCGGCGCCGAGACCTGCTCGGCCTCTTTGGCCAGCTGCTCCAGGTCGACGCCGTGCGCGTCCACGCCGCCCACCGGCGGCCCCCAGACGAAGTCACGCACCCCGGCCCCGAGGAACCGCAGGGCCATGGTGCCGAAGGTCACCGGCAGCGCGAGGGTCACCAGCCACTTCGGAATCGGGAGCGCGTCGAAGACCCCGACGCCCTCGCCCCCTCGCCACAGGGCGAACTCGTCGTGCAGCTGAACCACCGCGAGCCCCGCGAAGAAGGCGCAGAAGGCGAAGGTGACGACGCCTCCCACCAGCGAGAAGGTGCGGCCCATCTTCTCGTCGAGCTTCTTCTTCACCGTGTCGAGCACGATGTGGCGGCGCTGGCGGGTCGCGATCGACGCGCCCAGCATGCCGCTCCAGAGCATGAGGCCGAGCGCGAACTTCTGGGCGCCCGGAATGCTCGATGGGAACAGCGCGAGCAGCCCTTGAATGAAGCCCGCGAGGCCGACCCAGAGGCCCAGCCCGACGGCGATCGACAGGCCCGCCCCCGGCGAGGCGGTGTTGAGCCGCTCCGCCTTGATCGACCGAGCGGAGTGCACCGCCAGCATGGTGAAGAGCAGCGATCCGATGGTGAACAGCCAGGGCCCCACCGTCTCGATGACGAACTGCCTCGTCTCGGCTGAGGGGCTCGGCATCAACGCGAGCAGCAGGGTCGACGTCTTCGAGATCGGTCGCGAGAACGTACGCTGCGCCACGTCGAGCGCCACCAGCACGGTCATCAACGAGAGCGTGACGAGCAACAGCACCCGCTCCACGGCGAGCACGGCGTCGTCGAGCTTGTCGATCGTCTTGCGGAGCGATTCCACGATTCGGCCTCCACGGCCAGGGCGATTGGGTTTCAAACGACGACGCCGGCCGAGCAGCGGGGGCTCGACCGGCGGCGCACCTCAGCGACGCAGCCGCGTCACTTCTTCCCGGCGGCAAAGTCCTTCTTCGCGGCGAGGATCGCGTTGAGCAGCGCTTTGTTGCTGGCGCTCTTCTTCGCGTAGATGTCCCACACCGGGCGGGCCTTGTCCTGCCAGGCTTTGGTCTGCTCCGGCGTCAGCTTGCAGACGGTCTTCTTGGCCGCGGTGAAGTTCTCGAGCAGCGGCTCGGTGAGGGCGCGCACCCCCGCGATGCCCGAGCGCTCGTCGGTGCGAACCAAGAGGAGCTTCTTCAGGTCCTCGGGCTGGGCGTCGAAGACCACCTTCGACATCACCACCAGGCCCGGCTGGTAGATGTGGCGCGTGTACGTGTAGTGCGAGACGCCCTTGTACCAGCTGGTCGCCTGCGAGAGCAGCGGGCCGTTGGAGTAGCCGTCGACGGTGCCCGTCTGGAGCGCGCCGAGCACCTCGGGCGTCGACATCTCGACCGGCGAGGCGCCGAAGGCCTTGTACGTCTCCATGTGCACGTACGACTCCTGCGAGCGCATCTTCAGGCCCTTCAGGTCATCGGGCTTCTCGACGCACTTCCCCTTGATGCCGTAGCCGTGCCAGCCGTTCTCGCCCCACATCACCATCACGAAGCCCTTGGCCTCGAGCAGCTTGGTGACCTCGGGGCGGATCTTGTCGAGCACGTAGTCGGCCTCGGCGTCGGTCGCGTACAGGTAGGGCAGCTCGATGCCGGCCAGCTCGGGCACGAAGGTCGCGAGCGCGCCCGCCGAGCCGCCGAAGAGGCCGATGTTCCCCTTCTGGGTCTCTTCCACCATCTCCTTCTCGCCGCCCAGCTTTCCGCCGAGGAACAGCTTGAGCTTGAGGCGCTTGCCCGAGTCGGTCTCGAGCCGCGCCTTCACGCCCTCGAGCCAGTCAGACCAGGGCGTGCCTTCGGGCGCGACCGAGCCCACCTTGAGCACGAGCACCGCGCCCCCGTCGGGGAGCGTGGGGCCCTCAGCGAACGCCGGAGCAGCGAGGAGCACGGCGCAGACGACGACAGCGAACACACGATTCAAGAGGCCTCCAGAGGCAGGACGAACGCGGTCCCGCGGGGGTGGTGGAAGGAAACAGGACCTGCGGGAGACGGCGCGCCCACGCCGAGCTTCACGGGGCGCGGCCCTCACCCGCGCGTCAGAACTTCTCGTCGATCTGCGAGAGCAGCTTCTTGGCCTTCTCCTGCTCGAGCAGGTTCTCGGCCTCGATCTCGGGCTCCGCCGACGCGCTCGCCGCCACCACGTCCTTCAAGAGCTTCTCGAAGGTCGCCTTGTCCTGGCGCTTGACGCAGAGGTAGTCGGCCCAGAGCACCTTGGTGCCGAGGTAGTTGGGCGCGAGCGCCACGGCCTTCTTGAAGTTCTCTTCGCTCTTGTCGAGCGAGCCGCCGGCGAGGCCCGCGGTGAGGGCCTCGTAGCCGCCGAGGTACCGCCAGGGCGCCGCGTAGAAGTACGTCTCGTCCATCGACTTCACGTGGTCGATGGTGGCCTTGATGTCGTCCTTGTAGCGAAGCCGCGTCGCGAAGCCCTTGGCGGCCGCCCACTTCCCGAGGTTCGAGGCGTACCAGTACATGGCGGCGATCGACTCTTTCGGGGCCTTCACGATCGACTCGGCGTGCGTCTTGCCCTCGGCCATCGACTTCGCGAACTCGGGGGCCGACAGCTTGAGCGACTTGGTCGCCCAGTCGAGCCCCTTCTGGTAGGCCTCGTCGCGCTTGTCGTTCTTCTCTTCGAACGAATAGCGCTCTCCGGCCAGGTACCAGGCGCGCGACAGCTTGGCGTAGAGATCGGCGTCGGCAGCGCCAGCGGCGAGGGCCTCCCACTTCGCGATGGCCTCCATGTGCTTGGCGGCGTCTTTGCGGGCGGCCCACAGCGCGTCGGCGTCACCCGCCGCGGCGGCGTCGACGGTACCCGAGGCCGCGGTCACCTTCTCGTCCCACTTGGCGGCGTGCTGCGTCGCGCAGCCAGCCGTCGCAAGGCCCACCAGCACGGCGGCGCTCGTCATGATTCGCGTCATTGTTGCTCCTGAGAGAGGTCGAACAGCGAGGGGTTGAAGACGAGGCTTCCTACCGGCTGGGGTTGGGGTGTCTAGCGGCGGATCAGAAGACATTCTGGAATGACGCGTTTCGTCACTCCTGGTGGCCGCGGCTCCCGGAGCGGAACTCGAGGAGCCTGAAGAGCCAGTCGTCGGGGCCGCGCACGGCCACCTTGCCGATGTTCGCGGCGTAGTAGTGGGTGTGCGGCGCGCTCCCGTCGAGGCCGGTCTCGAGCACCGCGAGGCAGTGGTCCACGGTGATGCCGTTGGGCAGCTCGACCTGCGCGTCGAGCGCCAGCACCTCGTACTGGGCGAGATCTCGGGTGCCCTTCTCGAGCGACGCGGGCGCCTGCCAGCGGGTGCCACGGGTCATCACCGCAGGGAGCACGACGACCTCACCGTCGGCGCGGGCGCCGGCGCGCTCGAGCCACTGGCCTTCCTTGACGCGCCAGGTTCCGCTGCCCGACTTCTTGCCCAGGGAGTACGAGAACGACGCCTTCCAGTCGACGAAGCTGTTGATCGTGACCCGGCCCTTGCCACCGGCCTGCAGCTGGTACGTCCACGCCGCCCCAGACTTCTGAATGAAGTACTCGGCCCCGAGCCGGGTGGCCTCGGACGTCGCGGTCGCGGGTTGGCGCGCCGTCGGCGGCTCGGTCGCGGCGGCGAGTGCAGACGACAGGAGCGCGACGACGAGAACGCGACGATGCACGGGCGGTGACTATCGCGCCCGGTCGCGCCGAATTGAAGCGCTCAGTGCGCCGGCCGGAAGACGGCGATGACGCTCGAGGCGCCGTGGAGCCCGCTGCGTTTACCGGCGGGCCCGAGCTCGCCGTTGCCGAAGAGGCCGCCGATGGGCGTCCCCGGGTAGCGCGCGGCCACCGCCGCGGTGTCGTGGTCGGCGCTGCCGAACAGCGCCCTCCCCCGGTTGGCGCAAGAGAAGAGGAGCACCGCGGCGGCGGGGGCCGTGGCCTTCGCCAGCGCCAGGCGCATGGCCGCGGCGGCGGCGTCGCGATCGCGGAGCATGAACTGAACGACCTGGAGCGGCTCGAGCGTGGAGCTGACGGCTACCGCCCGCCGGCTGGGCTCGACGCCCACCAGCTTGCGAACCACCAGGGCCGAGGCGTCCTGCTCCACCCCCGCGGCCTTTGGGCCCACCGCGACCAGCGCCCCGTGGCGCAGCCGCTCCTGGACGTCGGGCGACGACGCGGCGTGGAGCCTCTGCATCACGTCGATGGGGGAGCGCCCGTCGAGCTCGAGGAGCAGGTGGCCTTCGACGGCGGTCGCGAACATCGGCGGCCCCACCGGCCGGCAGCCCTGGGCGACGACCGCCTCGACCTCGAGCGCGCCCGACAGGGCCACCCCGACGGCGCCCGAGGTGAACACCCGCTCGTCGAGGAACAGCCGGTGCCCGCCGGGAGAGCTCCCCCCGCTGGCGAGCGAGCCCACGGCGACCACCCCGGGGAACGCCTGGTCGAGGCGCTCGAGCCACGGCTCGGGCTTGAAGCTGAAGGGGTCGGCGAAGAGCACCACGGCCTTCGGCGAGCCCGTGAACGCGGGCCGGTCGCCGTCGCGGAGCACGCGCGCCTCGAGCCGGACTCCAGGGAGCGCGGCGGCGACCACCGCGACCGCGGGCACGCCTTCGGCCTCGCGAGCGGCGCCGATGACCCCGCTGCCGGAGCAGCCGACCAGCGTCGCGTCGGGGAAGCGCTCCCGCAGCCGGGCGAGCACGACGGGCGCCTCTTTGAGCAGCCCCGCCGAGACGAAGACGAGCAGCAGGTCGGGCGCGGCGTCGAGCTCGGCGTCGAGGAGCTCCAGCACGCGGGTCACCGCGCTCTCACCGCTCGGGTCTCGAGCCAGCACCGACGCCCACTTCATCGCGGCACGCTCCTACACGAAGCGGAGCCTTGACCGGGCTCGATCATTGGACAGGCTCACGCCGTCAGGCGCGATCGGCGTGCTCGTTCCCGGGTGGGGTTCGGGTCTCTGGGGCGGCGGGCGTCTCGAGCCCGAGATGCGCTGCAGGCGCAGCCCCGAGCGGTTTCGGCCGCTTGGCCTCGCGCCGTCAGTGCATTTGAGGGCGGCTCCCCTCACCGGAGCTGCCCGTGAACGTTCCCCTTCCCTTCGTCATCGTCTTCAACCTCGCCGTCGCCATTCCGCTGGCCGCCTTCTGGGTCATCAGCGCGCGCCGCGGCCCGCCCACCGACTTTCACGTCGGCACCTTCGCGCTGGTGTTCGGGCTCGCCGGGTTGGTCGACGCCTTCCTGCTGTGGGGCGCCCTCGGCAGCGTGGCCGCGGTGCCCGCGCTCTTCGGTGCCGGCGCGGCGAGCTTCGGTGCCTTCAAGCTCATCACCTGGCTGCGCCGCGACGAAGTGCAGCTGCGCTGACGCGTCTGTTTCCCCGCGCAGGCGCGTCTGCCGCAACACGCGCGCCCCGTGAAGTCGTGGCCCGCTGACGTCGCTCCCGGAATGACTGGGCTGGCGTGCGCCTTGCTGTAGCGTGCCGGCGCGCATGAGCCCGACACTCCTCCTCCCGTGGTTGGTCGTGCAGGCCGCGTCGCTCAGCCAGACTTCGGTGCCAGCGAGCGGCCGGCACGAAACGTTGCTGACCCTCGACGCGCCCGCCGCGGTCCACCTGTCGGCGCGCAGCGGCAGCGGCACCTCGTGCGAGCTCATCGACCGCGTGCGTGGCCCCTTCGCGCGCGCCGGCGCCGTCGGCCGGACCAACTGCGAGCTCGACCTGCTGCTCGACGCGGGGCAGTACAAGGTGCGCGTCGAGTCGCCTGCCCGAGGCAAAGGCCAGGTCACCCTCTCGGTCACGGCCTTCGCGGAGCGAAACCCCGCCCCGGTGCAGCTCGCCAACGGCGCGGCCGTGGAGGTCACCCTCAAGCCGATGGAGCAGGCCTCGTTCTGGCTCCCCATGCCGACCAGGGGCGTCCCCTACGTGCGCGTCTCGGGGCGCAACGCCGGCGACGTGCGGCTGTGGCGCAACGGCGAGTGGCTCGAGCCGCTCAGCCTGCGCCGGGCCACCGTCACCAACACCCCGGGCCACCCGATGCACGAGTGGTGGCTCGACCAGACGCTCGAGGCCGGCGACTACCAGTTGGTGGTGTACGGGCGCGACGCCGTCACCGTCACCGGCTCGACCCAGGACGACTCGCTCACCGTCGAGCGGGGCTTCCGGCCCGGCCCGGCGGAACGGCAGGTCTCGTTCACCCTGCCCGTCTCGGGGGTGCTGACGCTCGAGCTCCCGCGCACGCCGACGGCCGCCTCCGTCGCGCTCGACGCCAGCCCCGAGGCGCCGGTGCAGCTCCAGCTCGCCGACGTCGCGGCGGGCGCGGCGCTGTCCTTCGGCGCGAGCTGTACGATCGCCAGGGGCGCCCTGGCGCCTGAGTGCGCCGCGCGCAGCTTCGCCACGCCCGACCGCCGCGTGCTGCTGCTGCGAGGCCCGAGAGGCACCAGGGGGAGCGTGGAGTGGGCGGCGGCGGTGAACACCGACCTCGGCTGGCTGACGTCGTGGCGAGGTGGCTCCTACGGGGCTCCGGCCACCAACTTCACCTTCTCCACCCGCATGTCGGGCAGGGTGATCGTCGCCACCCACGATCTGCCCGTCGACACCGACGCTGCGCCGCTGGGGTGTCAGCTCGAGCGCTCCGACTCTGCCGCCACCACCGTCATCGGCCGTTCGATGACGAAGCTCGGCGAGGGCGAGGCGCTCGAGAGCGACTTCAACTACGACGAAGGCGGCGCGCTGGTGTGGTTCGAGGTGACGGCCGCCAACAAGTACCGCGTGCGCACCGAGGGCGGCCGCAAGAGCCGCTGCGAGGTCTACCGCTTCAAGTCCGACGGCACGCTCGAGCGCCTCACCCAGTCGAAGGCCGACGACGCGCCCGGGTGCGACCAGGTGCTCGCGCTCGGCAAGGGCGAGTACCAGCTGCAGCTGTTCGGCGGCGTGTCAGGCGTCGAGAAGCTCGTCATTCGCGAAGACTCGAAGCGCGAGCTGAAGAAGGCGGCGGCGCGCAGCACCTGCCAGCTCCCGCCCGCCGACCTCACGCCGGGCCGCTACCGCCTCCTCCTCACCCGCAGCGGCAACCTCACCGCGCGCGGGGTGACGCTGACGGAGCTGCCGGTGGACCCGAGCACGCCGGTGCACCTGAGCCTCGAGCCGAGACAGACGCTGACGCTCCCGCTGGCGCGCGGCGGCGCGTTCGTCGTGCGCTCGTCGGGCGGCGCGAAGTTCGGCTGCCAGCTCCAGGGGGCCAGCGCGAGCGCGACGCGCTCGGAGTGCGCGGTGCCGAGCCCCTCAGCAGGCGACACCCTCACCCTGTCGAACCCCGGCGACGCCCCGGTTCAGGTGACGCTGTTCAAGCCGGTGCCCACGCCCACTCCCGGTGCGCTCACCTCGTACAGCCCCACGCTCAAGCCCCTGCCGAGGCTCGCGGCGGAGCAGCCGTCATGGTTCGACTTCGAGCGCGGCCAGTCGAACGCGGCCGTCTTCGAGGTGGACACACCCGGCCTCTACAACGTGACGACGCTGGGGCTGCTCTCCACCGCATGCCGCTTGCGCACGCCGGTCGTCGAGCTCGTCGCGCAGAACGAAGGCGGTGGCCGCGGCCGCAACTGCCTCATCCAGACGTACCTCCAGAAGGGCCGCTACCTGCTCAGCGCCACCACGCGCGGGGCGAGCAGGGGCCGCGGCGCCCTCTTCCTGCTCAAGAAGCCGGCGAAGGCCGCCACCGGGTTGTCGGGTGAGGGCGAGGCCTTCTTCCGCGTCGACGCCAATGAGCTGCTCCAGCAGACGCTCGTCGTCTCGAAGCCGGGCGAGTACCGCCTGGGCACCACCGCGCAGGGCGCGAGCCTGCTCTGTCGGCTCGACGACACCGACGGCTGGCCCATCGAGCCGGTGCCTTCGCCCTGCGTAGGCACGCGCACCCTCGCGGCCGGCAGCTGGCTGTGGACGCAGCTGCCGCTGACGGTCGAGTCGATGCGGCGCACCAGGCTGGAGCGGGTGCGCGAGCCCGTGGTGCTCCGGGGCAACAAGCCGCACCCGGTGCAGGCCTTCACCTGGTACGACGCCGAGCTCGGCAGTGACGGGAAAGACGAGTTCACCTTCACGCTCGAGGGCGAGGCCACCGTCGACGTGGTGCTGACCCGGGGCATGCAGGGCCGCCTGTACCGGCTCGACAAGAACCAGCCTCCGAAGGCGGTCGAGGTCATCGCGCCGCAGGGCTCGGGGTACGAGTCGGTCGGCGCCGACGAGCGCGAGGGCTGCGGGGACGACTGCGGAGGCGAGGGCGACGCAGAGGCTGGCGGCGAGGGTGAAGGCGACTTCGAGGGCGGTGAGGCGCCGGTGGTCGCGACGGCGCCGAGCGGCCCGGCGATGCGCGCGGCCCCGCCTCCCCCCAGCGGCGCGAGGGTCACCCTGAGCGCCGGCAGCTACAAGCTCGTCACCGAGCACAGCAAGGGCGACGTGGGCATCGCGTACAAGCTGCACTTCGGGAGCGCCGTGCTGCTGCCCGGCATGACGCGCACGCTCCCCGTGCCCACCACCATGCCGCTCACGGTGCCGCGCGACGGCACGCTGCGGCTGCGCACCGAAGGCGAGGCCGACGTGCGCTGCCGGCTCTTCGACGACAAGCGCAGGCTGGTGCTCGAGGGCAGCGAGAACGGCGCCGACTGGAACTGCGCCCTGGCCGAGCCGGTGACGAAGGGCCGGTACACGCTGGTGCTCGAGAGCGAGACCCAGCTGGCCGGCGAGACGACCGTGAGCGTGAGCCTGCCGCCGGTCGAGGACCGCGGCGCCTTCGTCGACGGCAAGACGCTGCCGCTGGCCTCGTCGGTGGTGCAGCTGACGGTGCCACCCGGCGACGCGGTGCAGGAGCTCTCGGTGAAGGCGGTCGGCAAGACGCCGTTCTCGTGCGCCGTCGTGGGCCCGGGCGGCGTGGCGAGCCGCCGCTCTCGCGTCACCGACTGCTCGACGCTGGTGCTGCCGAGGCAGGAGCCGTGGACGCTTCGCCTGTGGACGACCGACGGCTCGGCCTCGGTCTCGACGGCCCTCAAGGCGCGCGCGCTGACGACGTCGGGCCGCGAGCTGGGCTCCAGCCAGGCGCTCGCCACCACCATCACACGGCCCGGGCGCTACCAGACCTCGCCCCAGGCCCTCTGCCTGCGTGGCAGGAGCACCGGCGTCTTCGAGGCCTGTGGACCCGAGGTGTCGCTCGACGTGGGCCCGGTGGTGTTCGCGGGCCTGGGCGCCCGGCCGATCCCCGTGCCGCTCGAGGAGCTGCGCTTCACCGCCTCGAAGACGCCCTCGGTGTTCGAGCTGCGCCGCGACCCGCACCTGCAGACGGTGACGGCCTCCCAGCCCTCGCTCTTCCTCCTCTCGGCGGTGTCGGGTTGGGCCGAGGCCGCCCCGCCTTCGTGCGCGTTCGACGGCGCCGGCGCGCTCCGAGAGCGGCGCGAGGCCGCGTGCTTCGCGGTCAGCCGCGTGGGCACCGAGGCGATGGCCCGGCTCTGGGCGCCCAGCGACGCGGCGGTGCGCGCCGACGTCGTTCGTCGCGAGGTGGCGGTGCCCTCGAAGGCCGAGGCGCTCACGCCGGGCAGACGGCGCGTCTCGTTCTCGTCGGTGGGCGCGTTCTCGCTGCCCGCGTCGAGCCGGTCGCGGGTCGAGGCGACGCTTCCCAGCGACACCTGGGGCGTACTGTTGGATGACGGCGGCAACGCGGTGGAGCTGTGCGCGCCGGCGACCGAGCTGCGCCGCTGCGTGGTGTCGGGCCACGGTGGCCGGCTCGTGCTGGTGGGCGGCGAGGGCCAGGCCGACCTCAGCACCGTGCTGCTCGAGACCGCGCCGACGTCGATCAACTTCACGGGCCTCTACGAGGCCGCGCCCCGCGCGCCGGGCACCGTGCTGTTGACCATTCCCCCCGCTGACGGCGAGCGCGAGGTGGTGGTCGAGGGCGCGCTGCGGTGCACGCTGGTGCTCGCCTCAGGGGAGCGGGTGATCGCGTGCCGAACGAAGCTCCCCGCGAGGTCGAGCGCCGAGCTGCACCTCGAGCACGAGCTCGGCGCGCTGCGCGCCATGGTGCACACGCCGGGGCGCGAGAAGTGGGCGCGGCTGGGCCTCGAGCTCCCTTTGGTGGCGGGGCCCTCTCTGGCGCCGGCCGTCGCCGTGCCGCTCCAGCAGGGGCGCGTCGACCGGACCCTGGTGGTGTCGGAGCGCAGCGTGCTGCGCGTCGCCTCGGAGGCGGGGGTCTGCGGCCTCTTCCGCGGCAACGATCTGCTCGCCGTCGACGGCGCCGACACCGGCTGTGAGCTGGTGCGGGTGGTCGAGCCAGGCGCCTACCGCCTGCTGGTGCGGCCGTTCGCCGGCCGCGCGCCCGGGGCCGCGAGCCTTCGCTGGCTGGCCGAGCCAGTAACGGCCCTGGCCGAGGGCATCGGCGAAGAGACGTGGCTGGCGCCCGGAGAGGTCCGCCTCTTCACCTTCGACACCACCGCGAAGGGCCGCGTCGGCTTCGGCGTGCAGGCGCCTCGGGATGATCTCGAGTGCGCCGTCTTCAACGACGGCCACCTGGCGCTGGGCGATGGCTGCCACCAATACCTGACGCTCGAGAAGGGCCGCTACCTGCTGACGGTGCGCAACCCGAACCGCGCCGGCGCGAGCCCCATCGCCATCAAGCCCGTGCTGCTGGGGCTCTCGGGGGAGCGCAACGACGTTCCGCCCGAGTACCTGCAGGACTTCTTCGGCCGCGTGGGAATGACGCCATGACGCCGACCACCACCGCGCACCGGTTCCACGCCATGACGCTTCGCCACCTCGCGCTGTCCTGCCTGCTCCTCTCGACCGCCGCGAGCGCCCAGTACACCGCCGCCGACGTCGGCCAGCGCCCGCTCAGCGGCGGCGTCTCGGTGCTGCCCGAGACCTTCTTGCGCGGGTACGACCCGGTGACGGTCTACTTCGACGCCGACCAGGTGTCGGCGAAGGGGCCGGCCGACGACGGCCCGAAGTTCCTCTCGTTCGCGCCCGCGTGGCCCGGCGCGTACACCTGGGTCGATCAACGCACGCTGCAGTTCCGCCCCGCCGAGCCGTGGCCTGCCTTGGCCCGCTTCGCCGTGAAGGCGCGTGGGGCGACGAAGGTGCTCACCACCATGATGGCGCCCCCTTCCGCGATGGCGCCGGCGGCGGGCAGCGAAGGGCTGCGGCCGTTCCGGGTGGTGACGCTCACCTTCCCGCAGGCGCTCCCGCCGGCGTCGCTCAAGCGCATGCTGTCGCTCGAGATTCGTGATCTGCCCGGCCTCGCCGACAGCCCGCGCAGGAAGGTGCAGTCGTTCTCGCTCGCGGCGCTGCCGCGGGCGTCGCAGCGCGATCCCTCCAGCTGGGCGCTCACCCTCGAAGACGACGTGCCCGAAGGCAAGCAGCTGGTCGTCTCGGTCAGCCTGGCGCTGGGCACCGAGGGCACCACGCTGTGGACGGGCCGCGTGTCGACCCGAACGCCGTTCACCCTGCAGAGCGTGCAGTGCGGCAACGCGTCGTTCCCGCTGGTCGGCGGCGCCTCGACGCCGAGAGATCTCGCGCTCGGGTGCGGCAACCGCGGCGATCTGCCGCAGCTCGTCTTCTCGGCCCAGGTGGCCGACCTCACCCTCACCTCGTTGCGCAAGCTGGTTCACCTCGAGCCGTCGGTGCCCGACCTGCGCTTCACACCCTACGGAGAGCGGGTGCAGCTCCAGGGCAAGTTCGTGCCCGACACGCTCTACAAGCTGACCATCGGCCCGGCCCCGATTCGCGACGACGCGGGCCGTGCGCTGCGCGACGTGAAGCCCGCCGACGTCTACTTCCACCTCGGGTGGAAGGCGTCGTTCCTGCGCTTCACCCAGGCGACCGCCATCGTCGAGGCGAAGGGCCCGCGCATGCTGCCGGTGCAGGGGTACGGGGAGCCGCGGGCCGACGTGCGCGTCTACCGCGTCGATCCGCTGCACAGCGGGCTGTGGCCGTTCCCCTCGTCGCCCGTGGTGGTGGACGAGCAGAGCGCGCCGCCGTTCCCGGGTGAAGAGCCGGCGACGCCGCCCGTGCCCGGCGCCATCGACGCGCGCACGCTGCAGCAGCACCTGCGCCTGCTGGGCAGCCCGCTGGTGTCTCGAATCGTCGACCTCCCGCTCGGTGACAAGGCCAACACGACGAGCTTCGGGCTCGACCTCAAGGCGCTGGTCGACCCCCGCCCGGGCACCTACCTGGTGGGCCTGCGCCGGCTGACCGGCCGGCCCGAGCGCGCCTACGTGCGGGTGCAGATCTCCAACCTCACCGTCACCAGCGTCGAAGAGACCGACAAGGCGGTGCTCTACGTCCGCGCGCTGGACACGGGTGACGGCGTGCGCGGCGCCACGGTTCGCGTCGAGGGCACGCACGCCGAGACGGGCGCGCCGGTCTCGGAGGAGCGCACCAGCGACGCCGACGGGCGGGTGGTGCTGACGCCGCGCACGGGGTGGAGCACCATCACCCGCGTCTGGGTGAAGAACGGCGACGACGTGCTGGTGCTCGACCCGCGCGAGTCGCTCCCCTCGTTCGCCAACAACCACTGGTCGAGCTACGGCAGCTGGCTCAGCTGGCTGTTGACCTCGAGCGTGCCACCGCCGCCCAACGACACCACGCTCGGCTTCGTCTTCAGCGAGCGCCCCATCTACAAGCCCGGCGAGCCGGTGTTCCTCAAGGCCTACGTGCGGCGAAGAGAGAGCGGCGGGCTACGGGTGCCCTCGGCGCTCGGCGAGTACAAGCTGCGCGTGCGCGGGCCCGACGGCACCGAGTACCCCGTCACCAGCTCCAGCACGGCGCTCGGCGCGCTCGCGGCGACCTTCAAGGAAGAGGGCGTGCCGACCGGGGACTTCTCGGCCGAGCTGGTGCACGCGCCGCCGCGGGGCGCGGCCACGGTCATCTCCACGCGGAGCTTCAAGATCGAGGCGTACCGGGTGCCGACCTTCGAGGTGCAGCTGTCGGGCGGCCCGCGCGTGCGCAACGACGCCCCGTTCAAGGTGAAGGCGGTGGCGCGCTACTACGCGGGCGGCAACGTCGCGAACCAGCCGATCGCCTGGAGCGTCACCCAGCGGCCCTGGGTGTGGACGCCGAAGGGCCTGGCCGGCTTCCTCTTCGCGTCGTCGGCGCAGTTCGCGCGCCCGCAGAGCCAACGCTCGCCAGGCGTCACCTCGCAACAAGCTGAGCTCGACGACAGCGGCGCGGCCGAGCTCACCACCAACCCCCAGCTCGACCTCGACGGCGCCGGCCGGGTGTACCGCTTCGAGGCGACCGTCACCGGGCCCGACGATCAGCCCGTCACCACCGCCACCGAGGTGAAGGCGCTGCCCCCGTTCGTCCTCGGGCTCAAGGTGCCTCGCTACCTCGAGAAGGCCACCGAGCTGAAGACCGAGCTCGTCGCGGTGGGCATCGACGACAAGCCCCTCGAGGGCCAGGAGGTGCGCGTGCGCCTGCTGCGCCGGGTGTGGCACTCCACGCTCCGCGAGACGAGCTTCGCGACCGGCAAGGCGAAGTACCAGACCGAGCAGGAGGATCTGCAGGTGGCCGAGAAGACGCTGAAGTCGCTGAGCGGGCCGCTGGCGCTTGTGTTCCCCATCAAGGACTCGGGCATCTACGTCGTCGAGCTCTTCGCGCGCGACAAGCTGGGGCGGGTGCAGACGCTGTCGGCCGATCTCTACGTGGGCGGCACCACCCCGCTGTCGTGGCAGAAGTCGCGCGACGGCGTCTTCGAGGTGAAGCCCGACAAGAAGTCGTACGCGCCGGGCGAGGTGGCGCACCTCGTCGTGCAGAGCCCCTACGCCACCGCGCGCGCGCTCGCCGTCGTCGAGGACCCGACGGGCAACCGCTACCTGTGGCGAGACGTGCAGGGCTCCCGGGTGGTGATCGACGTGCCCATCACCGACCGGCACGTGCCCAACCTGCCGGTGCACGTGGTGCTCATGCGCGGCCGCATCGGCGAGGGGAAGACCGATGACTCCCGCTACAAACCGGCGACCGCCGCCAGCACCCTCGAGCTCGAGGTCGAGCCGGTGAAGAACCAGGTGATGGTGACGGTGGCGCACCCCGAGGTCGCGCGGCCCGGCACCAGGCACGACTTCACCATCAGCCTCACCGACGAGGCGAAGCGCCCCATCGGCGGCGAGGTGACGCTGTGGCTGGTCGACGAGGCCGTGCTGTCGCTCGCCAAAGAGGCGACCCTCGACCCGCTGTCGGAGCTGATTCGCCGCAACGCCCGGACGGTGAGCGTGCGCGACTCCCGCAACCTGGTGGTCGGCCGCGTCACCGAGCTCGAGGAGGACCCGGGCGGCGACGGCGGGGACGAAGACTCCAGGGGCAGCAAGCGGCTGGTCCGCAAGGAGTTCAAGACCGTGCCCTACTACGCGGCCACGCTGACGGTGCCGGCGAGCGGCACGCTGGTGGTGCCCATTCAGCTCTCGGACGACCTCACCAACTTCCGGGTGCGGGCGGTGGCGGTCTCGGGGGCGACGCGCTTTGGCCACAAGCAGTCCACCCTGCGCGTGCGCCTGCCGGTGCTGGTGCAGCCCCAGCTGCCGCGGCTGGTGCGGGTGAGCGACTCGTTCTGGCCTGGCGCGGTGGCGCGCGTCGTCGAGGGCCCCGATGGCCCGGCGAGCGTCGACATCTCGGTCTCGGGCGCCGTCGAGGGCAAGCGCACGCTGAGCGAGCGCGTCGAGCTCAAGTCCACGAAGGCCCAGTCGGTGCTGACGCCGGTCACCGTCAAGGCCGCGCCGATGGGCACGCCGTCGGTCGTCACCGTGCGCGTGGACGTGACGCGGCTGTCGGACAAGGCCGGCGACGCCTTCGAGGTGAAGCTGCCGTTGCTGCCCGACCGCAACGTCGAGCGCGCCGCCAGCCTGGTGACGCTGCAGCCCGGCCCCAACGTCCTCAAGCCCTTCTCGGAGCCCGCGCGGCCCGGCACCGCCACCCAGTCGTACGTCTTCACCAACCAGCCCGGCGTGCTCGAGCTCGCCTCGAGCCTCGAGTACCTCTCGGCCTACCCGCACGGGTGCCTCGAGCAGCGCATGAGCCAGGTGTACCCGGACCTGGTGCTGGGCTCGCTCCTGAAGAAGCTCGAGCTCGACACCCGCTTCACGCCCCAGGTGCAGGCCAACACCCGCAAGCTGCTCGAGGAGCTCGCGCAGCACCAGGACGCCTCGGGCTTCCTCGGCTACTGGCCGGGGTCGCAGGGCAACGTGCAGCTGACCGCCGCGGGGGTGGAGTTCATGACGATGGCGAAGAAGGCCGGCGTCAACGTCGACGAGAAGGTGCGCACCCGCGCCGTCGACGGCCTCAAGCGCGTGCTGCGAAAGGACTTCAACGGGCTGTGGAGCGACTACCGCTTCAACCAGCAGACCGCGGCGCTCCGGGCCCTGGCGCGCGTGGGCGACCTCGACGACAACTACGCCGCCGAGCTCTTCTACGGCCGCGCTTCGATGGACTCGACGGCGGTGGCCGACCTCACCTCGGCCATGGCCGAGCGCCCCGGCGTCTTCGCGTCGAACCTGGGCACCCTCAAGGGTGAGCTGTGGGACGAGCTGGTCTTCAAGCTCGTCAAGGGCGCCAGGGTGTTCGACCGCCTGCGCCGGGATCGCGCGAGCTGGTCTGGGCTGTACCTGGGCAGCTCCACCAGCGCGGTGGCTGCGGTCTGGGAGGCGCTGCTCCGCGTCGACCCCTCGAACGCGCAGCACACGTTGATGCGCGACGCCCTCCTCGCGAAGGCCAGCGCGGGCGCGGGCTTCGGCTCGACCTACGACAACCGCCGGGCGATCTCGGCCTTCGCGCTGTACCTCGAGAGGGCGCAGACGTCGCAGGGCCGCACCACCGTCACCCTGAGCGGGCTGCCCGACGTGGTGCTCGACGACGCGAAGAAGGCGGGCCGGCGCGTCATCGACGCCGAGCAGGTGCCGGCGGTGACCGTCACGGGCGGCCCCGTCGGCGCGCGGCTGCAGGTGAAGTACCTGCCGCTCCAGCCCGGCGACCGGGCCGACGCGAAGAAAGAGGGCCTCATCGTCAGCCGCAGCCTCACCCGCTACCCGGCCGATGGGAGCGCCGCGGTGAACGTCGACGACAGCGCCGGCGCGACCCTCTCGGTGCCCCTGGGAGAGGTCCTCGAGGTGCACGCGCAGCTGACGACCGACGAGCCGCGCCAGCACGTGGCCTTCGTGGTGCCGTTCGCCGCGGGCCTCGAGCCGCTCAACCCCAACCTCGAGACCTCGGGGAGCGACGCGCGCCCCTCGCAGGCCGACTCGCTGACGCCCACCGCGGTGCAGCGGCTCGACGGCGAGGTGCGCTACGCCTTCACCGAGCTGCCGCGCGGCACGCACACCTTCCACTTCCGGGTGCGGGCCTCGAGCGAGGGCAGCTTCGTGCACCCACCGCCGTTCGCCGAGCTGATGTACCGCGAAGAGGTGCGCGGCCGGGGCGTGGGCACGCGCGTCATCGTCACGGGGACTCGGCAGCAGTGAGGGCCTGGCGCGCGCGGTGGCGAAGGCCGTCACGGCGCGCGGGGCTGTGGGTGGCGGCGTGCCTGGTGGCCGTCGGCGCCACCGCCTTCTGGCGCTCGCTCGATGACGCCCTGCTTGAGCAGGCGCCCTCGCAGGTGCTGCTCGATCGCCGCGGGCGCTTCCTCGGCGAGCGGCCCGGGTCGCGCGAGGCCTATGGGTTCTGGCCGCTCCCGCCGACGCTCCCGACGAAGGTGGTGGTGACGACGCTCGAGACCGAGGACCGTGGCTACTTCGAGCACCAGGGCATCGCGTGGCGCTCGGTGCTGCGCGCGGCCTGGCAGAACGTCACCAACGGGCGCGTCATCTCGGGGGCCAGCACCATCGCGATGCAGGTGGCGCGGCTGCAGCACCCCCGGGCGCGCACCCTGGCCGCGAAGCTCCACGAGGCGGCCGAGGCCCGGCTGTTGGTTCGCCGCCACGGCCACGACGCCGTGCTGCGCCAGTACCTCACCATCGCCCCGTACGGGAACCGCACCCACGGGGTCGCGCGCGCCGCCAACCTCTACTTCGACAAGCCCATCGACGATCTCTCGTGGCTCCAGGCGGCGTACCTGGCCGCGCTGCCGCAGCAGCCCAGCCGCATGTCACCGTGGACGGAGGCCGGCCACACGCGGGCGCTCGAACGGGCCCGCCGCATTCTCACCCAACTGCACGCGCGAGGCGTCATCGGAGACGACGAGCTGCACGTCGCCCTCACCTCGTCGCTCTCGCTGGCGCGCCACCCCACCCGGCCGCCCGAGGCGATGCACGCCCTGCTCGCCTGGAGCCGCCACCTGCCGGGCGATCGCGTCATTCACCGCACCACCCTCGATCTCGAGGTGCAGCGGGCCGCCCACCGGGCGCTGACCGACAACCTCGCGAGGCTGCGCGGCGCCGGCGCGGGCAACACCGCCGGGCTGGTGGTGGAGCTGCCCTCGGGCGACGTGCTCGCCTACGTGGGCAGCGCCGACTACTTCGACGCCGAGCACCGCGGCAGCATCGACTACCTCGCCACCAGGCGCTCCCCCGGCTCGTCGCTCAAGCCGTTCATCTACGCGATGGCCCTGGAGGACGGCACCCACACCACGGCGTCCGAGCTGCCCGACACCCCGGTCGAGTTCGCGACGGCCAACGGCGGCCGCTACGCACCCGAGAACATCACCCACACCTTCCTCGGGCCGATGCTGCTGCGGCAGGCGCTGGGCAACTCCCGCAACATCCCCGCGCTGCGCGTGCTGTCCGAGGTGGGGGTCGATCGGGTCGCGCAGCGGCTCGAGCGCGGCGGCGTCAAGCAGGTGAAGTACGACCCATCGGCGTACGGGCTGACGCTGGCCATCGGCTCGCTGCACGTCACCCCGCTCGAGCTCGCCGGGCTCTACGCCGCGCTCGCCAACAAGGGCGTCACGGTGCCGCTGCGCCACTTCAGCGAAGCGCCGCCAGCCGAGGGGACGCGCCTGTTCGGCGAAGAGGCGGCGATGTTGATCTCGCACGTGCTCGCCGACCCCGAGGCGCGCCGGCCGGCGTTCCCCGCCTCGGGCCCGCTCGACTTCGACACGGCGGTCGCGGTGAAGACAGGCACCAGCCAGGGCTACCGCGACGCCTGGGCAGCCGCGTTCTCTGATCGGTTGCTGGTGGTGACCTGGGTGGGGAACCACGACTGGCGCCGCATGAACCTGGTGTCGGGCGCCGCCGCGGCGGCCCCGGCGGCCCACGCGATCGTCGAGCAGGTCAGCCCCGAGGTTCGGCCCTGGCAGGCGCCGTTGATGAGCGCCCCGCTGCCGGCGTCGTCGATCGCGCGTGGCGTCTGCGCCCTCTCGGGCCGGCTGCCGGGCCCGAGCTGCCCGAACGTGAAGACGGAGCACTTCGTGCGCGGCACCGAGCCGAGCGCGCCCTGCCCCTTCCACGCCGAGGTGCGGCTGGACCTTCGAACGGGGCTCCTCGCGGGGCCCGGGTGCCCGAAGGCGGTGGTGGAGACGAAGCCGATGCTGGCGCTCCCCGTGCGCTACGCGTGGTGGGCCAGGCGCCAGCGGCTCGACGTCGCGCCGACGGTCGAGTCTCCCCTATGCCCGACGACGGACCCGAGTGTGCGGGCGGTGCGCATTCGTGAGCCCGCCCCGGCCTCGCGCTACCTCTTCGACCCCGACACGCCGCGCGCGCTCTCGACGCTGCGCCTGTCGGCCGTGGTTCAACCCGCGACCGAAGAGGTGGTGTGGCTGGTCGATGGGGTGCCGGTGGCGCGGGTCGGGTACCCACACGAGGCCCGCTGGCCGGTCGAGCCGGGCCCGCACGTGATTCGCGCGGTGCTGGCGGGAGGGCGTGAGGCCAGCGCCCCGGTGCGCATCACCGTCGACGACTGAGGGCGCCGCGGCGCCGAGGCCCGAGGTGGAGCAACTGCAGCCCGGACGGGACCGACCGGAGGTCGCCTCGAGCGACTGCGGTTGGGCCGCGAGCCTGCCGGGGCGTGTGTGAGGGGACCGGATCGACCGGAGTGCTGTGGAGCAACTGCAGTTGGCCGCGAGCCTGCTGCGGCTGCACGGAGACCGACCAGAGGGTGGCCTCGGGCGCCTGGGGCTGGCCGCGCCC
>JACSRE010000240.1 GCA_014879945.1 Myxococcus sp.
GCCCAGGAGCTCCTGGGCGAAGGCGCCACGAAGATGCTGCAGCGCTTCGACGGCGAGCTGGCGGCGCTGACCGAGCTGCTCACCACCCAGTCGTACCTGGGCGCCCTCTCTGACGACCTGCTCGACTTCGTGCAGGGGCTCGGCGAGGTCTGGAGCTCGGAGCTCCTCGACGCGCACCTGGCCTCACGCGGCGAACCCAGCGCCTGGCTCGACGCCCGCGAGGTGCTGGTGGTGGACAAGACGCCCCTGGGCGCGATGGTCGAGTGGGAGCGCTCGAAGCAGCAGCTGACCGCCTGGCAGGCGGCTCGCGCCGGGTCGCGCCTGGACCGCGTCATCATCACCGGCTTCGTCGCCCGAGATCTCGCGGGCCGGGTCACCACCCTGGGGCGCAACGGGAGCGACTACTCCGGCGCCATCTTCGGAGCGCTCTTCGAGGCCGAAGAGATCCACATCTGGACGGACGTCGACGGCGTGCTCTCGGCCGATCCGCGCCTGGTCCCCGAGGCGGTGCTGCTCGATCGCATGTCGTACTCCGAGGCGTGCGAGCTGGCGTACTTCGGGGCCAAGGTGATTCACCCACAGACCATGGCCCCGGCCTTCGAGCGCGGCCTGCCGCTCATCATCCGCAACACCTTCGCGCCCGAGAAGCCGGGCACGCGCATCGAGAAGACGACCGACACCACGCTCCCGGTGAAGGGCATCACGGCGTTCTCGGGGCTGGCGCTGCTCAACGTCGAGGGCGCGGGCATGATCGGCGTGCCCGGCACCGCCGAGCGGGCGTTCGGCGCGCTCAAGCTGGCGGGCGTCTCGGTGGTGATGATCAGCCAGGGCTCGAGCGAGCACTCGATCTGCTCGGTGGTGCAGGAGAAAGAGGCGCCGGCCGCGCGCAAGGCGCTGGAAGAGGCCTTCTCGCGCGAGCTCAACGCCAACCTCATCGAGGCCATCTCGATCACCCCCGGCATCTCGGTGCTGGCGGTGGTGGGCGACGGCATGGCGGGGCTCCCCGGCGTGGCCGCGCGGCTCTTCAGCGCGCTGGCCCGGGCCGGCATCAACGTGCGCGCCATCGCCCAGGGCAGCTCGGAGCGGAACATCTCGGTCGCCATCGCCGCCGCCGACGCCACCCGCGCCCTCAAGGCCGTGCACGCGGGCTTCTACCTCTCGGCGCTCACCATCTCGGTCGGGGTGATCGGCCCCGGCAACGTCGGCAAGACCTTCCTCCAGCAGGTGTCGGCGGCGCGCGCGCGGCTGCGCGGCCAGCACGGGCTCGACCTGCGGGTGCGGGCGGTCACCACCAGCTCGAAGATGGCGCTCTCAGAGACGCACCTCGACGCGCCCGCGCTCGATCGGCCGGCCGACCTCGACGCCTTCGCCGCGCACGTGCACGCCGATCACCTGCCCCACGCGATCATCGTCGACTGCAGCTCGAGCGACGCGGTGGCGAGCCGCTACGCCGACTGGCTGGCGCGCGGCATTCACGTCGTCACGCCCAACAAGCAGGCGGGCTCGGGCCCCATCGAGCGCTACGAGGCGATTCGGGCGCCGGCGCTGCGGGGCAAGTTCCGCGCCGAGTCGACGGTGGGGGCCGGGTTGCCGATCATCTCGACCTTGCGCGATCTGATCGACACCGGCGACGAGGTGCTGGGCGTCGACGGCATCTTCTCGGGCACGCTGGCGTGGCTCTTCAACAGCTACGACGGCGCGACGCCGTTCTCGGAGCTGGTGCTGAAGGCCAGGGCGCTCGGCTACACCGAGCCCGACCCGCGCGACGATCTCTCGGGCCGCGACGTGGCGCGCAAGCTGGTGATCCTCGCGCGGGAGTGCGGGTGGAAGACGACGCTCGACGCCGTGCAGGTCGAGTCGCTGGTGCCCCAGGCGCTCCAGGGAATTCCAGTCGCCGAGTTCCTGTCGCGGCTGAAGGAGCTGGACGCGCCGATGCAGGAGCGGCTCGCCGGGGCGCGCCAGCGAGGCACCGTGCTGCGCTACGTCGCCAAGCTCGACGGAAAAGGACGGGCGCAGGTGGGGCTGACGGAGCTGCCGACGAGCCACGCCTTCGCCCACATCAAGCTCACCGACAACGTGGTGCAGTTCACCACCACCCGCTACCGCGACAACCCGCTGGTGGTGCAGGGGCCCGGCGCCGGCCCCGAGGTGACCGCCTCGGGCATCTTCGCCGACGTGCTGCGCATCGCGGGCGCCCTGGGAGCGCCGCTGTGAGTCAGGCCAGGGCGTTCGCGCCCGCGTCGATCGGCAACGTGGCGGTGGGCTTCGACATGCTGGGCCACGCGCTCGAGGGCGCCGGCGACACCGCGACGGTGCGGCGCACGAAGGGTGGCGGCGTTCGCGTCACCGCGATCCGCGGCGTGGTGGCGAAGCTGCCGAAGGCCGCGAAGGACAACACCGCTGGGCGCGCGCTGCTGGGGCTGGCGAAGCTCCGGCCCGGCGTCGGCTTCGAGGTCGAGCTCGACAAGGGCATCGCCCTTGGCAGCGGCATGGGCGGCTCGGCGGCCTCGGCGGTCGCGGCGCTGGTGGCCGCCAACGCCCTGCTGGAGGCGCCGGTCGATCTGCCCACCCTCTACGAGCTCGCCATGCAGGGCGAGGCGGCCGCCAGCGGCTCGAAGCACGGCGACAACGTGGCGCCGATGCTGCTGGGGGGCCTGGTGATCGCGCCGGCGACGGGCGCGCCCGTGCGCGTGCCGGTGCCGAAGGGCCTCACCTGCGTGCTGGTGCACCCGCACTTCGTGCTCGAGACGCGACGCTCACGCGCCGCCTTGAGGGGGCCCTACGCGCTCCACGACTTCGTGGTGCAGAGCGAGGGGCTCGCGCTGCTCCTGGCGGGCTGCTGGACGAAGGACTTCGCGCTCATCCGTCGCGGCTTTCGCGACGTGTTGGTCGAGCCGCGGCGGGCCAGGCTGATCCCCGGGTTTGGGCGCGTGAAAGAGGCGGCGCTCGACTGCGGCGCGTTGGGCAGCTCGATCTCTGGCGGCGGCCCCAGCGTCTTCGCCTGGTTCGACTCGAAGCGCGGGGCCGAGCGCGCCGGCGCGGCGATGGCCGAGGCGTTTCGCAGCGTGAGGCTCGGCGCTGACGTGGTGATCTCGAAGGTCGCCGCGCCCGGCGCGAGGGTGCTCTGAGATGCAGTGCGTGAGCACCCGCGGCGCAGGCCCCGTCTCGCTGGCCCAGGCGCTCGCCCAGGGCCTGGCGCCAGACGGGGGGCTCTACGTCTTCCCGCTCGACGCGCGCCCGAACGTGACGCTGGGCACCACGCTCGCCGACACCGCGACGACGCTCCTGGCGCCGCTGTTCCACGGGGAGCCGCTCGACGCAGGCGCGCTCTGCCAGGCGGCCTTCACCTTCGACGCGCCGCTGTTGCCCATCGACGAAGACTCGTTCCTCCTCGAGCTGTTCCACGGGCCGACCGCGGCGTTCAAGGACTTCGGGGCCCGGTTCCTCGCCGAGGCGCTCGCTCGCCTCTCGCTGCCGCCCACCACCATCCTGGTGGCGACCTCGGGCGACACCGGCGCGGCCGTCGCCGCGGCCTTTCACCGGCGCTTTGGCTTTCGGGTGGTGGTGCTCTACCCCGACGGGCGCGTCTCGGCGCGGCAGGCCCACCAGCTGGGCGCCTTCGGCGACAACGTGCGCACCTTCAGGGTGAACGGCTCCTTCGACGACTGCCAGCGCCTGGTGAAGGCCGCGTTCGCCGATCAGGCGCTGGTGGCGAAGCATGGCCTCTCATCGGCCAACAGCATCTCGCTGGGCCGGCTGCTGCCGCAGATGGCCTACTACGCGCACGCGGCGCTGGTGATGCAGCAGCGCGGCGCCGCGCCGGTCGACGTCATCGTGCCCACCGGCAACCTCGGCAACGCGCTGGCGTGCCTGATGGCGAAGCGCCTGGGCCTGCCCATCGGCCACGTCTTCCTGGCCACCAACGCCAACCGCGTCTTGCCCGAGTTCCTCCAGACTGGTCGCGCCGAGCCGCGCGCGAGCGTGGCGACGCTGGCCAACGCCATGGACGTGGGCGTGCCGAGCAACCTCGAGCGCCTCACGCACTGGTGGCCAGCGCCGACCGCGCTGCGCCGCGACGTCAGCGCCGACTGGGTCGACGACGAGACGATTCGGCGCACCATCGGCACCGTGTGGCGGGCGACCCGGACCGCCATCTGCCCGCACACGGCGTGCGGCGTCGCGGTGCGAGACCGCCTGCGCGCGAAGGGCCACCGGGGCCCCCTCGTGATCGCCGCGACCGCGCACCCGGCGAAGTTCGAGACCATCGTCGAGCCCCTCATCGGCGAACCGATCGAGCTGCCCGAGGGCCTCGCCGCGCTGCTGAAGAAGCCCGCCATCGCCCGGCCGCTCGAGCCCACCAGCGCGGCGCTCGAGGCGGCCCTGGGGTGAGCTGACGGGCCCACAACGCGGCGGGTCACGCCCTGCGCCCCGCGGCCACGCTAGGTTGCGACTCCGCATGGACGCCCCCAAGCGCATCCTCGTCATCGACGACGCCGACGACGTTCGTCTGCTGGTGGAGCGCCAGCTCGAGCACCTGGGCTACCAGGCCACCTCGGCGCGCAACGGCGTCGAGGGGCTCGAGCAGGTCGCCGCGAGTCGTCCCGATCTCGTGATCTGCGATCTGCGCATGCCGCACCTCGACGGCCTGGGGGTGCTCAAGGTGCTGCACGAGCGCGACCCGATGCTGCCGGTGGTGGTGATGTCGGGCGAGGGCCTGCTCGACGACGCGGTGAACGCGCTCCGCCTGGGCGCGTGGGACTACCTCACCAAGCCCATCGCCAGCATGGCGGTGCTCAAGCTGACGGTGACCAAGGCCCTCGAGAAGGCCGAGCTGTTGCGGGTGAACCAGCGGCAGCGCGAGAAGCTCGAGGTGCTCTACCGGGAGCTGGCAGAAGATCAGGACGCGGGGCGGCGGCTGCAGCAGGCGCTGCTGCCAGAGAACGGCCGCAGGCTGGGCAGCTTCGTGTTGACGCGCGAGCTGCTCCCCTCGTCGTACCTGAGCGGTGACTTCCTCGACACCTTCACGCTCGACGCGAAGCACTGGGGCTTCTACCTGGCAGACGTCGCCGGGCACGGCGTGCCGTCGGCCCTGGTGACGGTGATGCTGCGCACCCTCGTCGATCGCCAGGTGATGGCCGCGCACGGCACCGTCGCCGCCGCGCTCGAGCCCTCGCGCTTCCTCACCGAGCTCAACGGCGCGCTGCTGCGGCAGGGGCACCAGAAGCACGTCGCGCTCTTCTACGGCCTCATCGACGAAGAGAAGAACGAGCTGCGCTGCGCGAACGCCGGGTGCTTCCCCTACCCCGTTCTGTGCGGCCAGCAGCGCGCGCTGACCCTCGAGCTGCCCAGCATGCCGCTGGGGCTGATGCCGACCGCCACCTACGAGGAGCGCCGCTTCGAGCTCGCGCCCGACGCCACCTTGCTGGCGTGCACCGACGGCGTCTTCGAGGTGATGGGCCCGGGCTCGCTCGACGAGAAGAGCGCGCGCATCGCCCATGCCGCGGCCACCGCGCCCTCGGCGGCAGCCTTCGTCGAGCGGCTGGGCCTGGGCGTTTTGGGGGTGCGCGCTGACGACGTGGCCGTGATGATGCTCAAACGGGAGGTACCCGATGCGCTACGGACACCATGACGAGCTGTCGTGGCTCTCGTTCGAAGAGCCGATTCGGTACACCGAATGCCGGGAGCTCAAGGCGTTCCTCGACCAGGTGGTGATCCCCGAGATGGCGGACACCATGGTGATCGACCTGCGCGACGTGCCGAGCATCGACAGCACGGGCCTGGGCCTGCTGGCCTCGATCGGCCGCCACAGCCTCGATCACCTCAGCCGCCGCGCGGTGATCCTCTGCCCCGAGGGCCAGGTCTCGCAGACGCTCAAGGCGATGCAGTTCGACAAGCTCTTCAACTTCACCTCGACCCTCGAGAAGCCGGCCGAGCTGCGGCTCGCGCCCGTCGAGGTGTGCGCCAAAGCCGAGCCACTGGCGACGGTGATGCTCGAGGCCCACAAGGAGCTGTCCGAGGTCGACGAGCGCAACAAGCAGCGGTTCAGCGACGTCGTCGAGGTGCTCGAGCAGGCCGTCACGCGCGGAAACACCGGCTCGAGCTGATCATCAGCCAGCACGTTGACGCAGCGCATTGAACGCATCGTCCCCAGGCTCTAGTCTGCGCTGATGCACTGCGTCGAACCCCGTTCCGCCCTCTACGAGCCCAGCACCGAGAAGGACGCCTGCGGCGTCGGCTTCGTGGCGAACATCAAGGGCCAGCGCTCGCACGGCATCGTCGCGCAGGCGCTCGAGGTGCTCCACCGCATGCGCCACCGCGCGGCGACGGGGGCCGACCCGCTGACGGGTGACGGCGCGGGCATTCTGGTGCAGGTGCCAGAGCGCTTCTTCGCGCGCGAGGGCCAGCGGCTGGGCTTCTCGATCCCCGCCCGGGGCGCCTTCGGGGTGGCCCAGGTGTTCCTCCCCACCGATCCCTTCGCGCGCGGTGAGTGTGAGCGCATGTTGGTCGAGGTGGTGGAGCAAGAAGGGCAGCGCGTCATCGGTTGGCGAGACGTGCCGATCGACGCCTCGGTGTTGGGCCACGTCGCGCGGGCGGTGCTGCCGGTGATGCGCCAGCTCTTCATCTCGCGCCGGCGCACGGTGCCGTCGGCCTTCGAGCGCAAGCTCTTCATCATCCGCAAGCTGGCCGAGAACCGGGTGCGGGCCAGCGGCGTCGACGGCGACAGCCGCTTCCACATCGCCAGCTGCTCGGCCGAGACGCTCGTCTACAAGGGCCTGCTGCTGCCGGCGACGCTGCCTTCGTTCTACCCGGACCTGAGAGACCCGCTCTTCGAGAGCGCCATCGCGGTGGTGCACTCGCGCTTCTCGACCAACACCTTCCCCACGTGGGATCTCGCGCAGCCCTTCCGCTTCATCGCGCACAACGGCGAGATCAACACCGTGCAGGGCAACCGCAACTCGATGCAGGCGCGGCGCACCCTGCTCCAGTCGGCGAAGTTCGGCGGCGGGCTCGACAGGCTCGCGCCCATCATCGTGCCCGGCAAGAGCGACTCGGCGCAGTTCGACAACATGCTCGAGCTGCTGGTGCTGGGCGGGCGCTCGCTGCCCAACGCGATGATGCTGATGATCCCCGAGGCGTGGGAGCGCAACCCGCAGATGGACGACGCGCGCCGGGCCTTCTACCAGTTCTCGAGCTCGCTGATGGAGCCGTGGGATGGCCCGGCGGCGATCACCTTCACCGACGGGCGGCTGGTGGGCGCGACGCTCGATCGCAACGGGCTGCGGCCGGCGCGCTACGTCATCACCGAGGACGATCGCGTCATCCTCGCGTCGGAGGCCGGCGTCATCGACGTGCCCGCCGCGCAGGTGAAGCGAAAGGGCCGCCTGCAGCCCGGCAAGATGTTCCTGGTCGACACCGAAGAGGGCCGCATCGTCGAGGACGACGAGGTGAAGAAGGAGATCACCGGGCGCTGGCCGTACCGCAAGTGGCTCGAGCGCAACGTCTACACCTGGGCCGACGTGCCCGAGGCGACCGCGCCGACGGCGCTGACGGGCGAAGAGCTGGCGCGGGAGCAGCGCGCCTTCGGGTGGACGGATGAAGACCTGCGCCTCGTGGTGGGCCCCATGGCCGAGACCGGCAAGGAGCCCACCGGCTCCATGGGCACCGACACGCCGCTGGCGATCTTGAGCGAGCGCGCGCCCTCGCTGTTCGACTACTTCCACCAGCTCTTCGCGCAGGTGACCAACCCGCCGATCGACCCCATTCGTGAGTCGCTGGTGATGTCGCTGTCGGTCGGCCTCGGCCCCGACGGCAACACCTTCGAAGAGACGCCCGAGCAGTGCGCGAAGCTCACCCTGCCCGGCCCGGTGCTGACCAACGCGCAGCTCGCGCGCATCAAGGCGCTGGCGGGCAAGGGCGACTTCGAGCCGCAGGTGCTCGACGCGACCTACGAGCCCGGCGAGGCGGGCGCCCTCGAGCGCGCGGTGGAGGACCTGTGCGAGGCCGCGGTGAAGGCGGTGGACGAGGGCCACGACATCCTCATCGTGTCGGACCGCAACGTCGACGCGCGGCGCGCGCCGATCCCCTCGCTGCTGGCGTCGTCGGCGGTGCACCAGCGCCTGGTGCGCGACGGCATTCGGCGTCACACCGGCCTGGTCGTCGAGTCGGGAGAGGCGCGCGAGGTACACCACGTGGCGCTGCTGATCGGCTTCGGCGCGGCGGCGGTGAACCCCTGGCTGTGCTTCGACTCGGTGAAGGCGCTGGTCGCGAAGGGCGAGCTGCCCGCCGACAAGGCCGAGGCGAACCTGGTGCACGCCTTCGACGAGGGGCTGCTGAAGGTGATGTCGAAGATGGGCATCTCGACGGTGCAGTCGTACCGGGGCGCGCAGATCTTCGAGTGCGTCGGCCTCAACCGCGGCCTGATCGAGCGGCACTTCTCGGGCACGGCCTCGCGGCTGCAGGGCATCGGCCTCGAGGAGCTCGACCGCGAGGTGGTGGAGCGCCACGCCCGCGGCTTCGGCGTCAGGGCCCCGGCCAACGACGTGCTGGTGCCGTTCACCGGCGGCCAGTACCAGTGGCGCCGCCGCGGCGAGCTGCACAAGTGGAACCCCGGCACCATCGCGGCGCTGCAGCACGCCTCGCGCTCCAACGACGCGAAGGTCTTCGCCCGCTACGAGCAGCTCGCCGACGACGAGTCAGACGGGCTGGTGACGCTGCGCGGGCTGCTCGAGTTCGACACCTCGGCGCCCCCCGTGCCCCTCGAAGAGGTCGAGAGCGCCGCCACCCTGGCTACGCGCTTCGTCACCGGCGCGATGAGCTTCGGCTCCATCTCGGCCGAGGCCCACGAGACGCTGGCGATCGCGATGAACCGCATCGGCGGCAAGTCGAACTCCGGAGAAGGCGGCGAGGAGCCCCGCCGCTTCGCGAAGGAGCCCAACGGCGACTGGCGGCGCAGCGCCATCAAGCAGGTGGCCAGCGCGCGGTTCGGCGTCACCACCGAGTACCTGGTGAACGCGGCCGAGCTGCAGATCAAGGTGGCCCAGGGCGCCAAGCCCGGAGAAGGCGGGCAGCTCCCCGGGCACAAGGTCGACGAGCGCATCGCGAAGGTGCGGTGGTCGACGCCGGGCGTGACGCTCATCTCGCCGCCGCCGCACCACGACATCTACTCCATCGAAGATCTCGCCCAGCTCATCTACGACCTGCAGTCCGTCAACCGCGACGCGCGGGTCTCGGTGAAGCTGGTGAGCGAGGTCGGGGTCGGCACCATCGCGGCGGGCGTCGCCAAGGCCGGCGCAGGCGGCGTGACGATCTCGGGCTTCGAGGGCGGCACCGGCGCCTCGCCCCTCTCCTCCATCAAGCGCGCGGGGCTGCCGTGGGAGCTCGGGCTCGCTGAGGCGCAGCAGGTGCTGGTGCAGAACGGCCTGCGCGATCGCGTGCGCCTGCAGGTCGACGGCGGGTTCCGCACCTCGCGTGACGTGGTGATGGGCGGGCTGCTGGGCGCCGAGGAGTTCGGCATCGCCACCGCGGCGTTGATCGTCGAGGGCTGCGTGATGCTGCGCAAGTGCCACCTCAACACCTGCAGCGTCGGCATCGCCACCCAGGACCCGAAGCTGCGCGCGCAGTTCACCGGCGACCCGCAGCACGTCGTGAACTTCTTCATGCTGCTGGCCGAGGGCGTGCGGAAGCACCTGGCCGCGCTGGGCTTCCGCACCTTCGATGAGCTCGTCGGCCGGGTCGATCGGCTCAAGGCGAAGGTCGAGGTGCCGCACTGGAAGGCGGCGAAGCTCGATCTCTCACCCATCTTCTCGCTGCCCAACGCGCCCGACACCGCGCCGCGACGATGCGCGACGGCGCAGAAGAAGGACGTCAGCGACTCGCTCGATCACCAGCTCCTCGAGGCCGCCCAGCGCACGCTCGAGACGTCGGCGCCCGTCACCATCGCCCTGCCCGTCACCAACGCGCACCGGGCCGTCGGCGCGATGCTGTCGGGCGAGATCATCAAGCGCCTCGGCGGCCAGGGGCTGCCCGACGACACGGTGCGGGTGAAGCTGCAGGGCTCGGCGGGGCAGAGCTTCGGCGCGTTCCTCGTCAACGGCGTCACCCTCGAGCTCGAGGGCGAGGCGAACGACTACGTCGGCAAGGGGCTCTCGGGCGGGCGCATCGTGGTGCGGCCTCCGACGGGCGCGCGCTTCGTGCCCGAGGAGAACGTGATCGTCGGCAACACGGTGCTCTACGGCGCGACGGCCGGTGAGGCGTACTTCGCGGGCGTGGCGGGCGAGCGCTTCGCGGTGCGCAACTCGGGCGCGCGCTGCGTCGTCGAGGGCGTGGGCGATCACGCGTGCGAGTACATGACGGGCGGCGTGGTGGTGGTGCTGGGCACGACGGGGCTGAACTTCGCTGCGGGCATGAGCGGCGGCACGGCCTACGTGTTCGATCGCAACCGCGGCTTCCGCGAGCGCTGCAACCTCGAGATGGTGGAGCTGGAGTCGTTGGTGGACGAGTCGGAGATCTGGCTCGTCTACGGCCTGATCGAGAACCACCTGCGGCTCACCGGCAGCGCGCAGGCCCGCCGTATCCTCGACAACTGGGAGCACCTGGTGGGCTCGTTCGTGAAGGTGATGCCGACCGACTACAAGCGCGTGCTGCAGGCCCGGCGCGCGCAGCTTCGTCCCCGGCCGAGCCCTCCGCGGCTCCGCGCCGTCGGCGGAAGGGAGGGCTGAGCCATGGGCAAGCCGACCGGCTTCATGGAGTGGGAGCGGGCGCCCGCGCCGAAGCGAGAGAAGCAGGAGCGCGTGCACGACTCGAGGGAGTTCGTGCTGCCGATGGCCCCGGAGCAGGCCAGGCACCAGGCCGGGCGCTGCATGGACTGCGGGGTGCCCGTCTGTCAGCAGGGCTGTCCGCTGGGCAACCCGATTCCCGACTTCAATGAGCACGTGTGGAAGGGGCGGTGGCGCGAGGCGTACCTGGCCCTGACGTCGACCAACAACTTCCCCGAGTTCACCGGGCGGCTGTGCCCTGCGCCGTGTGAGGCCGCGTGCGTGCTGTCGGTGAACCAGGATCCCGTCACCATCGAGCAGCTCGAGAAGGAGATCATCGAGCGCGCGTTTCAGGAGGGCTGGGTGAAGGCGCGGCCGCCGCTGTTCCGCACCCAGAAGACGGTGGCGGTGGTGGGGAGCGGACCGGCCGGGCTGGCGGCGGCGGCGCAGCTCAACCAGGCCGGGCACTCGGTCACCGTGTACGAGAAGGACGAGCAGCTCGGCGGCCTCCTGAGGTTCGGCATTCCCGACTTCAAGATGGAGAAGTCGGTGATCGATCGCCGGGTGACGCTGCTCGCCGCCGAGGGCGTGACGTTCAAGACGGGCGTCACCGCGCCGTGGAAGGAGCTGCAGGCCACGCATGACGCGGTGGTGTTGGGCATCGGCGCGCGCAAGGCCAGGGAGCTGGACGTCCCAGGCCGCGAGCTCGACGGGGTGATGCAGGCCATGGACTACCTCGAGGCGGCGAACCGGCGAATCGCGAATGGTGCCGGCTCCGAGGGCGCGGCGACCGGCAAGCGGGTGGTGATCCTGGGGGGCGGTGACACCGGCTCCGACTGCCTGGGCACGGCGCTGCGAGAGGGCGCCACCGAGGTCTCGCAGATCGAGCTGATGCCGGCGCCGCCGAGCGCGCGCACGGCGTCGAACCCGTGGCCGCAGTGGCCGCTGGTGCTGCGCACGTCGTCGAGCCAGGAAGAAGGCGGGCTGCGCTCCTTCGGCTTCCTCACCAAGCGGCTGATCGGTGAAGGCGGCAAGGTGGTGGCGCTCGAGGGCGTCGAGGTGACGCTGGAGCACGGCGCGCTGGTCGAGCACCCCGAGAGCCTGCGGCGCATCGACGTCGAGCTGGTGCTGTTGGCGCTGGGCTTCACCGGGCCCGACACCGCCGGCCTCGAGACGGAGCTGGGCGTGGCGCTCGATGCTCGCGGCAACGTGAAGGTCGATCGCGACTTCGCCACCAACGTGCCCGGCGTCTACGCGGCGGGTGACGCGATGCGCGGGGCGAGCCTGATCGTGTGGGCGATCTCCGACGGGCGCGAGGCGGCCAGAGCAGTCGACGCGTTCCTCACCGGCGGGCCGTCGTCGTTGCCGACGCGCGGGCGAGATTCACCGTTCGGCGGCCGGTAGTCGGCTGCGCTCCAGGACGGGGAAGTGGTGCATGGGTGGAGCCGAGGAGAGGTGAGGACCGAGCCCGTCACTCCTGCGCGGGGGTGAGGAGCGCCAGACCAGGCGCATCGGTCGGTGACGTCCGCGCCAGCGCCGGGTGGTACTGCGTGGGCGGCTCCCGCGTCGCGCCGGCGGCGAGCGCCCTGCTCTCCCTCCACAGCATCAGCCACACCACCGGCCCCACCGCGGCCGCGAACAGGCGGGCTGGCAGGCCGCGCGCGGCGTAGACCTGCTCCAGCACCTCGTTCAGCTTCGCGGCCACCGCCGGGTTCCGCTTCGAGAACCACTGCCGCGACGCCCACAACCCCGCCGCCCAGGTGGTGCCCAGCTCCCGGCTCTCACGGAGGACCCGCGCCCGCACCCGCGGCTCCGGGTGTTGGTGATGGCGCTGCCACCCACGCAGCCCCGTGCGCACCACCCGCATCACGCTCGGCCCGTTCACCTCGAAGTCTCGCGCGAAGGCCTTCTCGAGCAGCGCCGTCTCGGAGCCCGGCGCCAGGTGCGGGTGCCGGTGCTTGAAGCGCAGCTGCCCGTGGGAGTCGGCCTGCGGGCACTCCTCCTCGGACAGCAGCGTGCCCGCGCGCGCGTGCTCCTCGTACAGCGGCGTGCCCGGCACCGGCGTGTACAGCATGAACTGGTGAAACTCGGTGTCGTAGGCCACCGCGTCGTCGATGGCCGCGTCGATGTTCTCGGGCGTGTGCTCCTCGAGCCCGATGATCGTCGACCCCAGCACCCGCACGCCGTTCTCCTGGAGCGTTCGCACCAGCGCCCGCGTGTCGGTGCCCCTGAGCTTGCTGTACTGGCTGGTGGCCCCCTCGAGGCCGATCCACACCCAGCTGATGCCGAGGCCCACCAGCTCCTCCATCGAGTACAGCTTCAGCACGTTCGCCGAGCTGAAGACGTAGAGGCTCCAGCTCTTGTCGTGCGCCTTCATCAGCTCGAGCAGCCGCAGCGCGCGCTTGCGGTGGAAGAGGAAGTTCTCGTCCATCACGAAGAACGACTTCGTGCCCGTCTTGCGCTCGAGATCCACCATCACCTCGAAGAGCGCGTCGCCGGTGCCGTAGAAGTGCACGAAGCGGCCCTTGCCGCCGAAGAGCGCCGAGGTCGCGCAGAAGTTACAGCCCAGCGGGCAGCCGACCGAGGGGATGAGCGTCACCGCTGTGTCTTGCGGCGAGTCGCGCATCGACAGCCCCATCGCGCTCGCCCCGAAGCCGGACCAGATGACGGGGTGCTTCACCGGCGCCGAGACGTCGTCGCCCAGGAACTCGCGCAGCCACGCCACGCCCTCGCCGCGCACGATGTGATCGGCGTCGATGAGCGCCTCGAGCCCCGGCAGGCTGGCGACGTGCCCGCCCACGACGATGGTCGCCTTCGGCTGGTGCTCGCGGATCAACGCGCACATCTCCTTCACCTTGCCGACGTTCGGAGGGATCGCCCCCAGGCCGATCACGTCGTACCGGCGCGCGCGCAGCTCTTCGATGAAGCGCTCCCGCGTCGGGAAGTCGAGCAGCGTGCACGGCGCGCTGATGTTCTCTTTCAACAGCATCAGGCCCCAGCTCCCGTGGAACATGCGCAGCGAGAACGGCCCCTGCAGGCGCGTCACCTGGTTCTGGTACAGCTCCATGGGGTTGAGCGCGCGGCTGCCGAACTCGTCGTCCTGCGCGTACGGGCCGAACACGCTCGACAGCAGCACCTGCGCGTCACGCCCACGGGGATGTCTCGGAGAGGGGTCGTTCATGCGCCCCTGTTTGACGTGCGCTCGTCATCGCGCGGTCAGCGGCGCGCGCGTCAACTCGTGAGCGCGATCAAGGCTCGCCGATCAGGTCAGCGGCGCCGGCTTCTGCGTCACGCTCGCCACCATGGGCGGCTCGGCGAAGAGGCTCAGGCTCACCAGCCGCATGGCGCGCTCCAGCGCCGCTTCCAGCCTGGCGTCACGCGTCTCCACCACCCGCCGGCCCTGCGCCGTCGTCACCACCAGGGAGCACCGCACCGCGCCTTCGGGCACCCGCGCGTTCGCGACCGGGCTCATCACCACCGCCACCGACAACACCCCCGAGACCGCCGCGCCGAGCACCTCGTGGAGCCGCTCTGCGATCCACTCGCGCATGGGCCCTGACGCCTCCATCTGGCTCACCAACACCTGGACGTTCATGATTCCTCGCGTTGTCGGAACTCCAACGTGAGCCGGCGCATTCCGGTTTGTGCGGACCATCAGAAGGAAACTCCCCTCAACAAGATCATCTGGTTCCGCCCTGTCAGCCCGAGCGGCTAGGGTGCATGGGTGATCGAGCCCTCGCAGCTGGTTGACCGCCACCTCTTCCTCGACATCGAGACCACCGGCCTCGACGCAGGGACCGATGAGGTGATCGAGCTCGGGGCGGTGCTGGTGTGCGACGGGCGCATCGAGGCGGAGCGCTCCTGGCTGGTTCGCCCCACCCGCCCGGTGCCAGCCGTGATCTCGGCGCTGACCGGCCTGACCGATGACGACCTGGCGGGCGCCGCGTCGTTCGACGAGCTCGAGCCGACCCTCCGTCCCCTCTTCCGTGGCGTCACCGTCGTGGCCCACAACGCCCTCTTCGAGCAGTCGTTCCTCAAGGGGCTGCTCGACGACGTGCCGGTGCTCGACTCGTGTGAGCTGGCGCTGGTGCTCTTCCCCGAGCTCAAGTCGCACTCCCTCGACGCGCCGCGGGGCTGGCGCCCGAGGTGGACGCGGCGCTCGACGCCTTCCCCGAGTATGCGCTGCGGCTGG
>JACSRE010000256.1 GCA_014879945.1 Myxococcus sp.
AAGCCGCTGACCGAATTCGTCGCTCGCCGTCAACGGGGGCGCGACCGCGATCTGGCGGACGGACACGGACTACGAGACCGTGGTGAAACTCATCGGCGCGACCACCACGAGCACTGGCCTCAAGTGCGGGCTCAACTCGACAAGCGGAAGTAGCCCACCGGAGTCAAAGTGCCGAAGCGCGACGACGTCGGGGGCCACCCCGCCGTCCCTCGCCTCACCGCGATGAGTCGCCCGACCCCGTCGTACTGGAAGCCCTGAGAAGAACGATGAGCATCGCGTGCGATACGCTCTCGTCTACTCACCGTCGACTTCAACCACCGAAGATCCTCCCACAACCATTTCGAAGACGAACGTTGTTGGGCCATTCACGCAAAGAGAGAGCGCATACTCACCAGGACCAAGAATAAGAGCACTGCTCTTGCGCCGAAAGCTCAGTCTTGCGCGGCTCGCCAACTGCCAGTCCTCGTCCTGTGTCGCTGGAAACGAACCAAGCAATCTGATTAGTGCGTCTCTAGTTGTTGAAATGGCGTCTTCTAGGAGACCCTCAAGACCCTGAAACCGAAACTCCTCTTGAATGAGCTTCTCAGCCCAGTGACTACCTTGTATTGACCTGGAACAAAGAACCGAGAGACCAACCGGTCCTTCCTCCAATCGCATCTCTGAGAGTCCCTTTGGACTTACCAGTCGAACGGACGTCACTTGGTGCCTCCTTGACTGCCACGAGGCATACCATGGCTCCCTTTGGGTACTCTAGAGTGCTCCTCTTCGGTCCCAACATTGCGCTCCCCGGTTCCGTGATGCTCACCTTTCTTCGCACCGTGAGATCCCTTGATATTACTGCCCGGGCCTCGATCGGGTAGTTCAGTATCGGGATCCTGATTCACCCCAGCCTCACGTCGCCTTTCGCTCTGTCTTTTGTTGACGGACTCAGGGCTCGATGGGTTCTCTGGGATGAAGGGCGCCGGGGCTGGGGCATCATCTCCCCGGTTCGGATCGAGGCCGTCTGCCCCGTCAGCAGGCTCTGAGACGCCTGGCTCGGATGCGGGATGGTCGACCTTTGGCTTTTCTGGGCGAAGGTGCACACGCCGCACGAGCCACCAGCCTCGATAATGGGCAAGGGCGCAGGCGGGTATGCAGGCGCGAGTAGAGGCTGCGGTGGTGACGACGCGCGAGCCTGTCCTCCAACTCAGGCAGGCCCACCAGCACGAGCGAGAGGAGCGCGCGTGAGTCCCACTGGTAGTTGAGGAGGATGTGCAGGTGGTCGATGACGTCCTGGTGAAGGAGGTGCGCCTCGTCGAGGAGGAAGACGGGGTGAAGCCGCTCGTGGCCGAGGTCCTCGATGTGGGTGGTGACGGCGAAGAAGACGGCGGCCGCGGTGGCCGAGGGCTTGAGGCCCAAAGCCAGACAGAGCTGCCGGTAGAAGTCGCGGCGGCCGAGGGTAGCGTTGTGGCAGTACGTCAGCGAGAACGACGATCAGGTAGCGGCTGGGTGCGCCCCGGGCTGGCTCGTCCCACGAGAGCGCGGGCGTGAGGCCGACGCCGGCGCGACAGCCGGTCGAGGGTGCACCGTTGATGGCCAGGGCGCGGGGAACGCTGAGCGTGGGCACCAGCTCGATGGTGTCACTCACCGGAAGGGTGCGAGTCACGAAGACTGGAATGCTGTCGGTGACGCTCCCCGCGCTGACTCTCACGTCGAACCGGGTCGTGAGCGAGGCAACGAGTTCGTCACGTGGCATGAGGTCGGCCCACTGCACGCGGCCGCGCGTGTCGGGCAGACCAACAGGAAGGTTCTCAGCCAGGACCATCGGCAGCCCCGCTTCGTTTCCGCGGTAGCCGTAGCGGACGACGCCGACGTCTCGAAGACCTCGGCGGTGGGTGATGTCGAAGGACGAGGCCAGCAAGGCCTGCCCAGGGCGAGCCTCGCGGGGTGCCTGCTCGAAGCCGGGGAAGTCGATGTGCACGTCAGCGCCGGCGGGGGTGGGTTCGACGAGGACGACGTTGATGTTGATGTTGGCTCCAACCGTGAGGTCGGGAGGGCTGATCGTGCGACCTGCAGTCATTGACTGATAGCTGAGCTGACCCACGAGCCGAGGTCGCATGGTCGAGACCGTGAAGGTGTCGCCCTCGGAGCCTCGGAACATGGGAACGCGTTCTTGATTCCATCGGAGCGAGCCTGAGATGCCAGTCATGCCGACCGGGATCATCGGGAGCTGGAGCAGCCTGAACGGCGTCTCGAGCGAAGAGAACACCAGCGCGTCGCCTGCGGCCCAGGGTGGCAAACCGTCGGCAGCGATGCGAACGGTGGTCGGAACGTTCGCGTTCGGAAATTCAGCGGTCGGGCGGCCCTGCACGGTCCACGAGAAGTCGAAGCGGCTCGCAGACGAGACGAGGCCCTGGGTGGTGGGGAAGATGACGATCGCCTCGCCCGCAGGAACAGCCGGAATGAGATATCCACCGTCCTCGAGCAGGCGGCCCTGGGAGCTGCCCCACCCGCCGTCTCGCCACTGCCATTGAGCGCGGACGTCAGCGAGTCGAGGCACGAGGAACGGGTAGGCCTGGCCACCGTCCTGCTTCGCCTGGCTGTGGAGGAACGCAACGATCTCGATGTCGCGCGGTGGGCCGTCGACACCTGCGTCGATGGTCGCCCCCGAGTCAGGAACCGGCAGCCCAGCGTCTCGGGTGATCGAAACGAGTCCGTCAGTGATGCCAGAGCCAGCGGTGCCGCATCC
>JACSRE010000341.1 GCA_014879945.1 Myxococcus sp.
TGGCGCACGCCGGTGAACACCATCGCCAGGCCGTGCTCGTCAGCGGCGGCGATCAGCTCCGCGTCGCGAACGGAGCCGCCGGGCTGAACGACGCAGCTGGCCCCCGCGGCGGCCAGCGCGTCGAGGCCGTCTCGGAACGGAAAGAAAGCGTCAGAGGCCACGGCACTCCCTTTCAGCAGGTTCCCGCCCCGTCCGGCGGCAATCTTCACTGAATCCACCCGGCTTGTCTGCCCTCCTCCGACGGCCAAGAGGCGCGTGCTGTCTGAGAAGACGATCGCGTTGCTCTTGACGTGCTTGCATATGCGCCACGCGAACCGGAGCGCGGCCAGCTCGTCTGGCGTGGGCGCGCGTCGCGTCACCACCTTCCATTCGCCGGCCGGCTCGAGCGCGTCCCGATCCATCAGGAGCAGGCCCCCGGACACGCTGCGGGCGTCGATCTGCGCGCTCGGTCGGGCCGAGACGGCGGCGAGCCCCTCTCCGGCTTCGAGGAGGCGCAGGTTCTTCTTGGCACCCAACACCTCACGCGCAGCCGGCGAGAACGACGGCGCGATCACCGCCTCGAGGAAGGTCTCTGCCAGAGCGGCCGCCGTCTCGGCGTCGACGGCGCGGTTCAACGCCACGACGCCGCCGAAGGCCGACACCTCGTCGATCGCGCGCGCACGCCGATAGGCCGCGACCAGCGACCCGTCCGAGGAGACCCCACACGGGGTGTTGTGCTTGATGACGACCGCCGTGGGTCGCTCTGGGAACTCGAGCACCAGCCCCAGCGCCGCGTCGAGATCGAGCAGGTTGTTGTACGAGAGCTCCTTGCCCTGCAGCACCGTGGAGAACGCGACGGTCGGCTCGGCCGGCTTTCGCGGGGCGCGGTAGAACGCGCCGCGCTGGTGCGGGTTCTCTCCGTACCGCAGCTCCTGCACCTTCTCGAACGGCAAGCTCAGGGACTCGGGGAACGCGACCCCCTCTTGCTCCGCCAGCCAGGCGGCGATGGCGGCGTCGTAGCTGGCGGTGTGCGCGAAGGCCTTTCGCTGCAGCAGCCGGCGGGTCGCGGCACAGACCTGACCCTCGCGCTCCAGCTCGGCCAGCACCGCCCCGTAGTCGTCCGGGTCGACCACGATCGACACATGCTCGGCGTTCTTCGCCGACGCCCGCACCATCGCCGGCCCGCCGATGTCGATCTGCTCGATGGCCTCGTCGCGCGAGGCTCCCTTCGCGACCGTCTCGCGGAACGGGTACAGGTTCACCGCCACGATCGAGATCGGGGCGATGCCGTGCGCCTCGAGCTCAGCGCGGTCGGAGGGCAGCGAAGGCCGGCCCAACAACCCACCGTGGATCTTCGGGTGCAGGGTCTTCACGCGCCCACCGAGGATCTCGGGGACCCCGGTGTGTTGGCTCACCTTCGTCGCCGGCACCTGGGCCGCCTCGAGGGCCGCCAGGGTTCCACCCGTCGACAGAATCGTGAAACCGCGTCGAACCAACCCTTGCGCGAAGGGAATCAGCCCTCGCTTGTCGGACACGCTGAGGAGAGCAAGCACGTTCGGCACCTAGCAACCGACTCGTGAGGGGTCAACGAGTCGCTTGGTCTCCCACCGCGCCTGGCGCCGCTCAGCGAGGGCGCTTGGGCTCGGCTTCGGTCGCGTGGCGAACCTTCTCGAGGCCGCGCGTCTCGACCTGGCGAATCCGCTCGCGGGTGAGGTTCATGATCTCGCCCACCTCTTCGAGCGTGATGCCGCCCTTCTCGGCGACGTCGAGCGCGCACGTGTACTCGAGCTCCCAGATCTCTTTGTCGGGGAAGTTGAGCTTGATCGAGCCCGTCTCGGGGTTCACGTCGAGGTACAGGTTGTACTTGCAGCTGACGTAGACGCAGGGCCGTGGGCTGTTGACGCAGTCGGCGCGCGTCTTGGGGCGGGTGGTGTTGAGCTCGCTGAAGAGCTCGGCCTCCTCGGGGTCGATGAGCCCGAGCTGCCGGCGCCGCCGAAGATCGCGCGCCATCTCTTTTCGCGACATCGTCTTCGATCGTTTGCGATCGATCGCGTCGTCATCTGACTTCAGGATCGGCCCCTGATCATCATTCACCGCAGCTGACATATCCCCTCCTTCGAATGGCGAGTGGAAGCTCGCCGGGCTCCACTACCAGAAGTCTCTCGCCACCTCGGGCGCGGGCCTCGAGGTCACCACGCTCCCAAACCGCGCGACGTCTCGCACCAGCGCGGCGGCCCTCGACCTCAGCTGCGCGAGCTGATCGGCGAGGGGCTCCTGCTGCGCCTGGGTGGCCTTCTCGGCCAGCTCGACCGACAACCCCTCGAAGACCGCGCCGAGCTCACGCTCCACGACGTCCATGTGGTTGCGGACGAAGACGTAGCTGCGCCGGATGTCCTCGAGGGTGTGCCCCTCGGCCATCATCTTCTTGATCGCGTTGATCCGCCGCACGGCCTCGACCGGGTACAGCCCCTGGCTCCCGCGGTGCTTCCCCTTGCGACCGACTCGCCGGCTTCGCGGCAGCAGCCCCGACTGCACGTACTTGCGGAACGTCGCCTCAGACAGCGCAACGCCCCGGGGCTTGAAGATCTCGACGATCACGCGCGCAGGAACCCCCTGCGGGTATTCGCGCTCGATCCGATCGATCTCGTCGGGACGCAGGAGGTCCGTCGTCATTTGGAGTTCCACTCAATGCCCAATATTGAATGGCGCCGCATGAGTAGCAGGTATTAAAGGGAGGAGTCAACGGCGATCAGCGACTTTTCGATCGCAGTGGTGTCCTGGGTGTGGACGAAGGACCCTCGTTCGTCCGATTCCGCTCCGATCGAAACGAACCATCGACTTGAAACAGGACGGCCGCGCGAGTCGCGCCGGCCCGATCGAGATCGAAGTGTCAGAGCTCCGAGGAAGAACCTGATCGAACGATCAGGTCTTCACTGGAGCCCGGTCAGCCGGTTCGGAGGGCCTTCAACGCCTCTCGGAGCTGCGCCTCGAAGGCGGCTCCGTCGCCGGCGCGCTCGACGGCCAGGGCCGCGGCGGTCTCGGCCTGAGAGGCCTTGTAGCCGAGGTTCACCAGCGCCGAGACCAGGTCGCTGGCCGCAGGCGCAGTCGAGCGTTTGCCCTCTTTGGTCTCGCCGTCGGCGCCGAGCAGCCTGACCTGGTCCTTCAGCTCGAGCACCAGCCGCTCAGCGGTCTTCTTCCCCACCCCATGGATCTTGGTGAGCCGCGCCACCTCGCCCCTGGACAGGGCCGCGACCAGATCGCCAACGTCGAGCCCCGAGAGCACGTTCAACGCCATGCGGGGCCCGACCTGACTCACCGAGGTGAGCAACAAGAAGAGCTCCTCTTCGGTCTTCGACAGGAACCCGAAGAGGTCGAGGGCGTCTTCGCGCACCACGGTGCGAACCCTCAGTGAGACGGGCTGCCCGAGGGCCGGCAGGCGGCCCGAGGCCATCGCCGAGACGGCGACCCGGTAGGCGACGCCTTGCACGTCGACGATCGCCTCGGTGGGCCCCTTCTCGACCAACAGGCCCTTCAGCCCTGCGATCACGGGGCACCTGCCTTGCTTGCGACGTCAGGCCGCGCGGCACGAACGACGTTCGGAGAGAGCCGCGCCGCGAACGAGGCGATCCCGCGCGCCGCGCCGCCCTGGCCCCTGGCGCTCGTCGCGAAGGGCACCTGGTGCGCGTGGCAGCAGGCGACCGCGAGCGCATCGTAGGCGTCGGAGCGCTCGAGCGGCTCCGGCAGCGCCAGCAGGCGGGTCACCATGCGCGCCACCGACGCTTTGCTGTCGTTGCCGCCGCTCCCGATCGCGCGCTTCACGCGAGCCGGGGCGTACTCGAACAGCGGCACGCGCGCGCGGGCCGCGAGCAGGAGCACCACGCCCCGCGCGTGCCCGAGGATCAACGCGCTGCGGGCGTTCTTGTGGGTGAAGACGCCCTCGACGGCGATGGCTTGCGGCGCGAAGCGGTCGATGACCAGCCCGAGCTCGAGGAAGATCGTCTCGAGGCGACGCTCGAGCGGCACGTCGGTGCCAGCGCGGACGACCCCGTGCGCCACGTAGCGTGGGCGGGCGCGCTCAGCCTCGACGAGGCCGTACCCGAGAAACCGGCTGCCAGGGTCGACGCCCAGAACGCGCATGATACGGAACAGACGTGTAGCCCACGCCGGTCACGCTGTCGAAGTCAACGTCCGCTCAGCAGCGCCTTCGCCTCGCCCGCGTGTTCGCCGGCCGGGTCCAGCTCGAGGTAGCGCTCGAGCTCGGCGCGCATGGCCGCCTTGTCGTTCGCGTCGTGGGCGAGCGTCGCGAGCAGCAGGTGCACCTTGGCGTTCTTCGGCTCGAGCTGGAGCACGCGCTCCGTCGCGGCGCGGGCTCCGGCTGCGTTGCCGAGATCGTAGCGAGCCTGGCCGAGCACGAGCCACCCCTGAACCGAGCTGGGCTCGTCCGCGACCACCTGCTCGAGCACCGAGACCGCCTTCTGGTACTCGCCGCGCTGGTAGGCCCGCACGCCGTCAGCCAGCGGCTCGCTCACGTCGATGATCGCCTCGGGGGCGGGCTCTTCGACTGCCGGCGCCACCTCGACCGGCTGGGCCACGACAGGCTCGACGACGGTCGCCACCACCTCGGCGGGCGCGGCCACCACCGGCGCCTCGGCGGCGGGGAGCACCGACTTCACGAGCCACTCCACGCCGACCACCACCAGCACCGCCACCGCCGCCAACCCCAGGAGCAGGCCAACGCGCTGCTTGCGGGGCGCGGGCGCCGCGTGCGGCGACACGGTGTCTTCGTAGCCCGTCACGTCGTCGGCCCCGCTCCCGAAGAAAGCGGCCTCGACGTCGTCTTTCACGACACGAACGGGCATCGGCGGCGGCTGCTTCGCTGCGGTGGGCGATCCAATCGACGCGACGGGTGCGGCGTTCGGGACGATGCCCGCCGGCGCCGTCGTCGGCTGCGCCGCGCTCGGCGCGACGGGCGCCCCCATCGACGCGACCTGCGCCGCCATCGACGCGACCTGCGCCGCGCTCGGCGCGACGGGCGCCGCCATCGATGCGACCTGCGCCTCGCGCGGAGCGACGGCCGCCGGACGGGGCGCGGCGATCGACGCGACCTGGGCCGCGCTCGGCGCGACGGGCGCCCCCATTGGCGCGACCTGCGCCGCCGCGTTCGAGACGACGGCACCCTCGGTGGTCAAGGCGTGGGTGGCTTCGGCGAGCGGCAACGGCTCGGCCGTCACCGCGGGCGTCAACACGGGGGTGACGATGCGGTCCTGACGATCTTCGGCGGTGAACCGCCTGGCGGGCGACGGCGGCGTCGGGTCTTCGTCCCTGAACGCCGAGAGCGCCGCGGAAGCGTCGCCGGTCGCCGTCCTCAGCGCCGACTGCAGGGGCTCTTTCTGCTCGTCGCGCAGCGTTCCCTGAGCGAACTGCGCCACCTGGGCGTGCGCCTGACTTCGCTGAAGCGGCTCCACGATCGTCGGCACGTTGAACGCGTTCAGCTTCCTGGCGACGTCGTCCTCCAGGCCCTCGGTGAGGTGCGCGTCGGGGAGCGCGGCGGCGGTCCACCCTCCGGCCGGGTCCTCCAGCTCCAGGTCCGATGGGGTGCCGACCATCGCCCAGTCGCTGTCGGCGAACTGCACGGGCTCGACCTGATCGGCGCGAATCTCGACCACGCCCTCGAAGAGCTGGCGCATCAACTGCTCGGCCTCTTCAGATCTGGGCTCGAACAGCTTCGGGGCCTGCAGCGGAGCGGTCGCGGCGCCCTTGAGCGCGGCGACGGGGCCGATGACGCCCATCAGGTAGAGGCGCGTGCCGACCTCGAGCGTCAGCGTCTCGTCGAAGGGGCTGTCGATCAGCACCTGCTGCACGGGCCTCTTGCCGTCGAAGAGCTGGACGATGCGGTTGATGTCGTCGGGCATCGACGGGAGCGCCTGCGCGAGCCGCGCGAAGTCGACCGCGAGGACGGCATCAAGAGGCAAGGAGCGCATGGTGAGCAGAGACCAGCGAGAGAGGCGTGGGAGGACCTGCGCGACGAAGTCACGCAGCGAGCAGTGGAAGTCGGTCGAGACCGAGACGGGGTCGAGCGAGCAGGTGTAGTCGTGCGTCGTCAGGGCGAGCGAACGAACCAGGCCCTCGATGCCCCAGCGGTCGCCAAAGCGGGCCTGGACGATGGCGCCGTCTCGAAACGCGACGCTGGCGGCGCCTTGGGCCAGCGTCAGGGTGCCCGAGCGGGCCGAGGTCAACAGCGCACGCAGCAGGTGCGCCGGCGGGAGCGTTCGGGTGCTGAACCGGAGCGACCGGGCGCCCGCGCTGCGGTGCCGCACCAGCTCGAAGCGGACGAGGGCGGCGACGTCACGCGCGAAGGCTGGTTTCTGCACGTATTCGTCAACCCCCACCACGTCCGCCAGATTGGCGACGTTCTGGTCTTCGGGGCGCGCGAGCAGCACCACGGGCACGCGCGCCGTCCGCGGGTTGCCTCGGAGCTCGGCGCAGAACGAGAACCCGTCGCCTCCGCCCAGATCGGATTCCAGCACGATGACGTCGGGGGTCCGTCCGCGGCGCAGCACGCCGAGCCCCTGCTCCGCCGACTCCACGCTCCAGACATCAAAGCCGTCTCGGGAGAGCGCCACCTCGAGCACGGCGCGCGCCGACCGATCGGGGTCCACCACCAGCACCAGCGGGCGTTCGGAGTTGACCGTCAGCGAGCGGGGCGACTGAGGCACCAACGAGGGGCTTGACCGAATCATACGACCTCCGGGGAGAGACACAGACACCCTACCCCGGACACCCACCCTCTCTGCAAACACCTCACTCCGGCTAACTGGCTGAATCTACTAGATCGGTCCTTTTCCGTCGAACGAGCGGACCGGTGGGAGGAAGCGCAAGTACGCCAAACTCGGACACGAGGGTCTGCCCGAGGAGTTGAAGATCGTCAGGGGCGACCTCTGCGAAAGAGAGCAACCACCCGCGATGGGGGCCGAGCACCGCGGAGCACCGGCTCTTGAACAGGCGCTCGCGCGCGGGAAACGAGACGTGCAGCACGACCTCGGGGGCGAAGTGAGAGCGACAGCTGACGGGCAGTCGGGCGCCCCGCACCGACAGCTCCAGCCCCCGCCCCATGGCGGAGCACCCGGTCGACTCGACGAACCAATCGAGGTCGAGGAAGAACCGAGGCCAGCGACGTCGCCCACCGCCATCGAACCGCGTCGAGGTCGTGCGCATGCTGCAAGGGTGTAGCGGAAACTACCGGGGGTCAAAAAACCGGCCTATTCCGTGACCATGCTCGCACTCGCCTTGCTGGTGACGCTCCCCCTGGCGGCAGAACCGGTGGTCGCCGAAGCCCAACCGCGCGGAGGCGCCGCGGTCGCGCCCGCAGCGATGCCGGCGGGCACGATCGGCTTCTGGGGCACCCTCGGCGCGCCTGACGTGGCGCTGGGCTACCGGCAGGGGTTCTCGGCGATCGAGTTCGAAGCGCAGGCCCGCTTCCACTACCTCGAGCTGTCTTCGACCGTGGAAGCCGGCATTCGGCTGGCGTCGTGGAAGAGCGGGCGGGCGATGCTCGCGCCGACCTTCTCACTCGGGCTGAAGCTGAACTCGGGGGCGCGAGCGTTCGACCCGTACAACTTCGCCTTCGTCGCCTTGCGCCCGCGGCTGGGCGGCGTGCTGTCACTCCAGGTGTCGGAGGTGGCGCAGGTCGTGGTGACGGCGGAGGTGCCGTGGGCGATCGCCATGAACGTCACCGGCTATCAGGTGACGCCGACCGTCGGCGGCGGGGCCGAGTTTCAGCTGAACCAGAAGCTCTCGCTCGTCGCGGTGGGCCTGCTGGGGGTCGACGTGATCAAAGAGCCGCTCGGCGTTCCGGTGGCGCGGCTGGCCTGGGGGGTACGGCTGGGCGTCGGCTATCGCCTCTTCTGACGCGCAGTACGGGAGACCTCGGCCCGGGGCGTCCGAGCGGGCGTCGCTGGGGGGCGCTGACGAAGCGCGTCGGGGACGCGGGGGCCGACCGCGAACCCGCCCGGGCTGCTTGCGACAGCGCCGAAAGGCGCGCTGGCGAGGCGACCGGCTTCTCCACCTCGGCGCTCAGAAAACGGCGGCGAGCCCCGGCCCGACCACGAGCCCGCCCGAGCGCGGCGAGGCCGGCACCACTGCGAGGAACGGAGAGACGGTCAGGCGGCGAGCGGCTGGGGGCGCCTCGTCGGGCGTCGCCAGCGAGACGAGCGCGGTGACGCCAACGGTGGCCACCATGCCACCCATGGCCACCAGCGCGGCGAGCTGAGGGGCCTGGAAGACTGCGCCGCCCAGGTAGAAGAGCGAGAGGCCGATCGCGAGGGGGATGGCGCCGTAGCGAACGACCGAGGTGAGCGGAATCTGGCTCACCGCGGCGAGCAGTCCGGTCACCGCCATTCCGATCGCGGGCGCGAGGAGGAGCGCGGGCGCCACCAGCGGGCGGTGGAGGGCCACGTTGAACAGCGCAGCGAGGGCGAAGGCGTTGAGCGCGCCGGCGCCCATGAGCGCGAGGTCCGCCGGGTCCAGATCGTCGACGCGCCACAACAACGCCAGCGGCACCAGCGCCCCCACCTGGGAGCCGGCCAGCGCGAGCAGGCCCGGGAGCAGCGGCGACCCCACCGCTGGCTGCAGCCACGCCGCCAGGCCAAGCCCCGCCATCGCGCCGACGGCGAGCCCAAGGGCGGTCGCGCCCGCCGCGACGAGGCCGATCGGCTGGAAGTACTGGAGCACCACCCCCAGCACCCCGAGCCCGACGCCGCCGGTGAGCGCGCCGAGGTACGCCCCCTGGGGGATCGCCAGTGGCGCCGCCGACTGCCCCGAGAGCCCAGCGCCGAGCAGGCCCCCGACGACCAGCCCGTCGACGATCTGCGAGAACGCGAACAGCGCGCCGCCGCGACCGGCCGAGAAGCGAGAGAAGCGCTCTCGCCCCGCGAGGCTGGGCGGGCGCTCCGGCGTGACGTCAGGCGCCTTCGAGGCGGGCGCCGTCGGGCCCAGATCACCAGGCGTCTCGCCCATGGGGTGAATGATCTGCGCCTGTGCCGCGCCGCCGAGGAGCAGCAGCAGCAAGACCCCGGCGCGGCTCATCGGTACTTGAGGAACCCGCCGACGAGATCGCGAACCAGCGCGCTCACGGACATGCCGTGGCGCCGGGCGATGAGCGCGAGCTGATCGAACTCGCTCCCGTGCAGATCGATGGTCAGCGACTTGCCCGAGCCATCGTCGATCGACTGCGAGTCCGAGATCGGCTCGATCGTCGAGATGATGTCTTCGGCCTCTTCGAGGACCTCTTCCGGGGTCGCCCCGGGCGCCGCGAGGCTCGAGAGCCGCTGCTTCTCTTCTTCGAGCTCGTCGTTGAAGAGCTGCTTGAGGAAGTTCGCGAGGTGGATGTTCGACGGCGTGAACTCGTACTGGGACAGGAACTGATCGATGTCGTACTGCATGTCCCAGGCGGTCTGGTAGCGACGCTCCCGGTCCTTCTCGAGCGCCTTCATCAAGATCGCCTCGACCCCCTCGGGGATGTCGGCCTTGAAGTACGAGGGCGCGTAGATCTTCCCCTCGGTGATGCTCTTGAGGATCGCGACCTCGCTGTCTCCGGTGAAGAGCTTGAAGCCGGTCAGCCACTCGTAGAGCACCGTGCCGAGCGAGAAGAGATCGGAGCGGTTGTCGAGGTGCTTGCCCATGCACTGCTCGGGCGACATGTACGAGAGCTTGCCTTTGATCTCTCCGGCGCGCGTCTGCTCGATCTGGTTGGCGGCCTTGGCGATGCCGAAGTCGAGCACCTTCACCGTGCCGTCGAACGACACGAAGATGTTCTCGGGCGTCACGTCGCGGTGGACGATGTTGAGCGCGACCCCGTAGGTGTCGGTCTTCTGGTGCGCGTAATAGAGGCCCTCGCACACGCTCGAGGCGATCTTCAGCGCGTAGACCATCGGGAACGGAATGCCGAGCGAGTCGGCCTTCGGGATGATGCGACGCATGTCGCGCCCGAAGACGTACTCCATGGCGATGAAGTACGACTCGCTGATCTTCCCGAGATCGTAGATCTGCACGATGTTCGGGTGGTTGAGCTGCGCGGCGAGCTTGGCTTCGTTGAGGAACATCTTCACGAAGTTCGGCTGCTTCGACAGATGCGGTCGAATGCGCTTGATGACGATCGTCTTCTCGAAGTTCTCGATGCCGGCCTGGCGAGCGAGAAAGATCTCGGCCATGCCTCCGACCGCGATGCGATCGATGAGGGTGTACTTGCCGAACCTGATGTTTCGCTTCGAGTCCGCTTGAGGCATCGCGAGGGGCGCACCTTACCAGCAGGTTTCCAGTCGTACAGGCTCCGCCGCAGGGGCGAGGGAACCCCGGCGGCCGACCGGGCGTTGGCGGGTCTCCGCCTGGACCCCGGCTGACGCGACAGAGCGCGGTAGCCGGGAGCTGGACCGGCTGCGTCGACGACGACGGCCCGCGAGACCGGGGACAGCTCGACGGCGGGCCGATCGCGGCCGGCGCCTTCGAGGGGGGGCAGAAGACGCCGAGAAGGGCCCCTCAGGCCGTGCCCCGCTGGCACGACAGAGCAGGCGCGGTGCTGCGAGGTGACCGCGCGCTGGCGTGCGGTGGCCGACGGGGCGTGGCCGGCCCCTGGGACGAGTGGGACGCCGATGGCCGGAGGCTCGGCTCGAACCTGGCAGACGCCTCAGCGCCCGCGCCGTTCCGCGACCTGAGCGCCGCTCGGGACCATGCGCTCGAGCTGGGTCGCGACGGCCCACGGTGACGCGTCGTGGGCGCGGGCCTCGAGCGCCGCGCGCATGGTCTTCAGCATCGGGCAGCTCGCCGAGGCGATCTCGAGGTGCAGCTTCTCGGTGCCCTCGATGCCCCTCGTCATGCGCTCGACGCAGGTGGGGGCGGCCCGGTCGATGATCGCGATCAGCTCCGCGCGCGTCGCCCAGGTCTCGTCCATCTTCACCTTGCGCAGCAGGTTCCATCGGTACCAGACGAGCTCACGCTCGAGCCGGGTGCACACCTGCCCCACGATCACGTCGGGCATCTGCTGAAACCGGGGCGCGTCGGCTTCGAACATGCGCCCGAAGAAGGGCTGCAGGTTCGCGTAGCGCTCGGTCGTCGAGGCCAGGAGCGCCGGGCAGATCTTCGCCACCCGCGCGCCCACCATGACGTTCTTCACGCAGTTGCCGGCGTAGACGAGCGACGAGACCGCCAGGAGCGCCCCGACGACGAGGCGCCGACGGCTCAAACGTAGCTCTCGATGGGCGGGCAGCTGCAGACGAGCTTGCGATCGCCGAGCACGTTGTTGACGCGGCCGACCGACGGCCAGAACTTGTGCCGCTTCACCCAGGGCAGCGGGTAGACGGCGCGCTGGCGGGAGTACGGCCGGGTCCACTCGTCGGCGGTGGCCACGTCGGCGGTGTGGGGCGAGAGCTTGAGCGGGTTGACGTCCTTCGGCATGGCGCCCGCTTCGATCTCGGCGATCTCGGCGCGGATCGTCACCATGGCGTCGACGAAGCGGTCGAGCTCGGCCTTCGACTCCGACTCGGTGGGCTCGATCATCATCGTGCCGGCGACCGGGAACGACACGGTGGGCGCGTGGAAGCCGTAGTCCATCAGCCGCTTGGCGATGTCCTCCACCTCGACGCCGCTGGTGGTCTTCAGCTTGCGCATGTCGACGATGCACTCGTGGGCGACGCGGCGGCTCGCGCCCCGGTAGAGCACCGGGTACGAGGCGTCGAGCTGCTCGGCCACGTAGTTGGCGGTGAGGATCGCAGCCTTCGTCGCCGCGGTGAGCCCGTCGGGGCCCATCATGCGAATGTACATCCACGAGATGAGCAGAATGCTCGCGCTGCCAAACGGGGCCGCCGAGATCGCGCCGCTCGAGCCGCCCGTCTTCGCCTCGGCGTGGCCGGGGAGGAACTCGACCAGGTGCCTGGCGACGCAGATGGGGCCCATGCCCGGCCCGCCACCGCCGTGGGGGATGCAGAAGGTCTTGTGGAGGTTGAGGTGGCAGACGTCGGGGCCGAAGTCTCCGGGCCGGCAGAGGCCGACCTGCGCGTTCATGTTCGCGCCGTCCATGTAGACCTGGCCGCCTTCGGCGTGCACCAGGTCGCAGATCTCGGTGATGCCCGCCTCGAAGACGCCGTGGGTCGAGGGGTAGGTGATCATCAGCGCGGCGACCTTGCCGGCGTTGGCGGCGATGCGGGCCTTGAGATCGGCCACGTCGACGTTGCCGGCCTCGTCGGTCTTGACGACGACGACCTGGTAGCCAGCCATCACCGCGGTGGCGGGGTTGGTGCCGTGCGCCGACGCGGGGATGAGGCAGACGTCGCGATGCCCCTGGCCGCGCGACTCCTGGTAGGCGCGAATGGTGAGCAGGCCCGCGTACTCTCCCTGGGAGCCCGCGTTCGGCTGCAGCGAGGTGCCGGCGAAGCCGGTGATCTCGGCCAGCCATGTCTCGAGGTCGCTGAAGATCTGCCGGTAGCCGGGCCACTGCGCCTCGGGCGCGAACGGGTGCAGCCCGTTGAACTCGGGCCAGGTGACCGGGTCCATCTCGCTGGTGGCGTTGAGCTTCATGGTGCACGACCCAAGCGGGATCATGCTGTGGCAGAGCGACAGGTCCTTCGCTTCGAGCGAACGAATGTACCGGAGCATCTGGTGCTCGGTGTGGTGGCTGTTGAAGACCGGGTGCGTGAGGTACGCCGAGGTGCGGCGCAGGGCCTCGGGCACCACCGGCGAGGCGTTGGCCGACGCCGCCAGCGAGGTCGCGGTGAAGTCGGGCGTCTTGCCTGCGAACACCGCGAGCAGCGCGTCGACCTGCTCGGCCGAGATGGTCTCGTCCATCGCGACGCTCAGGTGGCTCGCGTCGAGCCGCCGCACGTTCATGCGCGCGGCCTCGGCCGCCTTCACCAGCGCGTCACCCTGCTTCGCCTCGACCTTCACCGAGACGGTGTCGAAGAAGACGGCGTGCTCGACGCTGAAGCCCAGCCTGGAGACGCCAGCGGCGAAGGTACGGGCGAGCGCGTGCACGCGGGTGGCGATGGCGCGGAGCCCCTGCGGGCCGTGGTAGACGCCGTACATCGACGACATCACCGCCAGGAGCACCTGCGCGGTGCAGATGTTCGAGGTCGCCTTCTCACGACGAATGTGCTGCTCCCGGGTCTGGAGCGCCATGCGCAGGGCCATGTGGCCGTTGGCGTCTTCCGAGACGCCGATGATGCGGCCGGGCATCGATCGGGCGAACTCGGTCCTGGTCGACAGGAACGCCGCGTGCGGGCCGCCGAACCCCATGGGCACGCCAAAGCGCTGCGCCGTGCCGATGGCGACGTCGGCGCCCAGCTCTCCCGGCGGCGTCAGCAGGCACAGCGAGAGCAGATCGGCCGCCATCACCACCATCGCGCCCGCCGCGCGCGCCTTCTCGACGAAGGGCCGGTAGTCGATGACGGCGCCGTCGGTGGCGGGGTACTGCACCAGCACCGCGAAGCACTTCTTCGAGAAGTCGAAGCTCGCGTGATCGCCCACCACGACGTCGATGCCCAGCGGCTTCGCGCGCGTCTGCACCACGGCGATCGTCTGCGGGTGGCAGCGCGACGAGACGAACATGGTGTTGGCGTCAGCGTCTTTCGACACCGAGTGGGCCAGGTGCATGGCCTCGGCGGCGGCGGTGCCCTCGTCGAGCAGCGACGCGTTCGCGATGGGCAGGCCGGTGAGGTCGCCGATCATCGTCTGGAAGTTGAGGAGCGCCTCGAGCCGGCCCTGGGCGATCTCGGCCTGGTACGGCGTGTAGGCCGTGTACCACCCCGGGTTGAGCAGCACGTTGCGCAGGATGACGCCGGGGGTGAGCGTGCCCGAGTACCCCTGGCCGAGGAACGAGGTGAACACCTGGTTCTTCGCCGCGATGGTCTTGAGCTCGGCCAGCAGCTCGGCCTCGCCCCTGGCCGCGGGCAGCGCGAGCGGCTTCTTCGCCCGGATCTGCCTGGGCACCGTCTGATCGATGAGCGCGTCGAGGGTGGGCGCCTTCACGGCGGCGAGCATCTCCTCCATCTCGCGGGGGGACGGGCCCACGTGACGGCGGGCGAAGGTGTCGAGGAACGAGAGCATGCCCAGCCGCTTACAGAATCAGCCGGGTCGACTGCAATGGAATGCTCCGCGAAGGGATGGGCGGCGCTCATGCCTTCGAGGAGGCGCTCACTCCAGTGCCACCACGTTGGCGCGCAGCAGCTCGAGCGCCTCGGCGCGCTCGGCGTCGGGGCACGAGAGCTCGTCGCCCGTTTCGCCGGCCTCGGACGCCCACGTGCCCTCGAAGGCGACCGCCAGGTGCGCGGCCCAGTCGTGCTCGGACACCGCAGGCGCGTGGCGCTCCCCCACCAGCTGAATCTCGACCGCCGAGAGGACCCCGGGCGGCAAGGCGCAGAGGGCCTCGAACTCCTCTCCGAGATCGTCTCGCAGCGCGCCCAGCTCCTGCTCCGACATCGTCGACGGCGAGAACACGTCGAAGGCGAGCCCGTCGATCTCGAACATGAAGTTGTTGGCGGCGCCCGGGGCGGCTGGCGCCTCGAGCTCGAGGGCGGAGGCGGCGATCAACCGGCGGCAGTGGACGGTGATGGTGGCGAAAGACATGCCCCCTGCTCGTGGCACGATCTGGCCGGGCCCGCCATCACTCCCACCACTTGCGCCGTGGAGCGGCCGGAAACCGGCCCTGGAACGACGCAAGGGTGCACGATCACTTTGAGGCGAGCTGAGCTCGGTTGAGGGAGCTTCCGCGGTGAAGGCTGAA
>JACSRE010000027.1 GCA_014879945.1 Myxococcus sp.
CGCGACCGTGCCCGGCGTGGCTGATCCGCCACGCCCACCGCGGACCGATTTCCCGATTGCTCTTCAGTCCACCTTTCGAATCCACAGCTCGAGGTTGCGGTCGTTCGCCTCGCCGCCGACGAGCCGGTCGCCCGCCAGCCAGCCCGAGGTGAGGTCGGCCACGCTCGCCCGCTTCCCCTGTGCCGCGACGGCGTCTCCTTCGAGGGCCAGGTCGACCACCGTCACCCGCGTCATCCACCAGCCGTTGTCCTGATCGAACACCTCGACGACCCGCAGCTGGTTGGGGAAGTCGATGACGGCCGCGGTGGTGATCTCCCAGAAGCCCTGCGGGCCGGTGACGATGGGCACCACGCGGTGGGTGTGGGCGTGGCCCACCAGGCTGAAGGCGAGCCGCCCGCTGGCCCCCAGCCGGCGCACCACCTCGGCCGGCGCGAGGGCGTCGGCCTGCGCGAGGCCCAGGGCGCCGCCGTTGGTGGTCAGGCGATCGGTGGCGTGGTGGGCCACCATCACCACCAGCCGGCGCTCGGCCGCCGCGCGGTCCAGCACCGGCGCGATGAAGGCGTCGAAGTCGGCCCGGCGAACGAGGGCGTCGTCGCCACCCGTCTCGGCAGTGGTGTCGACCACCAGGAAGGTCAGCGGCGTACCGGCGACGTCGAAGCTCGAGAAGGCCTTGCCGCGCGCCACCTGTGCGGCGTCGAGCCCGTGGCCATCGGCGTCGGCGGCGACCCGCTCCAGCACCTCACGCGGCGTCAGCAGGGCGCGGCGCGCGTCGGCGCGAACGGTCGCGCCCCCCGCCACCAGGGCGCCGCGCCCATCACGGGTGCCACCCGCGGCGTCGGCCCCCACCGCGGCCTGCTGCCGCTCGGCCGTCACCGCGAAGAGGCCCTGCACCAGCACGTCGTGGTTGCCCGTCACCCAGCGGTACGGCACCGCCAGGCCCTCCGAGACGAAGCCGTCTTTCCCGTCGGGCTCACCGGGGAGCGGGTCGTCGTCGTCGCCCGAGTCGCACTCCACCTGCGCGTCGCCGCCCAGGGTGCCCAGGAGCCAGTCGAGCTCGTTCGCCTGCGCGCTGTCGATGTTGTCGCCGCCCAGCATCACGAAGTCGATTGGCTCGACCCGGTGGAGGCCGTTGATGGTGCGCACCGCGGCGTTGGCCAGCCGGCAGGCCTGGGGCTCCTGCGGCCGCGCCGCGCCGGCGGCGAACCCCCGCGCGTCCAGGTCGGTGATGCGCATCGGGGACTCGTCGTCGAGCAGCTGCAGGTCGGCGAGGTGGACCAGGCGCGTCAGCCGGCGCGCGTTCGGCCCGGGCGCCGGCGGGGTCGCGCCGTCGAAGGAGCGCACGCGGTGCGGCTCGCCGGGGCCCGCGGTCAGCTCACCCCACCCGTCGGCCAGCGCGCGGCTCAGCACCGCTCTCTGCGCGGGGTTTCCGCTGCTGCCCTGTCGGGGCACCAGGGGCGCGAACGTCTGCTCGACGGTCGTCGGGGCGCGCGCGAGCGGGGGCAGGGTGGGCGTCAGCCGGCTCGGCGTCGGCGGGGTGCACGAGAGCAGCGCCAGGCCCAGCCACCAGGTCCTCATGCGCGCCTCCCGGCCTCGCGCCCCAGGGCCGCCAGGAACGCCTCGACGGTGAAGTCCTCGGGCGCCCGGAGCGCCGCGCGGAGCACCTCGTCGAGCGGCGCCAGGGCCGCGTCCACCGACGACACCGACGGCGGGTGCGCGAGCCGCAGCCGCAGGCGCTGGTGCACGGCCAGGGCCCCGCCCACCTCGCTCTCGAGAAAGGAGAGGCCGGTCAGCCACTCGAAGGCGGTGGCCGCGGCCAGCCGGACGATCATCGTCGCGGTTCGGCCCCACGCGAACGGGAGGCCGAGCAGCTCGACGAGGTGGTGCGCGTCGGGGCCCAGCCGCCGGGTGAGGACGGGGATGATTGCCACCGAGCCGTCGCGGCGCAGGCGGAGCTGATCTCGGCCCACCCCGACCCACGCACCGCTCGGCACATCGGGAGCGCCCGCGCCCCACCAGGCCAGCAGCGCGTCGACGAGCGCGCGCACGCGCTCCAGCGCGAGGGCCGCGGGCAGCTGCTCCAGGGGCACCGGCGCCCCCGCGTCATCGAGGTCGACGAAGAGCGCGCGCCTGACGCGCACCAGCCCTCGCGGCGCGACCAGCCTGCCGTGCCGCGGCGCCGAGAAGAGGTCGCCGGCCGGCGCGTCGTCGGCCCGCATCACCACGGCGTCGCTGCCCTTCACCCGGAACACGCGCGAGCTGGGGCCCTCGGGCTCGAGGTCGACCTTGAGGTGCGTCTCTTCGGGCAGCGCGGTGCGCTCACCCGGGAGCGCCGGCCGCAGCTCGCGCCGCACCGCGCCGGCCTCGAGCGCGCGGCCCAGCCACTCGAGGTTGGCGCCGCCCCGCGCCTCGCTCCAGGCCAGGGCCGCGTTCACCACGTCGCCGTCACCGGGCTCACGCCCCGGCACCAGCCGCAGCCGCGTCAGCGACGGCAGCGTCAACGCCCAGTCGGGCAGCAGGAAGCCGGGGCCGATGCCGACGGCGAGCACCTGCACGTTCGCGAAGCCCGGAGTGAGGATGGGCACCCAGTGGTCCGGCACCTCGCCTTGCGGCAGCGCGAGCTCCCGCAGGGCGGGCAACACCTCGAGCGGCGGCGGCGGCCCGTCGACCCACATGGTGAAGGGCGAGGTGGCCCAGACTGGAGAGAAGTCGAGCGTCGCGACCCGGCGCACCGCGCGGGAGCGCAGCAGCGGCAGCACCTCGCGAAACTCCCCCACCACGGTGACGGCCGAGACGGGCCAGACGTCGTCGGTGCTCGCCGGGCGTGACGCGCGCGTTCCCGGCGCGAAGAGGGCCCACGACGGCAGGCCCCGGTCGAGCTCGAGCTCCTTCGCCCAGGGGACCAACGAGGTGCGCAGCAGCTCCCGCAGCGACGCCTCCAGGGCGCGGCGGCGCGCGAGGCTCGAGTCTTCGGCCTCCAGCCGCAGCAGCTCTCCCAGCGGGTGCTCTCGCTCGAGCAGCAGGTCGGCCAGCACCTGCCGAGGCGCGTCGTCGTCGGGGGCGGCCGCGGCGGCGGTCAGCAGCGCGCGCTCTTCGTTGGTGAACATCGGCGCCAGGGAGTCTGACAGGGGCGTCAGAAGGTGGCGACGGTGAAGGCCCAGGCCGGGGTGGGGAAGGCGCGGTCGACGCTGGGTGGAGGCGCCTCGAGCCGCTCGAGCTCGCGCTTGAGGGCGTCGCGCTCCTGTCCCAGCAGCTCGCGGGTAGCGCGCGCCGCTGCCGCAGCGACGTTGCCCACCACCAGCCCGCCGACGACGAGCGCCAGGCCCCCCGCGGCGAGCGAGGCCAGCACCAGCAGCGCGACCGTCGGGAGCCTGCCGACCAGGAGCAGGGCGGTGAGCGTCACGGCGTAGAGCGCGATGCCCCCGGCGTAGGCCATCACCACCGCGCCGGTGGGCCAGTTGACGTTGGTGGCGGCGATGCGCTGGTTGAGGTCGTCGAGCTCGGCCTTCAGCGCGGTGGCGCGCGGGGCCTGGGTCGGCGCATCGAGCGGGAGCGGCGGCGTCGAGGGCTCGAGGAGCTGGGCGGTGAAGTGCGTCGAGGCGCCCAGGTTCACCGACGAGAGCGCGAGCTGGGCCAGGAGCAGCGGGAGCACGCTCCGCTTCTTGCCACACGCCGGTGGTGCGTGCCCGACGGCTGAGCGCGCCGTCTTCATCGCGGTCTGGCCGCAGCGCCTCGGCGCCTCCGACCCGGCCTCGCGTGCGCAGGCCGCCGTGGGGCTCGCTGCGCCGCTACGTCTTCAGCCCGCTGAGCAACGCGTCGAGCAGGGCCCCCGCCTCTCTGCGCACCTTCTTCGGGTGCTCGGCCCGGGTAATCGACATCGCGCCCTCGACGATGGCGCCCTTCACCATCGCCGCCAGCAACGGCAGCGACACCTTCTTGATGCGGCCGTCGTTCGCCAGCTGCGACAGCACCGCCACCAGCAACACGCCCGTCTTCGACTCCTCGAGCCGCCGCCACTCGTCGAGGCCCATGATGGCGGGCGCCTCGTTGTAGGCGATGCGCACCTCGGGCTCGAGGCAGCAGTCGAGCACCGCGTCCACCCCCGCGCGGAGCTGCTCCCAGCCGTCGGTCTTCGTCGCCACCGCCTCGGCCGCCCGGTCAGCCACCGACTGCGCCACCTCTTCGAGCACCGCCTGGAGCAGCCCCTGCCGGTTCTGGAAGTGGTGGTACAGCGCGCCGGTGGTGAGGCCCGCCTCGGCCGTCACCTCGAGCACCGCCACCGCCGCCTGGCCGCCCTGGGCGAACCGCGCGCGCGCCGTCGCCAGCAGCACCTGGCGGGTGCGCTCCGCCTCCTGGGCCCTGGGCTTGATCTTCATCGCGACATCCACATAAACGGCTTATCCGTAGTCATAAAAAGTTTATCCACCTCACGCCAGGAGCCACCGTGCCGAAGATCGAGCCTCGCCTCACCACCGTCCCGCCCGCGACCACCGAACGCAAGCCGTACACCTCGCCCCCCGAGGCGTCGACGCCTTCCGCTGCGAACGGGTGGGGGAGCGGCGGCAGCAGCAGCCTCGAGGCGCGGCGGGCGAAGGCCACCCAGGTCACCACCGCGCCCGCGGAGCTGAGCGAGGTCGGCCGCGAGCAGGTGGTGCAGAAGAAGGCCACCTGCCCCTTCATCGGCACGGCGGTGAACACCGGCGCGCTCCCGGTGCGCAACGACGCCGACAAGCCCCTGGCCAACATCGACGACGTGGTGCGCCTGGGCAACACCGGCAAGGACAGCGACCTGGGCGAGGTGCTCGAGCTCTTCGCGCGCGGCAACCACGCCTACATGGCTGGGCCCTCGGGCAAGCTCGACGTGCCAGTGCCGCTGGGCACCTTCAGCCTCGACTTCCCCGGCAGCCAGGGCTCGCACGCCGGCCACAGCGGCATTCTGCAGGGCGACCCCACCAAGCTCAGCAGCGGGCGCTTCAGCGCGAAGGACTTCGACCGCCTCGTGGCCTCGTCGAGGGATGGCTACCTCACGCGCTCCGACATCGGGAAGTTCATCGGCGGCAACATCGCGGCCGACCCGAAGGCGAAGGCGCCGGGCTTCAAGACCGGCGTCGCGCTCGCGAAGAACTTCGGGAAGCTGCTCGGCGAGCTGGGCGAGGGGCTCGCCGACAAGGCGCGCGGCAAGGCCGACCCGGTGCAGCAGCGGCAGGTCTACCAGAAGCTGACCAAACTGCTGGGCGAGGACAACCTGGTGGGCTCGGCCGGAGAGTTCGGCCTGCTCACGGCGCTCCTGGCCAACAGCCCCAACACCAAGCAGGTGCGCGGCGAGCCCGCCTACTCGGTCGCCGAGCTGCGCCTGCTCTTCGTCGACAAGCAGTTCCCCAGAGGCTGGGAGACGTGGACCAAGTCGGCCGGCGACTGGGTGAAGGACACCGCCGCGCTCACCCTGTCGGCCGAGAAGCAGTACCTGAAGCTGACGTGAGTCGCGGTAGCCTGCGCGCCTGGTGAGCGACGCGATGGTGCAGCAGTTCAAGGAGGCCGAGGCGCCGCTGCGCGCGGCGGGGGCGAGGCTCCACGCGCGGCTCGAGCGGCTGCTGCGTGACGGCGGCGTGCCGGTCTCGTTCGTCACCTGGCGCCTGAAAGACGCCGCCAGCCTCGCGCACAAGCTGGCCCGGCCCGAGAAGAGCTACCGCTCCGTGTGGGACGTGACCGACCTGCTGGGCCTGCGCGTCTCGGTGTCGTTCGAAGACCACGTCGAGCAGGTGGCGCGCCTCATCGAGCAGCACTTTGAGGTCGACTTCGGCAACTCGCTCGAGCGGGTGCGGCCGGCCGGCTACCGCTCGGTGCACTACGTGGTGCGGCACCGCGACGGGCCCCACCCCGACTTCCGCTTCGAGGTGCAGGTGCGCACGGCGCTGCAGCACGCCTGGGCCGAGGTGGAGCACGACCTCGGCTACAAGGTCGATGACGCCGTGCCTGACGCCATTCGTCGCCGCTTCACGCGCGTGGCCGGGCTGCTCGAGCTGGCCGACCAGGAGTTCGTCTCGATTCGCCGAGACCTCGCCGCCTCGCGCGAGGCCGCCCGGGCCACGCTCGCGCGCAGCGACGGCGACCTGCCCGTCGACCTCGTCTCGCTCGACGCGCTGGTGCGGCAGCCGGTGCTCGAGGCGCTCGACGACTCGGTCGCCCGCGCGCTCGGCCTGCCCCTCACCGCGCAGCCCTTCTTCCCCGACTACCTCGTCGAGGTGCTGCGCCTGTCGGGGCTCGAGACGACCGCGGCGGTGCTCCAGGCCGTCGAGCACCACGCCGCCGAGGTGCCGTCGGTGCTGCCGCGCTACCTCGACTTCGCCAGGCGCGAGCTGGCCTTCGACGTCTCGGCGCTCACCGCGGTGGAGCGCGGCTATGCGCTGCTCTTCATCGCCCACCTCGCGGTGGTGCGCGGCCCGGCCCTGGGCTTGAGCAAGGTGGCGCGGCTGACGCGGCTGTACCAGCAGCTCGAGTTCCCCCACGACGAGCGCGCGGCCCACCAGGTGGCGTCGGCCGCCGTCGCCGCGCTGAGCTGACAAAGGCGCTAGGGTGGGCGCACACCCCAACGAGGAGGAGCGCCCATGGCCCTGCCCATCGTCCGTGACTTCATGGACACCGTCGTCCCGACCGTCCCTCCCGAGATGGCCATCCTCGACGCCGTCGACTTCCTGCTGGCCAACCACGTCACGGGCGCGCCCGTGGTCGACCCCGACGGCACGCTGCTGGGCATGGTGACCGAGAAGGACTGCCTGCGGCTGTTGTCGATGGGCGTCGACGGCGACCGCGTCGCCGGCACGGTGCGCGAGTACATGACGACGCAGACCGACTGGGTCAGCCCCGACATGAACGTGTACTTCGTGGCGGGCCTCTTCCTGGGCGCCAACTTCCGCCGCTTCCCCGTCGTCGAGAACGGCAAGCTGGTCGGCGCCATCACCCGCTTCGACATCTTGCGGTCGATTCGCAAGGCGCTCGCGAAAGAGAAGTGAGCTGGGGAAAACACGACGGGCCGCCGGGAGTTCTTCCCAGCGGCCCGCGGCCACGCAGCGCTGCGCGTGGGTGACGCCTCAGTAGCGGTAGTGCTCGGGCTTGAACGGGCCTTCGACGGGCACGTTCAGGTACTTCGCCTGCGCCTCGGACAGCTTCGTCAGCTTGGCGCCGACCTTCTCGAGGTGCAGCCGCGCGACGTGCTCGTCGAGCTTCTTGGGCAGCACGTACACCTTGCCCGACTCGAACTTCTGGCCGACGTCGATGGCGCCCCAGAGCGCGAGCTGCGCGAGCGTCTGGTTGGTGAACGAGTTCGACATCACGAACGACGGGTGGCCGGTGGCGCAGCCGAGGTTCACCAGGCGGCCGCGGGCCAGCACGGTGATGCGCTTGCCCGAGGGGAAGATGAACTGGTCGACCTGCGGCTTGACGTTCTCTTCACGAATCTCGGGGTTCTTCTCGAGCCACGAGATCTGAATCTCGCTGTCGAAGTGACCGATGTTCGCGAGGATCGCCCCGTCCTTCATCTTCATCATGTGCTCGCCCGTCACCACGTCGACGCAGCCGGTGGCGGTGCAGATGATGTCGGCGCTGCCGACGATGTCCTCGAGCGTGGTGACGTGGAAGCCCTCCATCGCCGCCTGGAGCGCGTTGATGGGGTCGACCTCGGTGACGTACACGCGCGCGCCCATGCCCCGGGCCGCGAAGGCGCAGCCCTTGCCGACGTCGCCGTAGCCCGCGATGACCACGGCCTTGCCGGCGATCATCACCTCGGTGGCGCGCTTGATGCCGTCGAGGAACGACTCACGGCAGCCGTACAGGTTGTCGAACTTCGACTTGGTGACCGAGTCGTTGACGTTGATGGCGGGGCACTTGAGCTCGCCCTTCTTCGCCATCTCGTACAGGCGGTGCACGCCGGTGGTGGTCTCTTCCGAGAGGCCCTTGATGCAGTCGGGGCCCGAGAGGAGCTGCGGGTACTTCTGGTGAATCCACAGCGTGAGGTCGCCGCCGTCATCGAGCAGCATGTTGGGGCCCTTGCCGTCCTTGAAGGCGAAGATCTGCTGATCGAGGCACCAGTCGTACTCCTCGAGCGTCTCGCCCTTCCACGCGAAGACCGGCACGCCGGCCTTGGCGATGGCGGCGGCGGCGTGGTCAGTGGTCGAGAAGATGTTGCACGAGGTCCAGGTGACCTCGGCGCCGAGCGAGACGAGCGTCTCGATGAGCACCGCGGTCTCGATGGTCATGTGCAGGCAGCCGGCGATGCGGGCGCCCTTGAGCGGCTGCTTGCCGGCGTACTGCGCGCGCAGCGACATGAGGCCGGGCATCTCTTTCTCGGCCATCAGAATCTCTTTGCGGCCCCACTCGGCCAGCTTGAGGTCCTTCACCTTGTACGCGGGGAACGTCGTCTTCTGGTCCATGGCTTCTCTCCTGAGGGTTGGCACTGCGTTGATTCACTGCGGGGACGAAGGTCAGGTGACGGCACCTGACGAGGTGGGGCGCTGGGCCACCCAGGCGTGCCACGACAGCGACGCGTCGGGGCCATCGGGGTGGAAGGCGGCGGGAATGGGGAACGAGGCGAGCACCGTCAGCTGCGCGTCGAGGAGCATGCGGCGCACCTCGGCGTCGGGGAAGCCGAGCCACGCGTCGCCTTGCTCTCGCATCGCGTCGAGCTCGTGGGGCAGGTAGTCGAGCACCACCAGGTGGCCGCCGCGCTTGAGCAGGCGCGCGAGCGCACGCACCGCCGCGGCCGGCCGCGAGGCGTGGTGCAGGGAGCGGCCGGCGAACACCAGGTCGGCGCCTCCAGCGGTGTCGATGCGCTGCACCAGCGCGGCGTCGTCGTAGCTGCCTTCGAAGAGCGAGACGTGGTGGAAGCCGCGGGCCTCGACGCGCTGGGCGACGCGGGCGAGCTGGGCGCGGCTGCGGTCCACGGCGATGACGCGCTGGTAGAGCGGCGCCAGCACGTCGAGCACCAGGCCGTCACCGGTGCCGACGTCGAGGGCCAGCTGCCGGCCGGGCAAGAGCGGCGCGAGCGCGGCGAGGTGGGCCAGGTGCTCCGGCATGGTGGGCGCCGACGAGGCCTTCTCGGCCGGCGCGACGTCGAAGTGCTCCACGCCGCGGGCTTCGCGAGCGGCGATGAGGCCGGGCAGGCGCGCGAGGCTCCCGTCGGCGAGGCAGAGGCGACGGCCTTCGGCGACCGCGTCTTGCACCACCAGGTCGCTCAGCACGTCGCCGGCGCGCAGGAAGGTGCGGGTGCCGTCGCGCCGCGCCTCGAGCAGCCCCACCTCACGCAGCGGCGCCACCTTGCGGCTGACTTGCGGCTGGCTGTCGTCGAGCAGCGTCGCGAGCTCCGAGACCGAGAGCTCCTCTTCGGCGCACAGCGCCAGCACCTGCAGACGGCCCGGCTCGGCGAAGAGCTTGAAGAGCTCCACCCGCGGCATCGCGAGCGAAGGGGTCGAGGTGGCGGCCTGCAGCGACATGAACCCGGCCTGAATATGCGTCCATGCGCATGAATGCAAGAGACGCTGCGCGGCGCGACGTAACTCTCTGATGCTTATGGACTTTGTGTCCTGAAAATGACGACGCCCCGGCGCTCCGAAGAGGGCCAGGGCGTCGGGAACGACAGGCGCGATGAGTTACTTCGAGGCGGCGACGGCGATCTGCCCGCCAGCCGACACGTTCACGTCTTCATTGAACGTGTTCGCGCCTTCCGAGGTGGTGATGGTGCCGACCAGGCGCATCGAGACGGTGCCCGACGAGCTCGAGAGGGCGCTGACGGTGACCGACTGCTTCACGTCCACCTCGAGGAAGTCGTTGAACGCGCCCTGCACCTCGACGCGGCCCTTGAAGGTCTGGTCGACGCTGGCGCCGCTGGCGCTGGTCACCACCGCCTGCGTCACCGTGTAGCTGCCGTTGTAGATGGCCACGCCCGCCGCGCTCTTGGCCGCGCCGCAGTTGGTGTACTTGATGGTGAACGACTGGTTGACGGTCGCGTTCTGCCCGCCGCCGGTGTTCACGTTGAGGGTGAAGCCGTTGAGCGAGGCCTCGCCGCCCTCGGGGCACTTCCACGTCACGCTGCCCGTCACGTCGAGCGGCTGGCCCATGCGGTTGGCGCCGGCCGACGAGGCGCTCGAGGCGGCGTAGAAGGCCTGCGCGGCGCCCTCTTTCCCTCCGCCGATCTTCGCGGTGCCTCCACAGGCGACGAGTCCCAGCGTGCTCAGAGCGATGAGTGCGATGCGCTTCATGTGAAGTCTCCCCAGACAGGTGTGGTGGTGCTGCGTTGGTACGTTGCCGGACCAGCCCAGGCTGATCCATCGCGGCCGGGCCGGAACCCTAGCCAAACCGTGGTCGCAGGCAAACGCCCACTACTTGAGGACGACGTCCTTCAGCTCGGCGTTCTTGTCCTTCATCAACTTGAGCAGGTTGTCCCACCCGCCCTCTTTCATGATGGGGCGAATCTGGTCGTCGCGAATGCCGGTGAGCATCGAGTCGCCCAGCACCGCCACGTCGATGACCTTCCAGCCCGACGCCTGCTTGATGACGTCGTACTTCACCTTCAGCTCCTGCTTCTTCATCGGGTGGTTGATGAGAATGGTCGAGCCGATGGCCGCGCGGTCAGCGGTGAGCGTGGGCTCGTCGTAGATGACCGTGTCGAGGTTCTCGAAGTTCTTCCGGATCTTGGGGAAGGCGATCTTCCCGAAGAGCTGGTGGAACTGGTCGATGAACTCCTTGCGCTGGGCGTCGGTGCCCTTGGCCCAGTCGTCACCCAGCAGGAACTTGCCCTGCTCCTCGCCGGCGAAGAGCTTGAGGGCCGCCAGGTCCTTCCCGTAGCGCACCGAGTTCACGATGACCTTCAGCGGCTTCGAGACCTCGTCTTTCGGGCCAGCGAAGGCGGGGAGGGCGACGGCGAGGGCGGCGACGACGAGCAGGGTGCGGTTCATGCGGGGCTCCGACGGCAGGGGGTGGCCATTCTTCACGTCTGCGCCGACGCCGCAATCAGCAACTGGGGCCCATCGCCGATGGGAATCGTTGAGTTGGCCGGGCAGCGATGGTCTTTTCTCCACCGTGGCCGAAGCCCGCGACCGGTACGTCTTCATCAAGAAGCTCGCGGAAGGCGGCATGGCCGACGTGTTCCTCGCCCGCGACGAGGGCAGCACGCCGCCGCGGCTGTGCGTGGTGAAGCAGCTGCTGCCGCACCTGCGCTCCAGGCGCGAACACGTGGCGATGTTCCTCGACGAGGCCGACCTCGCGATGAACCTCGCGCACCCGAGCGTGGTGCGCGCGTACGATCGCGGCAGCAGCAAAGACGGCCCGTTCCTGGTGCTCGAGTACCTCGCGGGCTTCGACCTCGACCTCGTCCTCGAGCGGCTGCGGTCGGTGGGTGCGCAGCTGCCGTGGCCGCTGGCGGTGCAGGTCATCATCGCCAGCGCCGGGGCCATGGCCTACGCGCACGAGCTCAAGGGCGCCGATGGCAAGCCGCTCCACCTCATTCACCGCGACCTGACGCCCTCGAACATCTTCCTCACCTTCGACGGGGTGGTGAAGGTGCTCGACTTCGGCATCGCCCGCGCCGAGGAGCGCCGCACCCGCACCAGCACCGGCATGCTCAAGGGCAAGGCCCGGTACCTGGCGCCCGAGCTGATTCAGCAGCTGCCCGGAGACGGCCGGGTCGACCAGTTCTCGCTGGGCGCCGCGCTCTACGAGTGCCTCACGCTCGAGCCGCTCTTCGCGGGTGACAACGAGCTGGCGGTCATTCACGCCATCGTCGAGGGGCGGCGGCCCGACCTCAAGGCGCTGCGGCCCGACGTGCCCGACGAGGTCGTGGCGGTGTTCGAGCGCATGACGGCGACGCTGCGCGAGGAGCGCTTCTCGTCGATGCACGAGGTCGCCGCGGCGCTGTGCGTGGTGCTGCCGCCCGACGACTACCGACCTGCCCTGGCGGCGTTCGTGCGCCAGCACTTTGGCTCCGACTTCATGGCGCACGCGGCGCTGATGGGCCGCCTCGCCAGCGCGTCGACCTCGGAGCTGCGATCGTTTTTCGAGAAGGGCGTCAACCTGGCCGCCGTGCCCGATGACGCCTCGCGGCTGGAGAAGACGGTGGTCGCCGTCGGCCAGCCGATTCCCGCCGAGGCGCGGAGAACGCCCATGTCTTCGGGCCCCGCGCCGCTCGAGCTGCCCGACGAGACGGGCGAGGGCCTCTCGCCTGGCGCACCCTTGTCGTTGCCAGACGACCCCAGCGACCCGCCGGCGCTGGTGGCGGGGCCCAGGCGACCGCCCACGCCGCCGCCGTCGCCCGCGCCTCCAACGTGGATGTTCGCGGTGGGCGCGGCCGCGCTGCTCCTGGTGGTGGGCGCCGTGTGGTGGCGCGCGAAGACGCGCACGCCGCCGGTGGCGAAGGGGGCGCTGCTGGTGCGGTCGCAGCCGCCGGGCGCCACCATTCGGCTCGACGGAGCGCCGGTGCAGTTCCGCACCCCGGCGGCCTTGCCCGACCTCACCCCGGGCCCCCACGCGCTGGTGCTGGAGCACCCCGACTTCCAGCCCACGACCGTCACCGCGCAGGTCGCCCCCGGGCAGCAGCAGACCCTCGACGTCGTGCTCACCACCCGGGAGGGCCAGCTGGTGCTCTCGGTCTCGCCCCCCGACGCGGTCGTCACCATCGACGGGCGCGAGGTGCTCCTCGACGGCGGCGCCGGCCACTCGCCCCCGCAGGCGGAAGGCGGCCACCAGCTCGAGGTGCGGGCCCTCGGCTACCGCACCCACCGCGAGACCTTCGCCATCAAGGACGGCGAGCGGCTGCCGATCAACGTCGTGCTCGAGTACGACCCGGCCATGCAGTGACTCTTTCGCTGCTGTGCGTTGACCCCCTTGACGCTGCGCGCTAGAGCCCCCGCGCCGGTTTCACATCCGTTCACCCTCACCTGAAGAACTCGACCATGCCCAAGGACTACCTCTTCACCTCTGAATCCGTGACCGAAGGCCATCCGGACAAGATCTGCGACCAGATCAGCGACGGCGTGGTCGATGCCCTCATCGAGAAGGACCCGCACGCCCGCATCGCCGTCGAGACGCTGGTGAAGACCGGCATCGCGATCGTGGCCGGTGAGGTCACCACCACCGCGTGGATCGACATTCCCCGCATCGTGCGCAACACCATCACGCGCATCGGCTACACCGACTCGGCGATGGGCTACGACGGCCACACCTGTGGCGTCATGGTGGCCATCGAAGGCCAGTCGCAGGACATCGCCCGCGGCGTCGACGAGGGCTCGAAGAAGGAGCAGGGCGCCGGCGACCAGGGAATGATGTTCGGCTACGCCTGCAACGAGACCCCCGAGCTGATGCCGGCGCCGATTCAGTACGCGCACGCGCTCACCCGCAAGCTCGCCGACGTGCGCCGCAAGAAGCACGACTGGATTCGCCCCGACGGCAAGTCGCAGGTCACCATCGAGTACAAGAACGACAAGCCGGTGCGCATCGACGCCGTCGTGCTCTCGACCCAGCACGCCGAAGAGGTGTCGAACAAGAAGATCAAAGAAGTGATCATGGAAGAGGTCATTCGCGCCTCGCTCCCCGGCAAGCTCATCGACAAGAAGACCAAGTTCTTCATCAACCCCACCGGCCGCTTCGTCATCGGCGGCCCCATGGGCGACTCGGGCGTCACCGGCCGCAAGATCATCGTCGACACCTACGGCGGCATGGGCCGTCACGGCGGCGGCGCGTTCTCGGGCAAGGACCCCTCGAAGGTCGACCGCTCGGCCGCGTACATGGGCCGCTACATCGCCAAGAACGTGGTGGCGGCCGGCCTGGCTGACCGCTGCGAGGTGCAGGTCTCGTACGCCATCGGCGTCGCCGAGCCCGTCAGCGTGCTGGTCGAGACGTTCGGCACCGCGAAGGTCGACGAGAACCGCATCAACCGCGCCGTGCGCGAGGTCTTCGGCCTCAAGCCCCGCCAGATCATCGAGCACCTCGATCTGCTCAAGCCCATCTACCAGCGCACCGCGGCGTACGGTCACTTCGGCCGCGCCGAGTTCAGCTGGGAGAAGACGGACAAGAAGGACGCCCTCCGCGACGCGGCTGGCGCGAAGATCAAGGCGGCCTGAGCGGGCCGTTGATTGAGCAGCTCGCAGCCCTTCTCCGGTGGACCGGGGAAGGGCTGTTTGCTTGAAGGGCCCAGGGAAAGGGACTCGAGGCATGGCGCGATCGGCACCGAAGTCGAAGCAGGGCTCCTCGCTGGCGGCGATGGCTGCGGCCCTCGACACCCGCAAGAAGCCGTTGCCCGCCGACGCGAAGCCGGGCCCGGTCGCGGCCCTGCGCACCGAGGTGAAGGCGCGCGCGAAGCCCGAGGCGTCTGCGGTGCCGCTGGCGAGTGAGGTGAAGGCGCGCGTCGCGGCAATGAAGAACGACCGCTCGACCAGGAGCGCTCCGTCTGCGAAGGCCTCGGCTCCAGCGCTCGAGAGCGCGGGCGCCGTGACGACGTCCGCAGCCAGCGCAAAGGCGCGCGCGGCCGCCGCAGAGACTCCCTCGGGCGCCGCGAAGACGCCCGCGCCCACCGCAAAGACGCCCGCGCCCGCCGCCAAGACTCCCTCGGCCGCCGCAAAGACTCCCTCGGCCGCCGCAAAGACTCCCTCGGCCGCCGCAAAGACTCCCTCGGCCGCCGGAAGGACTCCCGCGGCCGCCGGAAGGACTCCCTCGGCCGCCGGAAGGACTCCCTCGGCCGCCGGAAGGACTCCCTCGGCCG